>JAAEKA010000297.1 GCA_014155705.1 Anaerolineae bacterium clx_CAG2 | reverse complement strand
AGCACAGAGGCAGCCCGCGGCGCGGTGGAGGAGCCAGAGGTCGAGACCCAAGGCCGGGCCGAGGCGCGGCTGGCCGAGGCTTTGGGCGCCCGGCCAGAGCCCAGCCCTGAGATCGTCGAGCTATGCGAGAGTATCCGCCAGTCGATTCGGGAGAAACGGCCGGTGGACGAGGATGAGTTGGTCGAGGCAGATCCACAGGCCATGGCCCAGGAGGCTGGAGGGGAGCTCAACGAGTCGGTGCAGGGGGACACCGAGCGGGTGCAGGGCGACTACGACCCGCTGAACGAGCCGCAGCAGGGCACGCCTGCTTTGTCGCCCCAACCCATCGTAGCGCCGCCGGCTGAGGTTGCCACGCCCGATCCCAACGCGGCTGCAGCCGCGCCCGATCCCATCGACCCGGCCGCTACCGATCTTGGCCCAGACCAGGCGCAGGTCGATGCGGACATGGAAGCGGCCGGCATGAACAGTGCCACGGCCCAGGCCATCCAGGACCCCAACAGTCCGGTGGTGCAAGCCCGGGCCGCGCGCGGCGAGCTGACAGAGACCGCCCAATCCCGGCCGGGCGAGGTGCTGGCGGCTCAGAACGCAGCCTTGCAGCAGGCCAGCGCCAACATGGCAGCGCTGCAGGAGCAGGCTCTGGCCGTGCTGGCCGAATCCCGATCCGGCACGGTGGCAGGCGTCGGCGGTCAACAGACGGAGATGATCGGCACGGAAGCGCAGATGCGGGAGCAGCTCAGCAACCAGGCCCGCCAAATCTTCACCGACGCCCAGACGCGGGTCAACACCCTGCTCCAACCGCTGCCCAACAACGCCATGGAGAAATGGCGGGCAGGCGTCGCTCGGTTGTCCACCGAGTTCCGCGAAAGCCTCAATCGGGTCAAGGCCTGGATCGACGAACGCCATTCGGGCATTGGCGGCGCAATTCTGGCCGGCTGGGATGCCCTGACCGGCCTGCCCGGCTGGGTGACGCGCGAGTACGATCGGGCGGAGAAGCAGTTCGGCGACGACGTCTGCGATCTGATCCTGGAGATCTCGACCGAGGTCAACTCGGTGATCGCCGCATGCGAGGCCATCATCGACGACGCGCGCCAGCAGATCGACACGCTGTACACCCAGAACCTGCCTGAGGGGCTGCAGGAATGGGCGGCGGCCGAACGGGAGCGTATGCAGGGCCAGCTAGACGGGCTGCAGAACCAGGTGTCCGCCACCCAGCAGGACTTCAATCGCAACCTGTCGCGCGAGGCCGTGCGCTCCGTGCGCGAGGTGCAGGACGAGGTGGCGAAGCTGCGCGAGGAGGCCAAGGGGCTGATCGGCCGCATCGCCGACGCCATCGGTGCCTTCCTGGACGACCCGATCCGGGCTATCATCAACGGGCTGTTGAGCCTGGTGGGCATTCAGCCGTCAGCTTTCTGGGCGCTGGTCAACAAAGTCCAGCAGGTGATCAGCGAGATCGCCGACGACCCGGAACGCTTCATCAACAACCTGGTGTCGGCCATCGGCCAGGGCTTCCAGCAATTCTTCGACAACATCCTGACCCACCTGCTGCACGGCTTCATCGACTGGCTGTTCGGTGGGCTGACCTCGGTGGGTGTACAGATTCCCACCGACTTCTCCCTCAAGAGCCTGATCACCTTCTTCCTGCAACTGATGGGCATCACCTGGCCGCGCATCCGCCAGATACTGGTGCGCCACATCGGTGAGCAGAACGTGGCGCTGGTCGAGAAAGCCTGGAGCATCATCGCCGCGCTGATCGAGAAGGGTCCCGAAGGCATCTTCGAGCTGATCAAGGAGCAGCTCAACCCGGCCGACATTCTGAAACAGATCATGGACGCTGCGATCAACTTCCTGGTCGAGGCGTTGATCAAGAACGTCACGGTGCGGGTGATTGCGCTGTTCAACCCGGTGGGCGCCATCGCCCAGGCCATCGAGTTGATCTACAAAGTGCTCAAGTGGATCTTCACCAACGCCGCCCGCATCTTCAGCTTCGTGGAAACCATCGTCAATGGCCTGGCCGACATCATCGCCGGTAACATCGGCGGTATGGCCAAGGCCGTGGAAGCAGCGCTGGCCAAGCTGATCCCACCCGTGATCGACTTTCTGGCCAGCCTGATCGGACTGGGCGACCTGCCTGACAAGATCGTGGAGACGGTCAAGGGGATGCAGGCCTGGGTGGAGTCGATTCTGGACCGCGTCATCGACTGGCTGGTGGAGCAGGGGCGCCGGCTGCTGGCGGCTGTGGGCCTGGGCGGTGAGGAGGAAGACGCCGGCAAGCAAGGCGACCTGGGCGCCGTGGGTGACACGATCACCTTCAGCGGCGGCGGCGAGTCCCACCGGGTATGGGTCAGGGAAAGCGGCGCAACCACCACGGTGATGGTTGCCAGCGCAGAAGAAAGCGTCGGCCAAAAGCTTGCGCGCTGGCAATCCGAGGCGTCGAAGCTGGGCGAAAAGCGCGGCCAGGCTGAGAGTCTCATCTCGCAGGCGCTGCCGCAGCTCGATACGACCGAAAAAGAAGCCTACGAGGCCGCCATGGCCAAACAACAGGCCGAGACCCAGACCAGCGCCGGCGCGGCCGGGCAGGGTCAGGGAGCGCCTCCTGCCAACGACACCGCCGAGAAGTTCCAGAAAGAGGACGAGGACACAGTCAAAGCGGAGCAAAGCCTGTCGCAGATCCTGGCGCAGTTGTTTGACTTGTTTGGTGAAAAGCGAGACCTGGCGATGATCTATGCCGCCGAGTTGGCTATGATTCATCCATCCGCCCAGCCCGCAGTCAGGGCGGCGCTGCAGGAGCTGTCCGACGAAGCAGCTAATCCCGATAGCTGGCTGGCCGTGAAGACAGAGCTGGAGAAGAAGGCTGGCATCCAGGCCATGCTGGCCAAACCGCTTAACCAGAGCAACCCATTCGGCGCAGATTTTGCCCACGCATGGGCTTCCACAGCGGTCTATCGAGCTGTGAAGGCCGCCGAAGCAAAGATGCCAACGGCCGATGAACAGACCCGGCGTCGCATCAATTCCGTACTGGACAAGATGAAGAAGAGTCAGGGTATCAATGCTGCCGGAGCCGAGCAATACCTGATAGATCACAAGACGCAGTTCCATCAGCCCGCTCCACCCTTTGATGCTGAGCCAACGCCGGTAGGGAAGACGCGAGACACCGTGTGGCGCGCAACCATGCAGGCATCAGCCAGCGCGCGCATCAATCAGGCTTTCCAGCAACGCATCGAAATGGGGCAAGGACCTCCCCCAGGCCCTGAGTTGCCATCGAAGATTCGGGAGAGAATCTGGCAGTTGCTCAGCGCGGCCAGCCTCATCGTTCAGGGAACGGATGAGATCCACATCGAAGTCGATCAGGTTACTACCAGTCAGATCACCAGCTATCTGGAAACGGAGACCGCTAACGCTGCCGGCGATCCGAAAATGCAACGCACGCTTGCCTGGTGGCAAGACAACATCCTGGCGCCTGAGTTCCACCATGCCTGGCCGCAATGGCTGGGCGGGCCTGCGGAACAGACACGACTATTGCTCCCCAGGGCGCTGCACAACTTCGATGGCATCGCCACAGAGGCAGAAACCTTCCCAGGCGGATTTCATCAGGTGTTCAATGCCAAGTTTCGATCCGCGTTCCCAGAAGTTGCTCTCAATGATGCAGAGGACTGGCTTGCGTATGTCGCAGTCAACCCAGCGGCTATTGCTATCCTTCACACACTGCTAATCGCCTCGTATCAAGAAGTTCTGGCAAAGATGAGCGGTCAGGGCCAACAAGCCGCCAATCGATACGTCTCAGAAGCCAAGAAGACCTATGATGCACTCAATCCAGCCCAATAACACTGAGGCGCCTTTCCCTGCCATTTGAGTTGCTGAGAATTGCAGCAACATGCATGCTGGTCAATCCATTCTGAAACGAGAAATCTCCATGGAAAGATTATATAGAATCACAGTGCTCACCGATGAGCAGGACTTGCAGGCTAGCTTGCCTGAAGCGATGCAACATCTCAGCGTGCTGACCTATCCCTTTGCGGGCACGAACGCTTATGCATGGACCTTCGAAGAAGCCGACTTCCAACATATTCCCAAAATGCGCGCGTGGTTGGGACAACAGGCAGCGCAGCACGTCAGCGAAGAGGGGCTGCGCCGCTACTCAGAACAGGACTCGCTGACAGCCAAACTGGTGCGACTATCCGGCGGCCAATGGGAGGGAGTTGAGGTGATCGAGGCAGCGCTCTTTGATGAAGATCGCTGTTCCGATTGTGGCCTTGCCGCGCCACACATCAGCGCTACACCCCGTCTACACATCCGGCTGCCAAAGGGAGAAGACGCAGCGCTGTTCTGGGTAAACAGCACGACGCGGATCTACGTTGCAGCGGAGGAATTTCTTCAAGCCATGCAAAAGGCGAATATGATCGCTGGATTGTCCACCTTTGCCGTGGAGGCTGAAGGGGTGAAGGACAAGACATACGTCGGCTTGTTTGCCAACAGCGCCCTGGGTTGGCCTGCCGCGCCCTATGGCCTCACCGGCGAAACGTGTCCGGCCTGTGGACGACCCGGTATACGTTCGCTCCAAGCCAAAGACACCAAGGTATACCCGGCCTTGCCGCGCTACAGTTTCTATCTCACCTACCATCACCCGGCTCAGGACGCCAGGTGGATGTGGACAGATGTCTATGGCCAATCGGTGTTACTGATGACAGGCGAAGTGCGGGACTGGCTGCGCACCCAAGAGGCGCTGGCAGACAAAGACCACCCAAAGCGCAAACCGCTCAACTTTCATCCCCTGGGCTGGTATCCCGACGAGCGAGACACTGCGTTTCTGGACGAAAGATATCGCTGAAACGCTCCAGCCGCTACCTGCGACCGCCCAGCGCCGTCTCGACTGCGTCGATGTTCTGCTGCAGCTCCTGCTGCATATCAGAAAGAAGCATCTGCAATTGCTGAAGGCGTGTCAAAACGTCAGGCAGAGTCCGATCGGGCGAGGCGCCGTTTGTCGGGAGCACGCCAGGCGCAACACCCTCCAGGGAACCCGCCCGGATCCGCTCGACCAGATCCAGCGTTCGACGCGAGGGCATGACGTCGAGTTCCTCGCGCAAAGCCTCCACGCAGCGCTCGTACTGGCGTAAAGCGTCGGTGCGATTTCTGGCCAGACAGTACAGCCGCATCATTTGACGATGGGTACGCTCCCGAGCCCGGTCGACGCGCAGAACCTGGGAGCCAAAGGCGAGGCCTTCCTCGTACTCGCCATTGACTTCGCAGAAGACCACCAGTTTGTCCAGCATACCCAGGTACATATTTTGCAGGCGCTCACGCTCAAAGAGACACCAGTCTTCGTAGCATCCTTGCAGCAAATCGCCGCTGTAAAGCTGTACAGCCTGGCGCAGACCACCGGCGCGTTCGCCGTCCAGGTCACTGCCAGCGATGCCCTGCGCATGGTCATAGGCAGCTTCGAACACAGCCACGTCCAGCCACAGCTCGCAGCGCTGGTTGAAGCTCACCCACTCGTCGTCTACCAGCAGAGGCGACTCGTTACCTGCGTCCTGGCCGTGGGCGGCCAACGCGCTGTGAACTTGCCAGAGGGTTTGGCGCAGATACTTCCTGGACTGGGCCGGCGCGCGCTGCCCCCAAAGCATCTCGGCCAGGTACTCACGGGAATGGGCGCGACTGCGCTGGAGCAACAAAAAGGCCAGCAATTCCTGCACCTTTCGTCCCTCCAGGCCCTCTATCGGTTCGCCGTTGCAGCACACATCGAATTTGCCAAACAATCCAATCCGTAACGCATTCATTTGTTCACTCCAGGCTTGTCCCCAACACAAACCAATACAACAGACCGACTTCAATGATGGAGTCATTAAGTTAAACGCACATTTGCCCCGTTTTGCTGCATCCGGCAGCTAACTGTTTGCTAACATTCTCCCAACGATTGCATGATGCTTCCTCTACGGGTAGTTGGCAATCTGGTGCGTTTGTGCTATGCTACAATCCGGGTTGATTGCCAAGGGCGAGGGCCCAAGACTTCAGACTATTTCTGCGCTAAACCGAGTACACGTAGAAACCGGGAGTTTTCGTGAACGCTTCGTGCTTGATCCAGCTAGTACAAACTCCCGGTTTCTAGAAGACACCAGTTTAAGGATAAACGGTATGAACAAGACCCCTGTCAGAAATCGTTGGATTACAGGGCCAGGACGCGCGGCGCTGGCGGTGCTGTTGTTGGCGTTCGTATGGGCCATACTTTATGGCCGCAGTGACGCCCAACCGCCCGTCACGGTGCACGTGGTAGGCCCGCCAACCACTGTGCCTGCGGGACAATCGTTCATTGTGACCGTTGCCATCGAGAGCGCCCAGAATCTGGGTGCATTCGAGTTCGAATACAACTTCGTCCCCGCCACCGCCAACACCACTGTGGACAATATTCATCTGAGCAGTCTGCTGGGCAGCACAGGTCGCACGACCGGGGCCTTGCGGCTGGCTTCAGCGCCCGGCCGGCCTGGTGTGCCCCTCTTCGGCGCATACAGCTATGGCGCGGCCAGCGGTCCAAATGGCAGCGGCGTGCTGGCCACAGTCACCATGACCGCAGTCTCCCCAGTAACCAGCCAACTCAGCCTGAGCGGGCTGAAAGTCACCAATGTGGCAGGCGAGGAGGTCACCGCTGTGACCACTGCGGGCAGCGTGACGGTTGGCGAACCGCTCGTGCGCTCGATCTATATGCCGCTACTGCGGCGTAACAGCGACAACTAACGACTGCTTCGCAGCACTGCGAAAAGGTTGAGAGTCTTGTCCCGTCCATCGTCGTAAAACATGGCTTGAACGTCCAGCTCAGACCGGCCGGCCAGCGCCACTAACTCCATCTCATCTACCAGATGGCAGTAGCGCAGCCCCACGCCGCCGCGCTGCCAGTCAAGCAGAGCATCCCCCGCCTCGACTTGTTCAGGCGTCAGCCCGACTGCGCTCCACGGCACGATCTTGCGGCGCAGCCGGGCTTCGTTCATAAACTGCCAGGTGGACAACGCCAGAACCCCCTCTCCGGTCAGCAAGCCAGCCAGTTGCGCCAGCAAAGCGCGCCGGCCCTGCCAGCCCGGAATGTGGTGCAAAACCGCCAACGCCACCACCGCATCAAAGGGACCGGCAGGCAGGCGCTCGACCCAGTCGCCAGCAGCGATATCAGCCTCGACGAAAGTTGTTGGCACAGACAGAGCCGCTGCGTCGGCACGGGCGATGGCCAGAAGCTGAGCGCTGTAGTCCACACCGACGTAAGCCACCCGACGTCCCTGTTGATCCAGCAGACGGGCCAACCGGCCATGCCCGCAGCCGACGTCCAACAACCGGCCGCTGTGAGGCAAAAAGGAGAGGAGCCGCCGCCAGCCGGGCTGATCAGGCGTGCGACTCTGGGCAAACTGCTGGGCGAAACGGTCGTAAAAAGTACGGTTGAGACGCAGCAGCGTCTCGGCTGTTGATGCATCCATGAGTTGAAACAGGTCGCTATGGAAGAATTGATGCCGGAACAAGCGGCGCTGGAGGCCAGCCGATACGAGCCGATCGATGTGGGACGCTATCGGGCTGATCTCGTCGCGATCATCGAAGCGGTGCAGGCTGCGCCGAGCTTCGACGCCCGGGTCCTGCGCCATATCCTGCGTCGCCATCCGCGCGATGGCAGCGGTTTCTTCAGCAAGGGCCAACTCGTCGCCGCCTACCGTGCGATGGTCGAGGCAGGCGACCTGCCTTTCGAGCGCGAGACTTTCAGCCGCTTGCAGATGAAACCGGTGCGCACGCAGTCGGGCGTAGCCGTGGTGGCCGTTTTGACACAGCCAGACGGCTGCCCGGGCCACTGCATCTTCTGTCCCGACGACTCATCGATGCCTAAAAGCTACCTGGCGCGCGAGCCAGGCGCGCAAAGAGCCCTGCGCCATGGCTTTAATCCTTACCAGCAGACCCGCAGCCGGCTGACCGCCCTGCACAATACCGGCCACCCAACCGACAAGGTGGAGTTGCTGGTCCTGGGCGGGACCTGGGGCGCCTACCCGCATTCCTACGGCGCATGGTTCATCCAGCGCTGCCTGGACGCTCTCAACGGCAGCAACTCGGCATCGCTGCACGAGGCGCAACGTCTCAACCAGCAGGCGACCAGTCGCTGCGTCGGGTTGACCATCGAAACCCGGCCGGACTGGGTGACGCCTGGCGAGGTGCTGCGGCTGCGGCGGCTGGGGGTCACTCGGGTCCAGTTGGGGGTGCAGAGTCTGGATGACCGCATCCTGGCGCTCAATGGCCGGGGGCACGATGTGGAGGCGACCCGAAGAGCTTGCAGGCTGCTGCGAGCGGCCGGGTTCAAACTACATCTGCACTGGATGCCCAACCTCCACGGCGCGACGCCGCACAGCGATCGCGACGACTTTGCTCGCCTGTGGGCCGACCCGGACATCCGGCCTGACGACCTCAAGATCTATCCCACGGCGCTATTGGCTGGCACCGGACTGTATGAACTGTGGCAGCAGGGGGCTTATCAGCCCTACGATGGGACAACACTGGTGGAGTTGCTGGCCGACTGCAAGGCCCAAGTGCCCTCCTACTGCCGCTTGACGCGGGTCGTGCGCGATATTCCTGCCGATTACATCCTCGAAGGCAGCCGGGCCAGCAACCTGCGCGAGACAGTGCAGCAGCATCTGGCCGCCACAGGACGCCGCTGCGGCTGTATCCGCTGTCAGGAAGTAGGGGACGCCGCCTTGGACTTGGGGGACGTCGAGCTGCGCGTGCTGCGCTACGAGACCGGCGCCGGGCTGGAACACTTTCTGACGATGGAAACTGGCGAGGGCCGGCTGGCCGGCTTTCTGCGGCTGTTGTTGCCCTGGACCGATCGAGCTATCGAACGGCCGGCTGAGTTGGAAGGATGCGCCTTGATCAGGGAATTACACGTCTACGGGCCGGCCCTGCACATCGGAGCAGCGGGCGATGGCAAGGCGCAACATCGCGGCCTGGGTGGCCGGTTGCTGGCGGCAGCGGAGCAGATTGCAGGCAGCGCTGGCTGGCGTCAGATCGCAGTGATTGCTGCGCTGGGCACAGAGACGTATTACCGACGCCACGGCTTCACTCTGGACGATCTCTACATGCACAAGGCGCTAAGCCCCTCACTCGCCTAACACTTCGATCAACTGTGCCTGTACGACATTGGCGTAGTCAGGCATGCCCGATACCCACACCATGTCGCCCACATCAGGGGTACCCAGAATGCCGGTCATCGCGTTGACCTCGACGCGGTACTGCTCCACCTGCCAGATGCCAGGAAGACCAACGGATGGCAGGGACACGATCGGCCCAATGATCTGAAGCTTGGGCGCTCTGGGCAAGACAGCGATGCTTTGAGCGCGGTAGAAGGCATTTCCCTGGTTGACCGCTTCGATCGAGAGCCAGACTCCTGGCACAGCGAGTCCGGCAGTCTCATCGACCAGCGTGTCATCGTAGACCGCAACGAATACCGGGCGCAAGTTGGGGCCGTCAAGGAAATTCACGCGCCACAGATAGGGAAAGCCCTGGCCATCAATGCGTTGTAGCCAGGCGGTCATGTTCACTTGCGGATCGATGTCCTCCAGCGCCCAGACGTGGGCAGCCTGCATGCGCCTGGGGCCTGTCTCTGTGCCACGCACCAGCACCTGGCTGCCCAGCGCCGGAACTGCGCCTGAGAAAACGGTAGTTGGCGCAATCTCCAGCGTGACATCGTCCACCTGCCAGAGGGTGGCGCCCATCAGGTTCAGGGCGCCCTGATAAACCACTTCAGCGTCTGCGGCCACCACCAGGATGCGGCTGGCGTCGACGCCGCTGCCCGAGCGAGCGCCATGCACCAGCGCCAGGTTGCCCACAGCCGGCGTCGCCCCGCTGATCTCCGTCTCCGGCCCAACACTCACCCAGGTGTTGCCCACGCGCCACAGCCCCAGATCCTCGTCCAACACCTCGATACGATTATAAAGGTCGCTGGTGGGCACAGTCTGTAACTCCAGCGAAGTAGCCTGCAGCCCTGCCAGCTTAACCACTTCAACCCGGGCCCACGCACCCGGACGCGCGACTAAACCATTGCTGATGATGGTGGTGGTGGAGATCACCGTAACAGGATATCTGTCGATCACCCACAACGCAGGAACGCCTGTGCCTACGGCATGGATCATCCCCTCGAAGGTTAAGTTAGGAACAGAAGACGGGTCGGCCGGAGCCAGGCTGGCCGGGGCGGCTGACGGAGGGGACGAGTCAAGCAGGAATGGCAAGGCCAGCGCCAAGCCAAGCAGCAGCGCCAGAGCAAAAGCGAACACAAGTGTGAGCTGATGACGCTTCATGTTGCACCCGAAAATCAGAACAAAAAGCTCCGGCAGGGCGCCCGGAGCTTTAGATGTACCTACTTTTTCATCATCGGCAACCTGCTGCTGGGCAGCTAGCCTCGATAGCGTAGCGTGCGACTGATGATGTCGTCCTGCTCATAGCGATCGCCGCCACGACCCTTGCGGCGCTTCGCCTTCCGTCCGCGTGTGGGTGGCTGATAGTCTTCTTCACCATCCAGCGCCTGACGAAAAGCCAACTCCATCATTGTGGGCAACTCTTCGTCTACGTCAGCATCGACACCCACAGGCTGGATTTCGATCTCGTCAGCGAAGCTGGCGCTGGCCGACGCTGGCCGCAGGCCTTTGAGACTCAGATCGACTCGCCCGCGGCGAGCGTCAACGCCGCTGATACGCGCTTCGATCTCGTCGCCGACCTTGACCACGTCTTCCGGCTTGGCTACATAGCCATCGCCCATCTCCTTGACGTGCAGCATGGCATCGCGCTCCATGCCAATGTCGACGAACGCGCCATAGGTGGTCAGGCGCTGAACCGATCCTGTCACTAACTCACCAACTGCCAGATCACGGATGGTCTTAGTGCCCGGGGGGATCATCGTTAAGCTGATACGGTTCTTGTCTCGATCCAGCTCTTTGATCCACACATTGATCTCGTCGCCTTCTTTGATCATGTCGTCCACCTTGCGAACACGACTGGTCGAAAGCTCGGAGATATGGAGCAACCCATCCCGCCCCACGCCAATGTCTACAAAGGCGCCGTATTCGGAGACTCGCTTCACCTTACCGGTGACCTCCATGCCAACGCTAAGCACCTTGACGATCTTCTTGCGCGGCAGAGTTTGGACCTTGGGCTTCTGCCTGCCTTTAGGTGCTGGTGCGGCTGCAGGTGCAGTCTCGACGGCCACGGGCTCAACGACCTGTGGCTCGGCGGTGGGGCTGATATCTACTAACGTCACGTGCGCTTCCTCCTGCAAGAGACCCTAAATCCTGCTTAATCAGTTAATCCGCCGCGGGTCAATGACCTTTACGGCGTAGGCAAGGAATTAGGCAAATCTCAGAAAAAGATATGAGTGCTAACAGAGGAAGATTATACAGCAGAATAGGCTGAGATGTCAAAGACGGCGGTGTCGATAGCAGGCTGCCCCCGACGCTCAAACGGGCTTGCTGAAAATGAGAGATATGCCACAATCTTGAAAAACGTGTTGACATGGCATTTTTTCCATGCTATACTAAACGAGTAGGTACCGAAGTTCCTGTCGATGTCCGGGAAGCAGCCAGACGCACAACCACTTGGCTGGGACGGCAACTTGAGAACGAGCTAATATTGAAACAGCCAGCATCCTGTGGAGCACAAACGCAGCCAACCCTTGACCAGGGCCAGGCTGCGTGCTAGATTAGCAGCCAGTTGCTTTGTCACTCCCCCCCTTCGACAGCGTGGTCGTATTCGGCAGGCGGGAGAGGAACACAGACCCGTGGTCCAAGATCCTCAAGACCTATTGTTGAAAGAACTCGATCAGGCGCACCAGCAATTGGCATTGTTGGACCGCCAATTGCAGCACAAACCTGACTTTGGCTTAGGCGTTGGCAGTCCTGAGATCATCACATGGGAGATGAATCTTGCGCGACGCAGTGCATTGTTGGAGCGTATTGCAGAGATCGAACAAGCACTTGAACGTCGCATGAGCGGCAGCTACGGCATGTGTGAGCTTTGCGGGACTCCCATTGACGCTGAACGGCTCCGCATTTTGCCTCACACAAAACGCTGTGTGCGCTGTGCCAGTTTGCCGCCAGGTAGCCGCGCCTATACACGGTCGCGCGTGTCGCATTAGTCACGGCACCCGTAACCGATTTCGATGGAGTAGTGTGCTAAGGATTTATGGAAGAACCGACTAAGCTGGAAAACACCGAACAAGCTGATGCTCTTGCAGAGCTGCTAGAGCGTGCTTCGGCGCAAGGGTATATTACCTATGATGAAATCCTGGAGACCCTCCCTGAAGTAGAAGAACGCCTCGATGTCTTAGAGGATCTGTTCTCGCGTCTGCGCGAGATGGATATCCCCGTGCAGGATCAAGTTGACGAGGTTGAGGAGGAGATTGAACTTCCTCCCAGTCGCGTCATTTCTGCGAAAGACGAGGATGATTTGGCCCTAGCTCGAGACGCAGTTGATCTGTACTTCAGGCAGATGGGCGCGCATCCCCTCCTGACCGCTGAAGAGGAGAAGATGCTCGCCAGCCGCGTGGTGGCCGGCAAACAGGCTAGCCGCAAGCAAGCTCGCTCGACGGACCTAACGACCGATGAGCAGGATGAGCTCAATGCAGCCATAGCACTGGGACAACAGGCCCGACGGCGGATGATCGAGTCTAACAGCCGGCTGGTGATCAGCGTGGCCAAGCGCTACATCGGCCACGGAGTGCCATTCCTGGATTTGATCCAGGAGGGCAATCTGGGCCTGATGCGCGCCGTGGACAAATTCGATCCCGAACGCGGCTACAAGTTCAGCACCTACGCCACCTGGTGGATTCGCCAGGCGGTCAGCCGCGCCGTCTCGGATCAGGGACGCACCATTCGCCTGCCCGTGCATATGAGCGAAAAGCTGCTGAAGCTGCGCCGCACCAGCCAGGAAATGGAGCAGACCCTGGGACGCGAGCCGACGCCCGAGGAACTGGCCGACGCGCTGGACCTCCCGGCTGAGCGGGTGCATCGCTACCTGCGCACGGCCGTGCGCCCGCTGTCACTGGAGCAGCCGGTAGGCGAGGAAGAGGAGAGCACGCTCGGACAGTTCATCGAGGATGACGACAGTCCCGAGCCATCGGAGCGGGCTGAACAGGCCCTGCTGCGCGAGAAACTCGACGATCTGCTGGACACCCTGCAGCCGCGCGAGGAGCGAATCCTGCGACTGCGCTATGGGCTGCTGGACGGCCACACGTATACGCTGCAAGAGGTGGGCGAGATGTTCGGCCTGACCCGCGAGCGTATCCGCCAGATCGAACAGGAAGCGCTGGCCCGGCTGCGCCATCCTAGCCGCAGCCGGCAACTGCGCGACTATCTTTAAGGGGTGAACATCGTGTCCCGACGTAAAAACGCTGACAGACCCGCCGAGGCGCCCGTCCAGAAGCCGCCCACCCGTGTGCCGCGTCGCAAGCGGCGCAAGCCTGCAGGCGCCAAGCCTCAAATGCCACACTCGTCAGGCAGGGGTGCGCCGCGCGACGAAACGCCGGATGAACACCCGCTGCACGAAGTTCGATCCATGCCAATCAAGACCAGTCGGGCGCCACGACCCGCTGAACCGCCGCCGCCCAACCCCAACGTGTTCAGCTACACGTTCACCATCTGGAAAAGCTCCTGACCCTCTGCCCCGTGCCGACACCCCGTCTGCACGGGGCTTTTCTTGCCCCTTCCCTAATAAAAACGCACGATTGACCAGCCCCGGTTCTTCGCCAGCCTGTGCAGGGCACGGTCGGGATTGACTGCCACCGGATAGCCGACGATCTCCAGCAATGGCAGGTCGGCGATGCTGTCAGTGTAGAAATAGCTTTGTCGCAGATCAACGCCATGTTGGTCGGCATAGGCCGTGGCTGCATCCAGCTTGCCCTGGCCATAGATCATCGGTTCCAACATCCGGCCGGTAAACAGTCCATGCCTGACCTCGAAGCGGGTGGCCATGACATCTTCCTGGGCCATGTCCAGGTGCTCGGCCAACTGGTCAGCGGTGTAGCTGGGGGATGCTGTAATCAGAGCAACGCGATGGCCCAGCCGGCGGTGTCCTGCGACCCAGCGGCGACCTTCTTCAGTCACGTAATCGATCAGATTCTCCCGGAACCATTGCCGGGTGTGTGCGATGCGCTCGGCTTCGGAGTGGCCAGCCATCTCTTTCACGATCATGCGCGTCGTTTCAATCATGTCTAGCAGGCCCAGCTCATAGCGCAGCATAGCCGAAACGACGCGCATCGCGTCCCGCCAGGCCAACTCCCCGCGTTTGCGCATATAGCGCGCCAACAGAATCGCTGAACTGCTGCTCAGCAGGGTCTTGTCCATATCGAAAAACGCAGCGACTTCGCTCCTCTGCAAGGCATGGCTCATGGCATTTCATTCCTTACGTGAAGATTGACACCCGCCAGGGAGTGTGCAATAATTCTTAGTGAAAACATTCGTGTTTGTTGGTACAATCATAGCGCGTACGCATCGCTTTATCTGCCGAGAGTATTCCCGCCGATACTTTATGTCACCAAATACCTTGCCCGTGAACTCCCTTAACACCCCTGACAGCTACATCTCGACGCTGGATCAGGCCAGCGGCGTGGTGACGCTGTTGGGTGCAGTGGGCTTGGCAGGAACTCTGGGTTGGCTCCTGCGGCGAAAACCAGGCTGGTTCGTGCTGATTGCCGCCAGCCAGTCTGCCCTGGCCGGCGTTTTCTGGCTCTTCCGCAACCCACCGCGCTCCAATCCGCCAGGCGATGGGCTGGTGGTTGCGCCGTGCGACGGTGAGGTTCGTCAGGTCGCCCTGGTCCAGGAACCTCGCTTTCTCAAGGCCCCGGCCTACCAGGTGACAATCAGGGTACGCCCTGGAGATGTCCAGGTGACACGCGCGCCATCAGAGGGGATAGTGCGCTATCGGCGCTATCAGCCCGCCGGACAGCAGGATGAACGCAACGACGTCCTGTGGGTCGGCATCCGCCAAAGCAGCGGCGCTAAGGTACTGGTGAAGCTGCGAGCCAGCAGTTTCTGGCGTTTCATGCCAACCTTCGTGGGGCGGCGTATCACGACGCTGATCGATCTGGAAGACGCCGCGCGACAGGGGCAGGTCACCGGACACCTGCCTCTGGGCGGCGAAGTTCAGGTCTACATTCCAGCCACAGGCCAGATAACGATAGGGCCAGGTTTGCGCGTGCGGGCTGGGGAGACGGTATTGGCGCGACCTTGACTTCACCCAATGGCGGCGCACGTGCAGCCTCCTCACTGGGCGCGTGATCTAGGATCGGCCCGGCTCAGTCAGCGCTCCAACCGCGCCGCCTGACCCATTGCCGACGCGATTCATGCCCAGCAGCGCGTACTCAACGCCATCGGCTAGCGCCTGCCAGCTCGCTTCGATGATGTTACTGCTGGCGCCAACGGTGCTCCAGGTGGTGTGGCCATCGGTGGACTCGATCAGTACCCGCACAGTAGCGCCGGTGGCCGCGTGGCTGTCCAGGATACGGACCTTATAGTCAACCAACGAGACCTGCTCCAGTTGAGGGTAGAACTGAAGGATCGCCTTGCGCAAAGCCAGGTCCAATGCGTTGACCGGGCCATTGCCCTCAGAGGCGGTGTGGAAGATCTGGCCGCCCACCTTGACCTTGACCGTTGCCTCGACAAACCAGGCCGCGGGATCGTAGGCGCTGTTGCCGTTAGCTGCCGCCAGTGGGCTGGTGCCGGCGCCCACCACTCCGTTGTGCGCCTTGCCGTTCATGTGCTCCACCACGACCTTATAGCGCAGGAGCTCAAAGGGGGGCATGTAGTCAGGCTGCAGGCGGCGCAGCAACAGCGCCACCGACCCTTCTGCGCCCTCGAAGGCAAAGCCCTGGTTTTCCAGGTCCTTGATGCGGTCCAGCACACGCCGCTCCTGCTCCTTGCTCAGTCCTTCCAGACCGAACTCAGCCCGCTTAACGGCGATGTTATCCTTGCCGCTTAACTCGCTGACCACGATCCGCTTCTGATTGCCGACCAGCGTCGGATCGATATGCTGGTAGCTGCGCTCCAGCTTGACCACGGCGTTGACGTGGGTGCCCCCCTTGTGGGCAAAGGCCGAGCGGCCGACGAAGGCCAGGTGCGAGGGCAATTGCAGGTTGGCCAATTCGGCCACGAAGTGCGCTGTCTCGCTCAGCCGGGCCAACTGCACATCGCTCAACGCGTCGATGCCCATCTTGAGTTTGAGGTTGGCAATGATGCTGACCAGGTTGCTGTTGCCGCAGCGCTCGCCGTAGCCGTTGACTGTGCCCTGGACATGGGTTGCGCCGGCGCGGATGGCCTCCAGCGCGTTGGCCACGCCCACGTCGCCGTCGTTGTGGGTGTGGATGCCCAGCACGCCGCGGTAGCCGCTGCGATCGAGGGCCTGCTTGACCGTGCGCACGATCTCGCCCACCTGCCAGTACATGCTGCCGCCGTTGGTGTCGCACAACACCAGCGCGTCGGCGCCGTTGCTGGCTGCGGCCTGCAGCGTGGCCAGAGCGTAGTCAGGGTTGGCCTTGTAGCCGTCGAAGAAGTGCTCGGCGTCGTAGATAAACTCGCCGCTGTGCGCCTTGAGATAGGCCGCGCTGGCGCCGATCATGCGCAGGTTTTCGTCCAGCGTCGTGCGAAGGACTTCGGTGACGTGCAGGTCCCACGTCTTGCCGAAGATGCAGATCACCGGCGTCTGTGCGTCCACCAGCAGCCGGATCTGCGGGTCGTCGGCCGGGTCGGTGTGGGCCTTGACCGTGCTGCCGAACGCCACGACTCTGGCCTGCTTCAGGTTCAGCTCGCGACGCGCCCGTTCGTAGTACTCGATGTCCTTGGGGTTGGATCCGGGCCAGCCGCCCTCGATGTAGTGGACGCCCAAATCGTCCAGCTTGCGGCTGATACGCAGTTTGTCTTCACAGGAAAAATTGACGCCCTCGCCCTGCGAACCGTCGCGCAGCGTGGTGTCATAGAGCCAGATGGGGGGTGTTTGCATGGTAATTCGTATCTCCATGAGGTGAAAGGTTACAGGTTGCAGGTTGCAAGGACTCGCTCGGGCCGGTCTCCTGACCGAGCCCGCTGGCGCGTGCCTTGCTGGCCTCTTGCCACGTTTCGCTCTTCACCCGATGGAGCGGGCGCGCAGGGTTGGCCTGGCCGACCCTGCTGCGCCCGTGTTCACCTGTAGTTTCTTCTCGACTAATGTGCTGTGCATTGCTGTTAGTAAAACCTGTTCGTTTGATGTATAATGCCGATTGGAGGAACCAACCATGCAACTGGAAGACTACTTCGACTTTCTTGCGCCAAACGATATTCGCATCAAGGGCAGCCGCATCGGCATCGAGTCGGTGCTGTACGAGTACATCCACAACGCCAAGACGCCGGAGGAGATCGACGCCCGGTTCTGGTCGATCGACCTGGAGCAGGTCTACGCCACGATCCTGTACTACCTGCACAACAAGGAAGCGGTGCACCAGTACGTGGCCGACTGGCTGGAGTTCGGCGAGCGGATGAGAGCAGAGCAGGAGAAGAACCCACCGCCAGTCATTCAGCGCCTCAGAAAGCTAAGGCAGCAATACGGCGATAACATCGACCTGCTGATTGCCGAAAGTCGCGCCCAGTACCAAATCGCCGAGCAGCCTGCGGAGTACCGGATCGATGAGTCAGATCAAGTATCTCCTTGACGAACACGTCAATCCGGCTCTTCGAACCGGTCTCAAGGCACGTTGGCCCCTGATCGAGGTCTGGTGCATCGGCGATCCGGGGGCGCCGGTTCGCTCGACGCCAGATCCAGACATCTTGATATGGTGCGAACAGCACCAGTTCATTCTGGTGACCAACAATCGCGCCTCGATGCCGGTGCATTTGACGGACCACTTGTCCGAAGGCCGCCACATGCCTGGTATCTTCATCTTGAACAAGCGGCTGTCGATGAACGACACCATTCTCGACCTTGCCATGACCTGGGGCGCTTCTGATCTCGAAGAGTACCGGGACTTCATCAGCCATTTGCCGTTGAGCCTCTAGTTAATACTCATCTTTCGTGTAAATCGTTGATGGCAAAAAGCCAATTACCGCCATTCTGGCCAGATTGACCTAGAATCGACACCTGATCTGCCTGCTGGCTGAGCATTATGTTGAATATTCTCGGCCCGATCGGTAAAAAAGCTCGCAATTGGGCATCCCAAACACCGACATGGCTGATCCTTGGAGTGATCTGGTCTGATCATTCGCCGTTTTAGAAGCCGATACCACTACATATAGTGGTACAAATTGACGAAACTACTACACTGATTTACACGAAAGATGAGTTAATATGCACACTCTTTCAGAACTTGACGGCCCTCATCACTCAGCGCCATGCCAAAGAACTCAGCTAGGCTACTGCTATTAATGCCACGACAATAAATACTGTCGTCGTAGTAGCCTAGTTTGCCTTGGCTTTCTTGTTCGGCAATAATGGCCACGATTTGCGATTCCATGCTGGGATCACTTCGAAACGCTTCGATTTCTTCGTCGGTAAAAGGTCTTCCAAGCCATGTTTCGAGATCGCGCTTGCGTTCTGGCACAAATGGCCAGGAGGGGCCAACTAACAGCAGCATTTGTGCGTTGAAACTGTAAACGTATCTGGGGCTGCCAAAGGAGTAATTGCGTATGAGATCGTCGTCGCTGTGCGATCTGTAAACCGCCAGATAACCACTTCGCTGTTCCAGAAGTCGTCGATTCTCGGTCTTTTCTTGCCAGTTTGATGGATCGTCATGTAACGAACAGCCCGGTAACGCGTAAGGGAAAGCCAAATCCGAATACTTGTCTCGCGTTACTTGGGGAATAGAAACGGATATTTGTTGGCTGCGCTCCCATTCGTCATTACGCCTCACGTATTCATAGCTCAAGCTGGCCGGACTCCAAGGATCAGTCGCATTGCATCGAACCAAAAACTCCACATACGCGGAAGCTTTGTCCTGAATACCTTTGGCTTTATCCTCGATTCTCACATTCTCCAATCTGACGCCAATCCCCAACTCAGATACTTCGGCTCCAAGGTCCTTGGCAACGGCCATTATGTCACGGCGCAAATACCGTTCCAAACTCTGCTCTGGAGAACACCCTACAATGGCCAGGGTCACGAATACCAATACTGCTACAATCGGCCATTTCCTTGTCATCTGTTTCTGTCCTTTTCACCGCAAAAACATGGTAGGGGGGGGCCTATTCCCTCTAACGATAGTCTGTTGTGTGAACCGATAAGTTCTTCACCACCGCGTTACCCTTCGCCGCTGTACTCAAGACTTCCACCGCTCCTTCGGCGATGTCAGCCGTGCGCAGGCCGGCAGCCAGCACAGCGTCCACGGCCGCTTCCACCGCCTGCGCCTCGGTCTCCAGGCCCAGCGAGTGGCGTAATAACATGGCGACGCTGAGAATGATCGCCAGGGGGTTGGCCACACCTTTGCCGGCAATGTCAGGGGCGGAGCCGTGGATCGGCTCGTACAGCCCGCGCGGCTGGCCGTGGGGATTCAGCGTCTCGCCCAGGCTCGCGCTGGGCAATAAGCCCATGCTGCCGGCCAACATGCTGGCCTCATCGGTCAGGATGTCGCCGAACAGGTTCTCGGCCAGCACCACGTCATAGGCCGCGGGCCGGCGAATCAGGTGCATGGCCATCGCATCGACCAGCACGTGCTCCAGGGCCACATCGGGGAACTCAGCCGCCATCAACTCGGTTACCACCCGCCGCCACAGCCGCGAGCTGGCCAGCACGTTGGCCTTGTCCACCGAGGCCAGCTTGCCGCGCCGGCCCCTCGCCGCCTGGGCCGCCAGCCGCGTCACCCGCTCGATCTCCGGCCGGCTGTAGAGCATGGTGTCGTAGGCCACCTCGTCGCCAGGCGTAGCCTCTTTGCGCGGCCCAAAGTAGATGCCGCCGGTCAACTCGCGCACCACCAGCAGATCGACGCCGGCCAGCGTCTCTGGCTTGAGGGTCGAGGCATGCAGCAGCGCCGGGATCAGTTTGACCGGCCGCAGGTTGGCGTACAGCCCCAGCGCCTTGCGGATGCCCAACAGGCCCTGCTCCGGCCGCACAGGCGCCGTGGGATCGTCCCACTTTGGCCCGCCGACCGCGCCCAGCAGCACAGCATCGCTGGCCTGGCACAGCATGACGGTCTCAGGCGGCAGCGCAGAGCCGGTCGCATCGATAGCGCAGCCGCCCAACAGACCGTAACCAAACTCGAACTGGTGCCCGTAGCGCCGGCCCACCGTCTCCAGCACCTGCACCGCCTCGGCTGTCACCTCCGGACCGATGCCGTCGCCCGGCAACACTGCAATGATCGCCTTCATGACGCAGCGCCTCCGCGTTGGTGGGATGAAGGCAGACCAGGCATGCAGTCGGGGTTGTCCTGGTTGTAACAGTCCATCAGCGGCAGCGACTGCTGGTGGACATGACTTTCAGCCAGGATACCCGTTACTTCTGATGTCCCTGGGAAATGTTCGTTGATCTGCGCAGTCAGCGCCACCTCGGCTTCTGGATCGATCCAGAAGCGCGCCGCTGGCTCGCCGTGGACGGGCGGTTGCTTTTCAGCTAACATCAACATGAAAAGATGCTCCTTCTTGCTTCCTCATGAGAGAAGAGCGCAACACGTAATGCGTAATGCGTAACCGGAATAGTGCGAGGAGTCTCCGGGTTACGGGTTACGCATTACTCGTTTGGCCTTGCTCGAACGCCGCAATCTCCGGCTCCTTGGACAGCAGATAGCCCAGATCGTCCAACCCTTGTAACAGACAGACCTTACGGTAGGGGTCGATGGCGAAGCTGGCCTGCTGGCCGTCGGGCAGCGTCACGGTCTGGGCGGCCAGGTCGATGGCGATGGTCGTGTCAGGCTGCTCCTCGACCAGGTCCCACAGCATGGCCACCTGCTCCTCAGGCAGGGCCACGGGCAACAGTCCGTTCTTGAGCGAGTTGTTGTAAAAGATGTCGGCGAAGCCAGGCGCGATCACAGCCCGAAAGCCGTACTCGGTCAGCGCCCAGACCGCGTGCTCACGGCTGGAGCCGCTGCCGAAGTTGCGGCCGGCCAGCAAGATCTCCGCACCGGCGTAATCCTGCCTGTTGAGCACAAACTCCGGGTTAGGCGCGCCGTCCGCTCCGTAGCGCCAGGCCGCAAACAGCCCGTCGCCCATGCCCGCCTTGGTTACGGCGGTCAGGTAGCGGGCGGGGATGATCTGGTCGGTATCGACGTTTTCGGCCCGCAAGGGAACGGCAGTCGTGGTCAATGAGGTAAATGGTTGCATTTTGCACTCCTTGATCAATGGTTAATGGTGAACGGTTAATGGGTAATGAATGAGTCTGCGCAGTGCGAACGCTCTTCCGTTAACCATTAACAGTTAACCATTCACCATTCACCATTCTTCATTCTCCGCTTCCTACAGCATCTCTCTCACATCGACAACCCGCCCATTGACCGCCGCCGCCGCTGCCATGATGGGGCTCATCAGCAGGCTGCGCGCGCCGGGGCCTTGCCGACCCTGGAAGTTGCGATTGCTGGTGCTGGCCACATACTTGCCGGCGCCGGCCTTGTCGTCGTTCATTGCCAGGCACATGCTGCAACCCGCGCCGCGCCACTCGAAGCCAGCCTCGCGAAAGATGCGGTCCAGTCCTTCCTGCTCAGCCTGGGTCTTGACAGCCTTGGAGCCGGGCACGACGATGGCCCATACGTCGCCGGCGACCCGCTTGCCCTGCACGATTGCAGCGGCCTCGCGCAGATCCTCGATGCGGCTGTTGGTGCAGGAGCCGATGAAGACGATGTCCACCGGCTGACCGGCCATCGGCTGGCCCTGGCGCAGCCCCATGTACTCTAACGCGCTGAGCAGGCTGCGCCGCTCGGCCGGGTCGTTCAGGTCGTCCACGGTGGGGATGCGGCCGGTGACGACCACGCCCTGGCCGGGGTTGGTGCCGTAGGTGACCATCGGCTGTAGCAGGTTGGCGTCCAGTGTCAGATCGCGGTCGAAGGCTGCGCCCTCGTCTGTAGTCAGGCTGCGCCAACGGGCCACGGCGCGCTCCCAGTCCGCGCCTTGCGGTGCATGGGGCCGGCCCTTGAGGTAGGCAAAAGTGGTCTCGTCGGGGGCGATCATGCCGGCGCGCGCGCCGCCCTCGATGCTCATGTTACAGATGGTCATACGATTAGCCATGCTCAGGCCGCGGATAGCGCTGCCGCGGTACTCAAAGACATGCCCCGCGCCGCCGCCCGCGCCGTTCTTGGCGATCACTGCCAGGATGATGTCCTTGGCCGTGACGCCCACACCCAGCTCGCCTTCGACATTGATGGCGAAGGTCTTGGGCTTATCTTGCAGCAGGCATTGCGTAGCTAACACGTGGCCCACCTCGCTGGTGCCGATGCCAAAGGCCAGCGCGCCGAACGCGCCGTGGGTGCTGGTGTGGCTGTCGCCGCAGACGATGGTCATGCCCGGCTGGGTGATGCCCATCTCCGGCCCCACCACGTGGACGATTCCCTGCACCGGCCCGTCGATGTCGAACAGGGTGACGCCGAAATCCTGGCAGTTCTCGCGCAGTGTTCGCACCTGCGTGGCCGCGTCGCTGGGCCACAGTGTTATGTCAACGTTACGCGTTGGGATGGCGTGGTCCATGGTAGCAAAGGTGCGATCAGGTCGCCGCACCGGCAGCCCCCGCTCCCTCAGCATGGCAAAGGCCTGCGGCGACGTCACTTCATGCACCAGATGGGCGTCGATATACAGCACAGCAGGCGCGCCTGCGTCCTGCGTGACGACGTGCGCATCCCAAACTTTCTCGAACAGAGTCTTTGCTCGACCGTTGTGGGTCATCAATGATTGCTCCTTATCCGGGATGGCAGATTGGGAGATCAGCCAATGGGTGGTCTGCACACCGGCAAGTCCCCCATGGACTGACCAATCTACCAATTCACCAAGCTACTTATCTACCTTCTCCGCGCCTTCATTCACCGCCTCGATCGCCGCGACCGCGTCTTTGGGCAGCACCAGCCAGAAGTTGCCCAACTCGTCATCCCAGTCGTCCAGGATTTCTTTGGCGCGCGGGCTGCCGGTGAGTTGGGCGTGCTGGCGAAGGAGGATGTGCAGTTGCCTTTCGTGCTCTCTGCGCTGCACACGACGCAAGGCGATTAGCTGCGGGTTGTAGCGGCCTGGCAAGGCGTCAGTAGGGTCGTAGACATAGGCCAGGCCGCCGGTCATGCCGGCGCCGAAGTTGCGGCCAGTCGCGCCCAGGATCACCACCACGCCGCCGGTCATGTACTCGCAGCCGTGGTCGCCAACGCCCTCGACCACGGCGTTGGCGCCGCTGTTGCGCACGGCGAAACGCTCACCCGCGCGGCCGGCCGCGAACAACGTCCCGCCGGTCGCACCGTAGAGCGCCGTGTTGCCCAGGATCACATTCTCGTGCCAGGTGTACCGGGTCTTGACCTGCGGCCGCAGCACGATTTCACCGCCGCCCAGCCCCTTGCCCACGTAGTCGTTGGCCTGGCCGGTCAGGTGCAGGTGAATGCCGTTACACAGGAACGCGCCCAGGCTCTGCCCGGCCGTGCCCTCCAGCTCGACCACGATGCTGCCGGCCGGCAGGCCGGCGTTGCCAAAGCGCTTGGCCAGTTGGCCGGCCAGGCGCGTGCCCACGGTGCGGTCGGTGTTGGCGATAGCGTAGCGCAGCCTGACGGGCGGGCCATAGTCGGCCAGCTCGTCCAGCGCCTCTTCGGTCAGACGATCGCCCAGATCAGCGCCCTCCAGCAGCGGGTTGCGCTCGTCCACGTTGCGCCGCGGCTGGCCGGTATCAGGCGTCCACAGCAGGGATCGAAGATCCAGATAGCTGGCCGCCTCGCCGGTGACTGCCTGAGTCAGCAGCTCAGCGTGACCGATCACCTCGTTCAACGACCGGTAGCCCAGGCTGGCCAGGATCTGGCGCACTTCCTCAGCCACCTGGTGCATGAAGACCATCAGATGCTCCGGCTGGCCGGGAAACTTGGCGATCAGGTCAGCGCGCTGGGTGGCCACGCCCACCGGGCAGGTGTTGGTGTGGCAGGAACGGGCCATCTTGCAGCCCACGGCGATCAATGCAGCCGTGCCGAAGCTGAACTCGTCCGCGCCCAGCATGGCGCCGATCAACACATCGCGGCCCGATTGGAAGCCGCCATCGACGCGGATACGCACCCGGCCGCGCAGGCCATTGGTCAGCAGGGTGTGCTGCGTCTCGGCCAGCCCCAGCTCCCAAGGCCCGCCCGCATGCTTGATGCTGCTCAGCGGCGACGAGCCGGTGCCGCCGTCCGCGCCGCTC
This sequence comes from Anaerolineae bacterium clx_CAG2, assembly GCA_014155705.1. Classification (GTDB taxonomy): domain Bacteria; phylum Chloroflexota; class Anaerolineae; order JAAEKA01; family JAAEKA01; genus JAAEKA01. The sequence continues at coordinate 6,976 of JAAEKA010000297.1, read as the reverse complement.
AGGTGGATCAGGTCGGCATGGCCCTTGGCGACGCCGGCCGCCACCGTGCCGACGCCGGCCTCGCTGACCAGCTTGACCGAAACCGCGGCCTCGGGATTGACCTGCTTGAGGTCAAAGATCAACTGGGCCAGGTCCTCGATGCTGTAGATATCGTGGTGCGGCGGCGGCGAGATCAGGGCCACGCCGGGGGTGCTATGGCGCAGGCGGGCAATCTCGGCCGTGACCTTGTGGCCTGGCAACTGGCCGCCCTCGCCCGGCTTGGAGCCTTGGGCCATCTTGATCTGCAGCTCCTCGGCCGCCATCAGGTAGGCTGGAGTGACGCCGAAGCGGCCCGAGGCAACCTGCTTGATCTTGCTGTTGCGCTCGTCGCCAAAGCGCGCCTCGTCCTCGCCGCCCTCGCCGCTGTTGGACGCGCCGCCCAGGCGGTTCATCGCGACGGCCAACGTCTCGTGGGTGATGCCGCTCAGCGCGCCGTGCGACATCGCGGCCGAGGAGAAGCGCCGCAGAATCGCCTCGGCCGGCTACACCTCCTCCAGCGCCGCCGTCTCCCGCCGCGAGGCAAAATCCAGCAAGTCGCGCAGATTCGCCGCCGGCCGCCGCTGCACCAGGTCAGCATAGCGCAGGTAGCTCTCGGAGAGCGGGGACCCTGGCTCGCCGGTTCTCCGAACCGGCGAGCGGGGACCTTGGCTCGCCGGTTCAGAGGACAGGGGGGCGGAAAGCAGGCCGTTTCCGTTCTTTCCCTCACTTTCCTCCGTTTCTTCCGTTTCTCCGGTTCCTCTGAGTCCCTCTGAATTCCCTCTGCCACCTGCAGCCTTGCCAATCCCGACGAGCTCATGCAATGCGCGCACCACATCCGGGTTGTAAGCGTGATACTCGCCATCGCGCTTGAACTTGAACAGGCCGTAGCTGTCCAGCGCCGCCTGCGCGTCGCCGTCGGGAAAAGCCGCATGGTGCCAGGCCAGCGCGTCGGCTGCCAGATCGCGCAGGCCGAGACCGCCCAGCCGGGCCGGCGTGCCGGGGAAATAGCGCTCTACCACATCCTCATCCAGCCCCAGCACGTCGAATATCTGCGCGCCGCAGTAACTGTCTACCGTGGCGATGCCCATCTTGGACATAATCTTGAGCAGGCCCTTCTCCAGCGCCTTGCAGGTGTTCTCCACGGCCTGGGCCGGGGTCACTCCCTCGGCGTGACGGCCCGCCGTGCGCACTTCATCCTGCACCGTGCGCAGCGCCAGCCAGGGGTTGACCGCGCTGGCGCCAAAACCGACCAACGCCGCCACGTGATGCACGTCCCTCGCCTCGCCGGTCTCGACGATGAGACTCGCCTGATTGCGCACGCCAGCCTGGATCAATCGCTGGTGGACGGCAGAGGTGGCCAGCAAAGCAGGCGTCAGCGTGCGCTCACGATTCAGACTACGGTCGCTGAGGATCAGCAGGCTGGCGCCTGACTTGACGGCCGCCACGGCCTGTTGGCAGAGCCGTTTGACGGCCGCCTCCAGCCCGTCTACGCCGTCGGCCACCGGCCAGGTGGTGTCCAGCGTGGCGGCCTGGAAGTCCTCGCCGCGGCCCGATGGCAGGTGATGCTTCAACTCACGGATCACCTGCATGTGCTCGTCGCTCAGCACGGGGCTGGCCAGTTCCAACATGCGGGCCACTTCTGGCCCGCGGCTGAGCAGGCTGGAGCGGCGGCCCAGCCGCTGGTTGAGCGACATGACCTGGGCCTCGCGCAGCGGGTCGATCGGTGGATTGGTCACCTCTGCGAAACGCTGGTAGAAATAGTGGAACAGCGGCCGCGGCAGGCCAGACAAGGCCGCGGCCGGCGTGTCGTCGCCCATGGACCCGATGGCCTCGACCCCTTGCTGCCACATGGGCCGGAACAGCACCACCAGTTCCTCGCGGTTGTAGCCAAAAGCAGCCTGCAGGGCAGTCAAGCTGGAATCGCCGGCTGTCGGGGCCGTCGTATCGCCGTTGGGCGCAGAGACGCTGGCGGCGTGCCGTCGCGATGTAGCCGAGCGCACACTGGGACCGGTAGTCGACGAAGAGACGCCGCCCGGCGTCAGCAGATCATTCAGCTTGACCAGGTTTTCTTGCAGCCAGCGCTCATAGGGTTTGTCGGCTGCCAGCCGCCCGGCCACGTCGTTGGTGGCGAGGATCTCGCCGCTGGCTGTGTCCACCAGGAGCATCTCGCCTGGACCCAGCCGGCCCTTGCGCACGATGCGCGCCTCGTCCACATGCACCGCGCCGGCCTCGGAGGACATGATCACCAGCCCGTCGTCGGTGAACAGATAGCGGGCCGGGCGTAATCCATTGCGGTCCAGCACGCTGCCCACCACGGCGCCGTCGGTGAAGGCTAGCGCGGCTGGCCCATCCCAGGGCTCCTGCAGGCAGGCATGGTAATGATAGAAGGCCCGCACGTCGGCCGGCAACTCCGGGTCATGCTCCCACGCCCGCGGCGCCAACATCGACAGCGCATGGCTGATAGCGCGGCCTGACTGCACCAGCAAGTCCAGCGCGTTGTCCAACATGGCGGAATCGCTGCCCCGTTCGCTGATCACCGGGGGCAAATAACCCACCGCGTCGCCAAAATAAGGCCGGGCCGAACGCACCAGGTCCGCCTCGCGGGCCCGCATCCAGTTGATGTTGCCGCGCAAGGTGTTGATCTCGCCGTTGTGGCACAGCAGGCGGAAGGGCTGGGCGCGCTCCCAGGTAGGAAAGGTGTTGGTGCTATAACGCTGATGAAAAACGGTCAGAGCCGTCTCAAAGTCGGGATCGGCCACGTCCACGTAGAAATTAGCCAGTTGCGGGGCCATGAACAGCCCCTTGTAGACGATGGTCTTGGAGGAAAGCGAGGCAATGTAGAAGTTGGTGATGCTCTCGGCCCAGCAAAGCTGCGTGGCCCGCTTGCGCGCCAGATAAAGCGCGCGCTCAAAGCTGTCGCCGGGGGCCAGCGCGGGCGGGCGGCCGATGAAAGCCTGCACGATGTAGGGCCGCAGGCTGATGGCCCACTCGCCCAGCGCATCCAGGTTGATTGGCACCTCACGCCAGCCCAGGAACTCAAGGCCGAACTCACCGATGGCCTGTTGAAACAGTTCCTGACTGCGCTCGCGATGCACCAGATTGCGCAGCGGCATGAAGATCATGGCCAACGCCACGTCGCCAGCGCCTGGCGCGCGCGCGCCCAACCGGGCCAGATCGCGCGTGATCAGCTTGTGAGGAAGTTGGGTCAGCACGCCTGCGCCGTCGCCAGAGCGGCCGTCGGCCGCCACTGCGCCGCGGTGGGCGTGGTTGCACAGCGCCTCCAGCGCCAGTTCCAGCACGCGGTGGCTGCGCTGGCCGCTGCGCTGAACGACAAAGCCCGTGCCGCAGGCGTCATGTTCGAAGGATGGATCGTAGAGGGGGCCGGGGGCGAATCCCGGCTTGCTAAGGTTTACGTGCATGCGGTGCTCCTGGATCATAGCGCCCCCCAATCCCTTGGGCATAGTTCCCAATGAGCCTGCCCGAACAGCCATGCGACCCGCCGAGCACGCGCAGTTCCTCGGCTGCGTGCAAAGCATCAGAGCTCACAGGTGTAGGTGGAGACGATGGCGCAGGAGCGTCGTTGCCCGGCCGCTCAGCCTTTCCCTTCGGGATGGTTTCCAATGGATGAAATTCAGAAAATATGCGCCAAAACATGGTCAGCAGCCCTAAACCAGGACTGCTGCCGCAGCGGGCTGGCCGGCCGCTTGCAGGCCGTGGTCATCCCACGCCAGCGCCTCAGGGCCGCAATTCACCTGCTGCGGTGCATCATACTGCTGCTCCAGCCATTCGGTCATGGCGCGATTGGCGGACTTCGTCTCGTGCTCAGATGCGTTTGTGCTCGACATGATCAATCTCCTTTGCAGAAGGGAACTTAGAGAACTGGAGGAACTAAAGGAGCTGTCTCCGAATTCCTATGAGGTCCTAAACTCCGAGCGCCACCACCGACTCGCGCTCTTCTTTAGCTGCCAGCAGCTTGTTCAACGCCTGCATGTAGGCTTTGGCGCTGGCGACGACGATATCGGTGTCTATGCCACGGCCGCTGAAGATGCGCTGGCCGCGGCCGCCCTGGGCGCGTTCTACCGTACCGACAAGTTCTTCTGACTCGATGCGGATGGTCACGTCGCCGACTGCATCCATACCCTGGTCGATGGCCTGGATCACGAACTCGACCAGCTTGTTGGGCACGCCTACCAGCCGGTTGATGCCCTGATAGACCGCGTCCACCGGGCCGGTGCCGAAGCCGGCGTCGGTAAACAGTTCGCCCGTCGCGACGTTGCGCAGCCGCACCACGGCCGTGGGGATCACGGTGGTGCCGCAGTTGACCTGCACGTCTTCGACTTGCCAGACCTCCGGCGGCTGATAGAGTTCGTCGCCGATCAGGGCTTGCAAGTCGCTGTCGGTGACCATCTTTTTCTTGTCGGCCAGGTCCTTGAAGCGACGAAAGACCTCAGTCAGATCCTTCTCATCCAGCCGGTAGCCCATCTGCTCCAACTGAACGCGAAAGGCGTGGCGGCCGGAGTGTTTGCCCAGCACCAGCTTGCTCTGGCTCAGGCCGATGGTGCCTGCATCCATGATCTCGTAGGTGCGCTTGTGCTTGAGCATGCCATCCTGATGGATGCCAGCCTCATGGGCGAACGCGTTAGCGCCGACGATTGCCTTGTTGGGCTGCACCACCATGCCGGTGTAGCGGCTGACCATGTCGCTGCTGCGGTGGATCTCCTGGGTGGTGATGTTGGTATCAACCTCGTACACCTGATGGCGGGTGTAGAGGGCCATGGTGATCTCTTCCAGGCTGGTGTTGCCCGCACGCTCACCGATGCCGTTGATCGTCACTTCGACCTGGCGCGCGCCGTTCTCGATACCGGCCAGCGTGTTGGCCGTTGCCAGGCCCAGGTCATTGTGGCAGTGGCAGGAGATGACCACGTTCTTGGCCCCCGGCGTGTTCTCACGGATGTCGCGGATCAGTTGACCGTACTCCACCGGCACCGTGTAGCCCACGGTGTCAGGAATATTGAGCGTGGTCGCGCCGGCCTCGATAGCCACGGCCCGCACCTGGTAGAGAAAACGGGGATCGCTGCGGCCGGCGTCCTCGGGGCTGAACTCGATGTCGGGGCACAGGCTGCGGGCATAGCCCACCATCTCGCGCACGCGCTCCACCACCTGCTCCGGGCTCATCTTGAGCTTGTGCTCCATGTGGATGGGCGAGGTGGCCAGGAAGGTGTGGATGCGCGGCCGGTCGGCGGCCTTGACTGCCTCCCAGGCGGCGTCGATGTCGTTTTGGCTTGCGCGGGCCAGACCCGTGATCACCGGCGGCGGCGCGGCGCGGCCAAACTTGTCGATGCGTGGCTCGCGGCCCACGCTCTCCGCAATCTGGCGCACTGCGTCCAGGTCGCCGGGCGAGGCCGCCGGGAAGCCGGCTTCGATGATGTCCACGCCCAAGCGGGCCAATTGGCGGGCAATCTCCAGCTTCTCCTGGATATTCAGCGTCGCGCCCGGCGACTGCTCGCCATCGCGCAGCGTAGTATCAAAGATCAATACGACATCGCGGTCGTCGCTAACGGCAGGGTCCATAGAGGCAATCTCCTTGAGGGGGTATACAAGTACACAAGTAGACAAGTAAACAAGTAGATAAGGGGTTACTGAGTGCCTTTCTGTTCACTTGTGTACTTGCATACTTGTCTACCTATGTACTTGTCTACTCCACCACCACCGGGTCCAACCACGGCATCATAGCCCGCAGTTGGCGGCCGACGTGCTCGATCTGCTGATCGCGCTCGTTGGCGCGTACTTCATTGAACCAGGGACGGCCCTGAGCGTTTTCCTCGATCCAATCCTCGGCGTAGGCGCCGCTCTGGATATCGGTCAGGATGCCCTTCATAGCCTCACGCGTCTGATCAGTCACGACCTTGGGGCCGCTGTGATAGTCGCCGTGCTCGGCCGTGTCGCTGACCGAATAGCGCATGTAGCTCAACCCGCCGCGATAGAACAGGTCCACGATCAGCTTGAGCTCATGCATGCACTCGAAGTAGGCCACCTCGGGCTGATAGCCCGCGTCCACCAAGGTGTAGAACGCCGCCTTGACCAGCTCGCTGACGCCGCCGCACAGCACGGCCTGTTCACCGAACAGGTCTGTCTCAGTCTCCTCGGTGAAGGTGGTCTTGAGCAGGCCGGCGCGCGCGCAGCCGATGGCCGCGCCGTAGGTGATGGCGTCTTCCCAGGCATGGCCGGTGGCGTCCTGATGGACGGCCACCAGGGCGGGCGTGCCCTGGCCGTCCACGAAGACCTCGCGCCCGCGGCCGGGCTACGCTGCATTCGTCCCAGGTCAATGGGACGGGCAAGCGCAACGGCAGGAAGATGGGAATCTGATGACAAGGTGATAGGGTGACAGGGTGACAAGGTGACTGAAGCTCTTAATGCTGAATAGTCGCTCCATCACCCAAGGACCCAATCACCCAATCACCCTGCCATCCAATCACCCTGTCACCCTGTCACCTTATCATCCGGAAAGAGGACTTATGGCAACCCTGTATTATGAGAAAGACGCAGACATGGGCCGCTTGCAGGGCCGCAAGATCGCTGTTATCGGCTATGGCAGCCAGGGCCATGCCCACGCGCTGAACCTGAAGGACAGCGGTATGGATGTGGTGGTAGGACTCTACCCCGATTCGCCGAGTTGGGCGAAGGCCAAGACAGCCGGGCTGGCGGTCAGGACGGTCGATCAGGCCACGGCTGAGGCCGATGTGATCATGGTCGTCATTCCCGATACGATCCAGGCCAAGGTCTACAAAGAAAGCATTGAGCCCAACCTGATGCCGGGCAAGACCCTGATGTTCGCGCATGGCTTCAACATCCGCTTCGGCCAGATCACCCCGCCCGATTTTGTGGACGTCAGCAGGATCGCCCCCAAGGCGCCCGGCCATCGCGTGCGCGAGGTCTTCGTGGACGGCCAGGGCACGCC
>JAAEKA010000296.1 GCA_014155705.1 Anaerolineae bacterium clx_CAG2 | reverse complement strand
GAAACAGGTGGGCGTGGAGTCTGTTCACACCCGCGGCCTTGCCGAGCCGACGTAATGCCTGCGACAGCCCCGTGTACGTAAGAGGCGTGGCATCATCGGATAGGAACACTTGGCTCACCCCCATCAACCGCGTGCTGCAGGCGTTGATGTTCGGCCTGATCACGCTGGGCGGCTTTGGCTGGCCGCTGGCGGGCCATGTGGCGCTGGGTGTGGCGGCCGCAGTACTGAACTTTGTCACCACCTGGACCGGCAGCGCAGCGCTGTTTGGCATGGCTGACCTGGGCGGCTTCTCACCCACGATCATGGCGCTGGCCGAGAGCGCGTTGATTGGCTTGCTGGTGGCCTGGGCCAGCCGCACCAACCTCTTCTACATGGAGAAGCGCATCGACCTGGGCCAGAAGCGCAACCGCGGCTACATCACCTCTTTCCTGACCGGTATCGTCTTTGCCGCCGGTTGGACGCCCTGCGTGGGACCGATTCTGGCCAGCATTCTGGCCATGGCCGCCACCGAGCAAAGTATCGGCCGCGGCGCCCTGCTGCTTTTCTTCTACTCGCTGGGCCTGGCCGTGCCCTTCCTGCTGGCCGGCCTGCTCTTCAACGAGCTGGGGCGGGTGTTGCCCAAGATCTATCGCTATCTGCCCACCATCAGCCTGGTCAGCGGCCTGTTGCTGGCGCTGGTCGGCGTAGTGATCTACACCGGCGGCCTGCAGCTCACGGCGACCCTGGTGCCGCAGGTCGAGCTGGAGACCTGGCTGCTGGGCGTGTTGGGCATGGAGCCCTAGGACGATGAATTCATCGAGGAAATCCCGGTCGCTGCTGGCCCTGATCCTTCTGTTGACCGTTGCACTGCTGGCCGCCGGCTGTGGCGGCAGCGCAGCCAGCGACGAGGTGGTCGCCACCGGTCTGCCTAACCTGGCCGAGGCCACGACGCGCGGCGTCAACAACGCCCAGCGCGGGCTGGAGCCTGGCCAGCTCGCGCCTGACTTCACCCTCCAGTTCCCTGACGGCACGAAGACCCAGCTCAGCGACTGGCAGGGCCAGCCGGTGGTGCTCAACTTCTGGGCCACCTGGTGCGCGCCCTGTCGCGAGGAGATGCCGGAGTTCGTGGCGGCCCATGAGCGCTACCAGGACGACGGGCTGGTGATCGTTGGCGTGAATGCCCAGGAGACCGCCAGCCAGGCGGCCGGCTTCATGAACAATTTCAACATGACCTTTCCGGTGGCGCTGGACACGCGCGGCGACGTGCAGCAGCTTTACAACGTGCGCGGGCTGCCCACCACCGTGTTCATCGACCGCGAGGGGCGCATCGTGGAGCGCTGGGCCGGCCTGCTGAGCGCGCCGGCGCTGGAAGAGCTTCTGGCGGAGATTCGGTAGCCCGTGGCGCGCCACGTGACAGTCTATACGACGCCATCCTGTACGCTGTGCCGCCACGTGCTGGAGGATCTGGATCTGCTGGCCGCCGAGCAGGAGTTGACCATCCGCACGGTGGACGTGAGCGCTGATCCTGCCCTGGCGGCGCGCTATCTTCTGCTGGTACCGGTGGTCGAAATCGCCGGCGGGGCCACCTTGCAGCCGCCCATCACCATCCGTCAGTTGCGCAATGCGCTGGCAGCCGCCCAAAACCACGCCCTATGACGACATCCCATCGCCCTGCCCAGACCCCCTCGCCCGGCCCTGACCGCGCCGCGGCCTTTGGCGACCGCCTGGTGCTGGGCATTGCCCGCCACTGGGTGGCCGTGTTCAGCCTGGCGCTGGCGCTCTACGTCGGTCTGCCCTTCCTGGCCCCCGCGCTGATGCAGGTGGGGCTGACGGGTCCGGCCCGACTGATCTACCTGATCTACTCGCCGGCCTGCCATCAGTTGCCCGACCGCTCCTACTTCCTCTTCGGCGAGCAGCCGGTCTACACACTGGAGGAGTTGGAGAGCGCCGCCGTGCTGCCAGGCAGCGGTCTGTTGGAGCGCCGCCGCTTCATCGGCGACGAGACCCTGGGCTGGAAAGTGGCGCTGTGCGAGCGGGACGTGGCCATCTACGGCTCGATGCTGCTGGCCGGCATGCTCTTCGCTCTGCTGCGGGGCCGGGTTCGGCGGCTGCCGCTGCCGATCTTTGCGCTTTTCGTCATCCCCATTGCCGTCGATGGGCTGAGCCAGTTGTTTGGGCTGCGCACCAGCAACTGGTGGCTGCGCACCCTGACCGGCGCGCTGTTCGGCGTGGGCGTGGTGTGGCTGGTCTATCCCTACATCCAGGAGTCGATGGACGACATACGCGACAACATTGAGGGCAAGCTTTCCCGCAAGCCCTGACAGGTTGGCTGGACATGCTGACTGGAATCGTACAGGCCGCCCCGACCGGGGCGGCCTGTACGATTCTTTGGGCAAAGGCTTTTACAGCGCCGGGCTGGCGAGCTGGCGGATCTTCATGCCGGTCTCGCGCCAACTGATCGTGGACAGGCCCAGCTTCCTGCGCAGTTGTTCGGGGGGCATGCCGGTGCGATAGTCGCGCACTGCGGCGGTCCAGCGCAGCGCTTCGAAGGAGACCGACTTGTGCTGGATGCCGGCCAACTGGCCGGCGTCGCCCAGGACGTACTCCAGATTGCGGGCCGTACACTCGAAGAGGTGGGTCTCCGGCTTGTATTGGGCGATGTATTGGCGCACCACCTGCAGGAACTGCGGCGCCAGCACCAGCTTGCGCTCCTTGTGGCGCATACGGGCCGTGGGATAGCGCACGTACAACACCGGCGCGCGCGGGTCAGAGCCGTCGATGTGCTCCAGCGTGATGCCCATGCACTCGCTTTTCTTGATGGCGGTCTGCAGGATCAGGCTCACCAAGACATAGGGGCGGGTGTCAGGCTTACGGGCCCAGAGCAGGTCGCGGCTGTAGCGCAGCAGCCGCTCCACCTCGTTGTCGTAGAGGATGATCGGCAAGGGGGTGCTGACCGGTTGGTGCGCAATGGGGGCGGCCGGGTCGCTGGCGATCACGTCGGTATCGTGTAGCCATTTGAAGAACACTTTGAGCGTGGTCAGCCGGCGGGCATAGCTCTTCGGGCTGCACGGCGTGCCGCGCTCAGTCAGGATCCAGGTCAGGTAGTTCTCCAGGTCGTGGGTCGAGATGCGGCTGATGTTGGTGTTGGGGGAGACGTACTTCATCAGCAGCCGCAGATCGCCCATGAAGGCTTTGACCGTGTTCTCGGAGAAGCCCTGGCGGATCATGTGGTTGTGGAAGCCGCTGGTGGCTGAGGCCAGCGACGAGCGGGCGCTGAGGGGGCCCAGCGCTGCAACAGGGGCGGACATCGAACCAGGGCGGCCAGGCGATGGAAACAGCGTTGGTTGGTCGATGCTCATGAGAAGGATACCTCCGCAGGAAGGGTGGGTTGGGTGTGGGCACTGATGCGACAATTTTCGCGTAGTGCTGTGTACATAATAACACAAGGCTGGCGTTTTGTCAAGCGGTTACAAAAAACGTTTGCCGCTCTTTATTTGACAATGACCCTTTGAACGCATATAATCATGGGGCTGTTTGTCGGGAGCGTTGAGGCCCACTAGCTCAACTGGCAGAGCAACTGACTCTTAATCAGTAGGTTCTCCGTTCGAT
>JAAEKA010000295.1 GCA_014155705.1 Anaerolineae bacterium clx_CAG2 | reverse complement strand
CACACCCCCACCGCGACCCCGACGGGCGAACCAGTTGTCGAGAGGTACCAGTACCTGCCCCTGATTATCAAACAGGTCGAGGTTGGCACACCCACGCCGACGCCCACACTGACACCTACGCCTACCCACACCGTAGCGCCCACCGACACCCCTACGCCGACGTTGACGCCAACGCCGCAGCCAGGCGCTTGTCCGGCAGCGGGAGCGTGGTCCGGCCTCACCAGCCAGAACCGTGCGATTTCGTTCCAGGTTGTCAATTCGCCAACGTGCCAGATTGCTGCCCAGTCGTTGCGCATCCAGATCAGGGATTCGTGTGGCTATGTCACGACGACAACCTATGTCCAGAGCCACCCGATCACGAACAATCACTTCCACACCGGAGGCACCGGATCCTATGTGGCCGGCAACTTCACGTCGGCAACCACAGCAAGCGGAACGTTCTCGCTGTACATGAACAATCCGGTGTTTCCGTACAATACATGTACTGCGACCAGCGCCTGGTCTGCCAGCCATTAGGCCAGTGCAGATACGGCAGCGCAGTGACCGCACACGCGCCCGGCACTTGTGCGACGAGTCGCGCATGTTGGACTGAACCGAGCCAAGTGCCGGGCGCCTCAACCACTTCGTTCATAGAGTTTAATGAAACCCAACCACCAAGCGGCGCAGTTGTTGACCACGCTGCTCTCGATCACCGCCGCCATCGGCGCACTATACGGCGTGGCCACCCTGCTGACGCCGGCCGCCTACTTGCAGATGCTGGGGCTTGACCCCAACCCGTCAGCAGTTTTGCAGGCGCGCTACTTCGGCGCGGCCGTGCTGGGCGCAGGGCTGATGCTGGGCATGGCGCGCAAGGCGCAGGAATTGACCGTGCAGCGCGCGCTGAGCCTGGGCAACTTCGCTGTCGTCACTGGCTCAGCCGTGGTGACAACCATCGGCCTGGCCAGCGGGCTGTTGAACGCCGTCGGTTGGGGCTTTCTGGTCTCGGAGTTGGCGCTGGCCGCCGGTTACGGCTACGTGTTCGTGCGGCTGCTGCAGGCACGACCCGATCGTCCAGCCGACAAGGAGTCGCCGTAGCCATGGCTCCCGATCGAATCGAAGTCTATCTCAGGTCCATTGCGCTGCCCAGCCGACTGGCCGAGTTCAAGGATTCCTACGATTTTCACTACGAGTTGGAAATCCACTTTCGCGAGATCTACTATTGGCTGCGCGACCAAGGATTCAGCAAGGGCCGCATCTTCGAGCCGGACTCGGCGGCTCTGTTGCCGGCCCTGGAACAAGCCCTGGAACGTTTGCCTGGCCGCATTGTCGTGTACGATCTGAACACGTTCGATGGCAGGATGCGTGGCTGGTTCGCCGGTGTCCGGCGTGCACCCTGCGTGCGGTTGGGGAGAGAAAAGCACACAGGATCAACCGCAGCGCGGCAGGCCTTGCAGTCCATTCAGAACAGGTAGGTAGGTGCACATATGGCAGAATACGCGATCGCCGGCGCAGAACAGGTGACACCTGAGTGGCTGACCGCCGTGCTGCGAGATCGGGGGAGTCTTCGTCATGGGCGGGTGACGTCGGTAATGGCCAGCCCGGCACAGGCGACGTTTGCGTCGTCTTCCTGGCGGCTGCAGGTGGCCTATTCGCCGGGAGTTGCTTCCGAAGCGCCGCCGAGACTATTTCTCAAAACGTCGAACCCTGGGCTTGCGCCGGGCCAATTCGACGTCCAGCAACTGCTGCGGGAGGTCATCTTCTACTCGGTCGTTGCACCCCTGATGGACGACTCGTTCACGATTCCTTGCTACGCCGCCGTCTGGGAGCCCGAGACGGGCGCGTCGCACATTCTCTTGCAGGACGTGTCTGAGACTCACGCCCCAGGCGGCGATCCATTGCGGCCGGGACATACCGAGCGAGCCATCGATTGCCTGGCTCGCCTGCACGCCTTCTGGTGGGATCACCCGCGCCTCGGCCAGGATGTTGGCAGCTTTCCCACCCAGGAGGAGCGCCAGCAGGATTGGAGCGAAACCGAGAAGAGCACTCAAGCCTTCATGGTCGCCCTGGGTGATCAGCTATTGCCAGCGTGGCGCGCCGCCTACCAACGTGTTCTGCCCGCGCTGCCTGGGCTGTTCCAGCGCCATGCCACGGGCCGCAACCTGACCCTGGTCCACGGCGATGCACACCTGGGCAACTTCCTTTTCCCACGAGAGGCAGCAGCCGGCAACGCCTACCTGGCCGATTGGCAGTTCTGGCATCCCACCGTCGGCGGCACCGATCTCGCCTTCATGATGGCCGCCGAGTGGGAGCCGGAGACCAGGCGGCGCCTGGAGCACGGGCTGTTGCGGCGCTACTATGACGGGCTGCTGGCGCACGGTGTGCAGGGCTACTCGTGGAATCAATGTTGGGACGATTACCGGCTGTCGGTGATCCTGATGAGCATCTTCATTCCCGTCTGGCGCTGGGCCGTGTTCCAGTGGCCGCCGGATCTGGCCGCCGTCGCCAGGAGCATGACGGCGTTCGATGATCTCCGGTGTTCTGAGTTGCTTAAAAAGCACTCAACGCGCCGGTGACGACGCGAAGCTGGACGACCAGACTGCGACTGGTTGCCAAACACGCCTGACACAAGAACCGAGGCGCCCCATGCGCGTCAACCGATGCGTCGGTTGCAGAGACTTCCCTTGCACCGACGTCCGCCATGACTGCTACATCCTCCCCGACGTCGAGATACAGCCGGACAGGATCAAGATCGTGCTGATTTCCGAAGCAGCGCCGGCTGACCCGGCCGACTACTACTACGCCGCCGGCAATCCGCTGTTCCAGCAGACCACGGTGCAGGCCTTCCAGGACGCGGGCGCGGCGGTGGAGTCGGTGCAGGACATCCTCGACCTGGGCGCCTACCTGACCACAGCGGTCAAGTGCGGCAAGACCGGCTATGGCATCCAGGCCGCCACGATCGTCGAGTGCTCGCACATCCTGGAGCAGGAGTTGGCGCTTTTCCCCAACGTGCAAGCCTACCTGTTGATGGGCGATGTGGCCATCAAGGCCATCAACGTCATCGCCAAACGCACCGGCCAGGCCCGGGTGATCCCGGCCGGCGCGACCTACAAGCTGCGCGGCCCGGCCTATTTCTTCCGCGGCGGACGCGCCTTCCCGTCCTACTTGCAGGCTGGCCCCAGCTTTTTCATCGAGAAGAGCAAGCGCCAGATGATCGCCGAGGATATCGCGGCGGCGCTCCGGCTGATCGACTAGCTTTCTACATTAATCTGTACAGGGGTGGGCGCTGGCGTCACAGGGATGCGGAACTGGGGCGCGCCTTCGTTGCCCTTGAACCGCGTTTTGATCGCGTCATAGCCGACCTGGCTGAAGGGGCATGTCGCCAGACAGACCGCGCAGCCGTAGTTGGCGGTGAAGTAGTCCCGGCAAGTGGCGTGATCGATGGTCTGCATACCGCCATCGCCGCGCGGCTGTGGCTGGTCGAAGATGGCATTGACCGGGCATGTGCGGATGCACTTCTTACACATGGCACAGAAGTCCCGTACCCACAGATGCTCGTTTTCTTTGCCCAGCGCGTCCAACGTCGGTAAGTTGGTGATGTT
>JAAEKA010000294.1 GCA_014155705.1 Anaerolineae bacterium clx_CAG2 | reverse complement strand
GCCCATTGTGGTGTCAAACTACCGCTTATTGTCAAGTTGCATGAACCAGAGCAACTCTCTGGTCACTGAGTTCTGCCTGCTTCTCACAGGCAGTTAGCGGAAACTAGAGTTCATGGCTCTGAGCAAAACACCGGCCAGATTCTGGGCCATGGTTGTGCTGGCCGGACTGCTTGGCGCGTTGATCAGCGCGTTCACTTCAGCCATTGGCACCGACCCTAAGCAGTCCAGCATTCCGGCTGAGTTGTCGACGCTAACCCTTACGGCTGCCCGGCTGATGGTCGCAGCCCTTTCAGCGCTCGCCATTACCCTATTCTTGAGCTCCGGCATCCTCAGCTTTGAGCAACAGAATTATGCCTTCCTCATTGCTATCGCCATCGTATCAGGCTTCTCGGATCGGCTTTTGCTCAGCGCGATCGAAAAAGTGACAAAACCGGCCTAGCTTGGGCTTGTGCGTCCTATGGAGTTGATGTATCCTGGCGCCAAAGCGCGCAGGCAAGGAGTCCGCCCTTGGGCCGGCTCGCAACAACGCAAGGAGGCTTCCCCGTGTCAAACGACTTCTATCACAGCGCGGAACTCCGTTGGTTTCTACCGGAGCAAAGCCCGTGGGATCGCACATTGCACTGGTTCACGCTTCAGGGACGCCTGCCCAGCAATGAGGAAGGCCAGTACGACTCGAGAGCCGCCACCAGGCCCTTCGTCAAGCTCGAACGAGAGCGCATCGACGAGTACTTGCTCCTGCCCCAATGCGATACGGTCGGCGTTAAGCAGCGCCAGGGCAAGCTCGAAGTCAAGGCGCTGGTCGCAGGTCCGCGCCCCTTCTCTCTGGGCGGGGTAGATGGGCGGCAGGATCAATGGGTGAAGTGGTCTTTCGCCCCCTCGGATGCGATCACAATTCAGTTGGAGATCGAGCTAGATCAGTCCGGCCCGTGGCGCAAGGTCGTGAAGAAGCGCTATCTGCAGAAGTATTCGTTCGACTCGGGTCTCGTTGCCGTGTCGCCAGATCAGCGGCCAGATACCGGCTGCAACATCGAGCTTACCATGATTGACGTGAAAGCCACTACCGGGTCTTGGCTTACCTTCGGCTTCGAGGCATTTGGACCCTCTGGCCGGGTTATGGCGCTCTTGGATCAGGCCGTGCAGTACTACTTCACCGTGCATGGTCCGGCGCCGATTCGATTGGAAGGTCGGGACTCGCTCAGCTATCCGGTCTGGCTGGCGCTGCTGCGTTGATATTGGAGGCGTTTGCAGCGCGGTTCTTTGGCGGAAAGTGAGGAAATGATGGATGCTAACCCAGTTGTTCTGATCACAGGCGGCGGCCGAGGCCTGGGACGGGCTTTTGCCCTTGCACTGGCCCAGACCGGCGCCCAGGTGGCCGTGACGGCGCGCTCAGAGTCCGAATTGGCCGAAACGGCGGCGTTGATCGAGCAGGCCGGCGGTCGCGCGCTGGCGCTGCCGGCCGATGTCACCGATCAACACGCCATCGCGCGCGTCGTGGCGGCCGCCGAGAGCCAGCTCGGCCCGATTGATGTGCTGATCAACAACGCGGGCAGGTTCCAGGCACTGGGGCCGGCTGTGCAGGTTGACCCCGACGACTGGTGGCGCGAGGTCGAGATCAACCTGCGCGGTCCCTTCCTGTGCGCCCACGCCGTCCTGCCGGGCATGATGGCGCGCGGGCGCGGCCGTATCCTCAACATCGCCAGCGGCGCAGGCTTGGAAGGCATCGAGTCCATCTCGGCCTATGGCGTCAGCAAAACGGCCTTGATTCGTCTCACTGAGACGCTGGCAATCGAGACTCAGCCCTACGGCATCACCGTCCTGGCTGTCGGTCCCGGCACTGTGCGCACGCCGCTGAGCGGCTATGCCGCTACCTCGCCCCAAGTGCGTGAACGCGCGCCGCAAGTACAGCAGTGGTTTCAGCAGGTCTTCGAGGAAGGCCTTGACACGCCTATGGCGCAGGCGGTCGAGTTGGTGGTCGCGCTGGCGTTAGGTCGGGCCGATGCGCTGTCAGGGTGTTTTTTGGACGTTGACGACGATCTGGAAGGTTTGATCGCGCAGGCGGAAGCGATCCGGCGCGAGCAGCGTCTGATGCTACGTCTGCGAACGGTATGAAATGAGTACTTCTTCCAATACTGAAGTTACTCGTCGGTCATCGAACTTGCCAACTGGTCGCTGAACAACTGGAGGAGGCGGCGGCTGTGAGGCTACGGCCGCGCTGCGCTGGCTGGAGAGGTAGCCGTAGGTGTGGGAGAAGGCGTCGCGCTTGCCGTTGGCTGGAGTCCAATATCGATAAAGGTCATTGGGGGTAAACCCGCATAGTTGGCCGTGAACACTTGAAAGCCGCTGGCGCTCACGTCGATACGGACAGAGCCGGTGTCATGGGCGATCACCCTCACATAGCAGTCGCCGTAGCTGTCGGTGATGCAGGTATCCGTCGTGAATGCGGTCGCTGTGACCAGCGCGCCTGCGATGCCCGCGGTCTGTCCCAGACTGGCATCGTAGACATGAACATAGCGTGTCCACCACAGATCGCCAGTCGGCCAAGGGGTAACCGTCGGGGTGGCCGTTGGCGTGTTGGTGGGTGTGCCGGTGGGCGTCGGCGTGGACGTGACTATGGGGATGGGCGGGACCTGGTCACAGGTCAGGTTAAAGCGTGCGGCCACCAGTTGCACATCCACCACATCCACCCGGCCGTCGCCGTTCATGTCCAGCATTGGATCGAAGCCTAGCTGCCCCCGAACCGTCCCCCCAACCGGCGGCTTCGAGCATGATATCGGCCAGGTCGATCCGTCCATCGCCGTCCAGATCAGCCACGCAATCGTCGCCCAACTCGATCACCCGCAGCGGCCGCTGGCCGCTGCGATGGACCACGGCGAAGCCGGCCGGCTGCGGCGGTGTGGGTTGCGCCGCAACCGGTGCAGCCAGCAGCCCCCAAAGCATCAACGCCATCAGGCAGGTAAATCGGGTGGACATGGGCAACACCTCCAGGCAGGACACCACGGCCAGTGATCGATGAAGCCAACAGCCCCATTGTACATCCAGCATGGTGTGGTGGCAAGGAGCCGGATTATCTTACTCTGCCTGGCACACCCGGCGCCCGGCTCAAGCACACCACCTCCCGCCACGAGAACAAAAAAACGAGGGAGTTGTCTGTGTGACAACTCCCTCGTTCCAGTGGCTTGACGCCGCTGCTAGCGGCCCTATGCGCTACGCATGCGGAAGGCGGCGATGATCAGGAACATCCCACCGATCAACAGCCAGATGCCCATCACGAAGGGCAGTCCGAGTGCGGTCCAAACCGGGTTGCTCAGGATGATGAAACCGAAAACCATGGTGAGAACGCCCAGAATGCCTGCGCCCCAGCCACCGCCGCGAAAGGCCTGGATCAGCATGATGATGCCGTACATGATGCCCAGGAAGCCGATGACCCAAGCGATAGTGACGCCGACCATCGCAGTGGTCAGGTAGCTCTCCAGCGGACCCGAATTACCCAGGAAACCGCTGAGGATCACGCCGCCGGCCAGGATGCCGATGATGCCCGTGAAGAGCTTCCAGCCCCAGGCGGTGCGGTCGCGGAACAGCCCGATAATGTCGAGAATGCCGAGGATGAACCAGTAGGCGCCGAGCACGAACACGGCGATGGACGGATCGACCTGGCCGATATCATGCTCGAAGCCGCCGGTTGGGGGGACGGTTCGGGGGCAGCTAGGCTTCG
>JAAEKA010000293.1 GCA_014155705.1 Anaerolineae bacterium clx_CAG2 | reverse complement strand
CGATGTCGGCCGCGCTGATGCTGCGCGGCGTGCCGTCAGGGTTAGTCTTGCCGTCCTTGGCCAGAACTATTGAGAGCCAGGGCGGTCAGCCCCAGCGTCTCGCTGAAGTTGACCGTGGCCGCAAAGAAGGGAGTCGTGACAGTATCGGTGTCGACGCCGATGTACCCAGGACCGAAGTCAGGCAGCAGCGTGGGCGAGCGGTAGAGGAAGACGGTTGCCGTCTCACCGGGATGGAGGGGATCGCTGATCAGTAGCTCGTGGCGCGGGTAGGCGGTGGACAGGGGATCGGCGATCCACTGGCCGGCCGGGGCCTGCTGGCCGGCGTCCTGGGCCAGGAAGGCCAGCTCATCGGCTGGATCCAGGCTGCCGTCGCCGGTAATAACGTAGCTGTTGCTGACCGGGTCGACCTGGTCGAACTGGAAGGGGATCTGCTGCCAGGCCGCGCCGTCGAAACGATAGAGAAACAGCTCGTCCAGCGGCGCGCCGGCCAGGGCGGGCAGGGCCGCGCCGTTGACCACCACCACATCGCGCTGGCGGGTCAGCGTGTTGGCCAGGGCAGCGCTGGATGATCCATCTGTCAGCGCGGCCGATGTCGCCGCGCCAAGAGCCAACAGGAGCAGCAACGGCGTCAGCAGCGCCAGGCTGAGAGTAAATGGTCGATGGGGCATGGTGACCTCCGCGGCGGCAGGCGCCCAGAAAGATGTTTGCATTATACGTGACAAGGGGTAGGCCGCCAACTGGCTGGCGAGACCTCATGAAGGTTGCCAACTTTCCGATAGTTGGCAATCTTGTCCTAATCCGGCGTTTGTACTTGACTATTCCCGGACCGGGCGCTATAATGCGCACGGCTTCACAACCGATTCGACGAGGGCTGGCGCCCTGGGGACGCCGCTCTGTTGCGCCTCTCTCGCCAGGATGGCGAGTCCTGTGTCTTACTGAAAGGAGTCGTACATGGCAAGCGCTGTAGCTTCCATCTGGCAAGGCATCACCTACCGCGGCAAGGACGGGCACTACGCCTGGCTCCTGCACCGCGCGGGCGGCCTTGGCATCGTTCTCTTCCTCTTTCTCCACATCCTCGACATCTTCCTGGTGGGCGTGGGCGAAGAGATCTTCGAGTTCTTCCTCTTCATCTATCATTCGGCTCCGGCCAAGGTGTTCGTGATGGCGCTGTTGTTCGGCGTGTTTTTCCACGCCTTCAACGGCGTGCGTATCATCCTGGTCGATTTCTGGCCGGATAGGTTCTCCAACCTGAAGATGCAACGCACGCTGTTTCGCCTGGTGATCTTGGTGACATTGATCTTCTTTATTCCGACGGCCATCATCACCGTGGCCCCCATCTTCGGCGTCGAGCTGGCTCTGAGCCAGTTCTTTGGAGGGTGAGCGCCATGTCAGCCATCTCACGACTCAAATACGGCAGCCCCAACCGTTTCGAGGTACTCTCCTGGTACTTTATGCGCGTCAGCGGCGTCGTGCTGCTGCTGGTGGCCGTCCTGCACCTGCTGATCATGCACGTCTGGTATGGCGTGGATGCTATCGACTATCGCTTCGTAATCGGCCGCTGGGCCAGCCCCGTGGTGCAGGTCTACGACCTGGCGCTGCTGATGTTCGCTATGTTGCACGGCGTCAACGGCACCCGCTGGGTGATCGACGACTACGTTCACAGCCGCGGCTGGAATCTGACTCTCAAGTCAGCGCTCTACGTGTTGGCCGTCATCTTTATTCTTATGGGCGCCACGGTCATCTTCACCTTCGACCCCGGCGCCTCTGAAACCGTCGTGGGCGCTGTCGCCGCGGTGTTCACCAACTAGGAGGCGCCCGACTATGAATTATCACAAGTTTGATGCAGTGATCGTCGGCGCCGGCGGCGCCGGGCTGATGGCGGCGCTGTACGCCTCCAAGAGCGCCAACGTGGCCGTCGTCAGCAAGCTCTATCCCACGCGTTCGCACACCGGCACTGCGCAGGGCGGCATCGGCGCGGCGTTGGGCAACCTGGAAGAGGACCATTGGGAGTGGCACGCCTTCGACACGGTCAAGGGCGGCGACTACCTGGTGGATCAGGACGCGGCCGACATCATGTGTCGCGACGCGGTGGAGATCGTGCTGGAGCTGGAACACATGGGGCGGCCCTTCGACCGCACCCCGGAAGGCAAGATCTCGCAACGCCCCTTCGGCGGCCATACCAACAACGTCACTAAGCAGCCGGTGCGCCGTGCGGCCCACGCGGCCGACCGCACCGGCCACATGATCTTGCAGACCCTCTATCAGCAGTGCATCAAGCAGGATGTGCAGTTCTATGACGAGTATCAGTTCATGGACCTGCTGATCAGCGAAGGGCGTGTGGCCGGCATCGTCGCCTACCACATCGATAGCGGCGAGTTGCACGTCTTTCACAGCAAGGCGGTCTTTTTCGCTGCAGGCGGCTGGGGCCGACTGTGGAATATCACCTCCAACGCGCACTCGCTGACCGGCGACGCGCCGGCCGTGCTGTTGCGCAAGGGCTACCCGCTGGAGGACCTGGAGTTCTTCCAGTTCCATCCCACCGGCATCTACAAGATGGGCATCCTCATCACCGAGGGGGTGCGCGGCGAGGGCGGCGTGCTGATCAACGGCAAGGGCGAACGCTTCATGCTCAAGTACGCGCCGACGATCAAGGACCTGGCCAGCCGCGACGTGATCTCGCGGGCCATCTACCTGGAGATCGCCGAGGGCCGCGGCGTCAATGGTCAGGACTACGTCTACCTGGACGTGCGGCCGGAAGTGGTCAACAAGTATCTGGCCGAGGACGGCAAGACTAACCCTGACGGCACGCCGCGCAGCATCAGCGCGGCCGACATCGAGAAGAAGCTGCCCGACATCGCCGACTTCTGCCGCACTTACCTGGGCGTGGACCCGGTCAAGGACCCTATGCCGATCCAGCCTACCGCGCACTACGCCATGGGCGGCATCCCCACCGACGTGGACGGCCGCATCCTGGTCGATGCGGACAACACACCGCTGCCGGGCGGCTACGCGGCCGGCGAGGTGGCCTGCGTCAGCGTACACGGCGCCAACCGGCGGGGCACCAACTCACTGGTGGACCTGGTGGTCTTCGGCAAGCGCGGCGGTATTGCCATGGCCGAGTACTGCAACCAGGTGGATCATCCCGCGCTGCCGGAGAACGCGGCGGCTGACGTGCAAGCGGAACTGGCCAGGCTGCTGGTCAATACACAGGGCGTCCCGGCTGCCAAGCTGCGCAAGTCGATGCAGGAAGTCATGATGATGAACGTGGGCGTATTCCGCACCGACCAGTTGTTGAGCGAGGCGCTGGAGAAGGTGCGTGAGCTGAAGAAGCAGTTTGTCAACGTCTATGTGTCTGACCGCGGCAAGCGCTTCAACACCGACCTGCTGGAGACCTGGGAACTGCGCAACATGCTGGACCTGGCCGAGGCCACCACGCTGTCGGCGCTCAACCGCACCGAGAGCCGCGGCGGCCATGCGCGCGACGATTACCCGCAGCGCGACGACGCTAATTGGCTCAAGCACACCTTCATCTGGCAGGATGGCGACAACTACCGCTTCGGCTACAAGCCGGTCACCATTGGCCGCTACCAGCCGCAGGCGCGCGTCTACTAGGAGGGCTG
>JAAEKA010000292.1 GCA_014155705.1 Anaerolineae bacterium clx_CAG2 | reverse complement strand
CGCACAACGCCAACCAGGACAAGCCGCATTTTCGACGAGACGCTATCTGTGTTCCTGCCGGAGCGCGTGGCAACATGTTCTCTCTCCCCCTGGAGCCCTTATGCCCCCATCTCCCCGTGTCGCCCTGTTCGTCACCTGTATCGTAGACCAGGCGCTGCCTGAGGTCGGCGTGGCCGCCGTGCGGCTGCTGCGCCAGGCCGGCTACGAGGTCGAGTTCCCCGCCAGCCAGACCTGCTGCGGCCAGCCCTTCTTCAACAGCGGCTTCCGCGACGAGGCCCGCACCCTGGCCCGGCGCATGATCGAGATCTTCGAGCCGTATGACTACGTCGTCGCGCCCAGCGGCTCCTGCACCGCCATGGCGCGCGTCGAGTTCCCGCACCTGTTCGACGAGCTGCCCGGCTGGCGCCGCCGCGCCCAGCGGCTGGCGGCCAAGTGCTACGAGCTGAGCGAGTTCCTGGTGCAGGTGGCCCACTGGCAGCCAGAACCGGCCGCGCAGGGCCTGCGCGTCACCTACCACGACTCCTGTCACATGAACCGGCTGCTGCACCTGCACGACGAGCCGCGCAGCCTGCTCAGGGCGGCCGGCGCAGAGATCGTCGAGATGAGCGAGTCGGACCGCTGCTGCGGCTTCGGCGGGCTGTTCTCGATCCGCATGCCCGAGGTGTCCAACGCCATGACGGCTGACAAGCTGCGCCGGGCGCAGGAGAGCGGCGCGCCCGTGCTGGTGACCAGCGATCCCGGCTGCCTGACGCAGATGCGCGGCCTGGTGGGGGACGCCGTGCGGGTGGAGCATCTGGCGGTGGTGCTGGAGGGGGGAGAAATGGTCAATGGTTAATGGTCAATGGTTAATGGTTAATGGGGAATGGGGAAGGGGGAAGGGTCACTTGTCACTTGTCACTTGTCACTTGTCACTTGTCACTTGTCACTTGTCAATTGTCAATTATCAATGGGGAATGGGTGACGGTCAATGGGTAATGGGCAGAGGCTGGTGAGAGGCGCGTGGCGGCGGCATGTGGGGGCGCTGGCGCTGTATGCGCTGCTGGCGCTGGCGATGACGTGGCCGCTGGCGCGCCAGGTGGGGACGGCCATCCCCGGCGACAGCTTCGACGGCTGGCAGAACGTCTGGAACCTGTGGTGGATGCGCGAGGCGTGGCTGGTGCAGCACAGCTCGGCCTACGCCACCACCCTGCTGCACGCGCCCACCGGCGTCGACCTGCGCTTCCAGACCATGGCCCCCTTCAACGGCCTGGCCACCTTGCCGATCCAGCTAACGGCCGGCCTGCTGCCGGCCTACAACGCTGCCGTGCTGCTCAGCTTCGTGCTGGGCGGCTATGGGGCGTATTTGTTGGCGCTGTATGCGCTCAGGGGCTGGGGCAGACAGGCTGACAGAGTGCTGGGGAACCATCCCGGAGCGACAAGGCGGCAAGGTGACAGGGCGGCGGGGAGTGGTCACGCTGCACGGTTCATGGTTCACGCCGCAGCATTTCTGGCCGGCGTGATCTTCGCCTTCTCCCCCTATCACTTCGCCCACACACTGGGACACTTGCAGTTGATCGCCCTGCAGTGGATCCCCTTCTACGTGCTTTACCTGCTGCGCGGGCTGGATCGCGCCGGAAAGAAACCCGGTTTCTCTTCACCGCACGCGACTCCCGATGCGCACGCGGCTGTCAAAAGCGCAGATATCTCCGCCGATCACGCAAGAAACCGGGTTTCTGCCGACCCTGCGAAGAAACCCGGTTTCTCTTCGCCGCACACACCCCCCGCTGCGCAGCCGCCTGCCAACAGCGCAGACACATCCCTCTATGACGCAAGAAACCGGGTTTCTGACGACCCTGCGAAGAAACCCGGTTTCTCTTCGCCGCACACACCCCCCGCTGCGCAACCGCCTGCCAACAGCGCAGACACATCCGTCGATCACGCAAGAAACCGGGTTTCTGACGACCCTGCGAAGAAACCCGGTTTCTCTTCGCCGCACACACCCCCCGCTGCGCAACCGCCTGCCAACAGCGCAGATGTCTCCGCCGATCACACAAGAAACCGGGTTTCTGCATCCGGCTCCGCGCGCGACGCGCTCAAAGCCGCCCTCTTCCTCATCCTCGTCGGCCTGGTGGATTGGTATTATGTCATGTACTGCCTGCTGTTCACCGGCTTCATCCTGGCCGTGTACCTCATCCGGCGGCGGCTGACCTGGCGCGGCGCCGGCGTGGCCGCGGGGGCAGTGGCCTTCTTCGGCCTGGCGCTCAGCCCGCTGCTATTGCCCATGGTGCAGGCCGCGCGCAGTTGGAGCGGCAACTCCCTGCTGCGCGGCTACCAGGAGACGTTGACGCTGTCGGCCGACCTGCTGGCCTTCATCACGCCCCAGGTCTTTCACCCGCTGTGGGGCGACTGGGCCCTGACGCGCAGCGCCCGCTTCACCGCCACCCCCAGCGAGTACACCGTCTTCGCCGGCTTCACCGTGCTGCTGTTGTGCGCGATAGCGTTATATAGGACTGACAGTCCTTGCCAGGACTGTCAGTCCTCCCCCCCGCACGCGCGCAGGACTGACAGTCCTGATCCAGCGCCAGGCCAGCTCCACGCGTCACAGGCAGCTCTACCAGTAACCCAGGACTGTCAGTCCTCCCCCTCGCCCGCGCGCAGGACTGACAGTCCTGCGCTACCATCCTCCCCCTCGACGCGTCCCGGCCTCTACCTGCTCAGCGCGGCCTTCTTCGCCCTGCTGGCGCTGGGGCCGGTGCTGAAGATCAACGGCCAGACCGGCCTGCTGCCAGGCGGCGGCGAACTGCCCCTGCCTTACCGCCTGCTTTACGAATTCGTGCCTTTCGTCAAGCTCAGCCGCTCGGTCAGCCGCATGGATGT
Organism: Anaerolineae bacterium clx_CAG2; assembly: GCA_014155705.1. Lineage (GTDB taxonomy): Bacteria > Chloroflexota > Anaerolineae > JAAEKA01 > JAAEKA01 > JAAEKA01. The sequence goes on along the minus strand of JAAEKA010000292.1, from coordinate 743 downwards.
GATGGTGATGCTGTTTTTGGGGGTGGGGGCGGCGTTTGGAATGGTAGTATTGGTTAATTGGTTGATTGGTAGATTGGGGAATCGGGGAATTGGTGGACTGACGGCAACAGCAACTCCAGTGGTGATCATTGGGCTGGTTCTGTTCGAGTTTTGGCCGGCGCCGTATCCGGTCAGCCCGCCGGACACGCCGGCCTGGTACGAAGCGCTGGCTGAGGACCCGGCCGAGGGCGCGGTGCTGAACCTGCCGGCCAACTACGAACGGCCCTGGTACCTGCTCTACCAGACGGTGCACGGCAAGCCGCTGGCCACGGGCTACGTGACGCGCGACGACCCGCAGGTGCTGCGCGAGCGCGCGCCGGTGCTGAGCCACTTCTGGTTCCTGGGGCCGGACATCCACACGCAGCAGTTCGACCTGGCCGGTCAGGGCGTCCAGGTGCTGCACGACCTGCTGGGCGTGCGCTGGGTCGTGCTGGACCGCTACAAAATGCCCGGCGGGCCCGAACGCACGATCACCGATGCCTATGCGCAAACCATCTTCGCCGGCCAGGCGCCGCTGTTCGAGGACGAGCGCATCACCGTCTACGCGGTCCCGGAGCCGGCCCAACGCGGCCCCTACCTCATTCTGGGCGCGGACTGGCAAGGGCGGCAGAGCAACGACGCCGGCCAGGTGTGGCGCGCGCTGCCGGCCGGGAAACCCGCCAGCGTCGAGCTGCTCAACCCCGACGGCGAGCCGCTCACGCTGC
>JAAEKA010000291.1 GCA_014155705.1 Anaerolineae bacterium clx_CAG2 | reverse complement strand
TGGTGGTTGGGACAAATGTGGGCATGGGTGTGCTCATAGAACAAGGCGAGTGGGCGGCCATGCAGCGGCCAGCCCACCGGCGCCATTATAACACCGCGGGCGCGGCGCGGTCAACTGTCAGGGGATGCTGTGCGCAGCAAGGTGGGAAGGGCAAACGTCGCGCGCTCGTTAGAAATTCGCCCAAATTGGGGCTTGAATTTTGCCGGAGTATCTGGTAAAATAGAACTACCGGTGCCCGTTCGACGATCTTCCTCCCCCCCAATCGTTGAGCGGGCGCTTCTGCGTCCAGACCCCGCCCAGCGCGCAGCCAAGCCGACAAGGATCAGGTGCATGGATCAACAGCAGGCCGGTCGCTTCGTTGTTCAGATAGAAGAAGAAGCTCCCCGCGGCGGGCTATTTCAGTTGGAACTATCCACATACTACCGGGTGGTCGATAGTCATACGAAAGAGGTCATCATGACCTTTCAGGGCCAGATAGAGGCCAGCCTGAGCGCTGAGGATGGCATGTGGGAAGATTACAGCGGTTCTGGCGTGCGGGAAGTTGTCATTGCTCCCGATGAGCAAGCCGCCATCGTGCGCTATTACGACGGCCGTGAGGAAATGGCCGTGCTGCCGTCGGCTGCATAGCGTTCTGATTCAGAATCGTTCGCATTGCCCTCTTGACTCTCCCCCTGCTGGAGGGTGTACACTGTCCTCAGAAGCTTCTACACCAGATGTGATCACATGAGGATCGGCCATGTTCAAGATCGGCGAGTTCAGCAAGCTCAGCCGGGTGTCGGTGAAGACCCTGCGTTACTATGACGAGTTGGGCCTGCTGCACCCGGCGCACATTGACCGCTTTACCAGCTACCGCTACTACACTGCCGAGCAACTGACGCAACTCAACCGCATTCTGGCCCTGCGCGACCTGGGCCTGTCTCTGGAGCAGGTGGGTCATGTACTGCGCGATGGCCTGCCCGCCGAGCAGTTGCGGGGCATGTTGCGCCTGAAGCGAGGGGAGTTGGAGCAGCACCTGGCTGAAGAGTCTGCGCGGTTGCAGCGGGTAGCGGCTCGCTTGCGCCAAATCGAAGAGGAGAGTACCATGCCAACCCATGAGGTCGTATTGAAGGAAGTCCCCGCGCTGCGCGTCGCCGCGCTGCGGGGCGTCGTCGAGACCTACAGCGCCCAGGGATCGCTTTGGAACGAACTGGGCGAGTACTTGCAGCGCCGCGGTATCAAACCGACCGGCTCCTGTTTCACCATTGACCACAACGAGGAGTACCGGCCGCAGGATGTGGACCTGGAGGTGTGCGAGCCGGTGGACGCGCCGCTGGACGACACGGGGCCGGTGCGGGTGGTTGATTTGCCTGCTGTCCCCCAGATGGCCAGCACCATCCACCATGGATCCTATGACGGTTTGTCGGCTGCTTATCAGGCATTCATGGCCTGGATCCAGTCCAATGGCTACCGCATTGCCGGCCCCAACCGCGAGATCTACCTGCGCAACCTGGCCGACGACGGCGTCACGCCCGACGATCTGGTCACCGAGATGCAGTTCCCTGTGGAGAAGGTCGGCTGATCCCTGACAATCCCCTAACCCCCGTAGGTCCGGCTACTAGCCGGACCTACGGACACCGTCGCGTTTACGCACACTGCACAAAGCCCTGGGCCCACAGGCAGCCGCCGCAGGTGGGAAATGTGTTGTCGATACAGTCCACGTAGTTGGCAGGAAAGCGTTCGCATCCGCCGCAGGTCGTGCAAGGGGAGAAGTGAAAGGCCCGCAACCGTTGGCGGAAGTCGCTGAAGGGCTGGTCCTGCCAGATCGCGCCCAGCGGCAGGTCATCGATGTTGCCGAAGCTGTGGTGCGTTACGTCCTTGCGCCGGCCACGAATATATTCCGGGTGGTCGTGTAACAGCGACAGGCAGGGGCTGACCGTGCCATCCCAACGCACCGCGGCATAGCCCTCCTGCGCAAACCGGCAGTAGTCGTTACGCGCGCTCAGGCTGGCATCCAACAGCTTGATGCTGGCCGTCGATCTGAAGGCGCCCACCAGGGGCCCGGCTGTGGCCTCGTCCAGGTCCAGCTTGGGCAGGCTCATGGCTGGCACCCAGCGCGACTCACGGAAGGCGCAGGCTTGCAGCGCCTTCTGGTAGAGAATGTCCTCCTCCATCTCGGCCGTGTGGGGCACCACGTTAGACACCAACACTTCCCATGCGCCCAGGCGTGTTGCCAACATGGGCAGGCGAGCCAGATCGGCCACGTTGCGCTGCATGGCCACAAAGGCGATGGCGAGCTGGGGGTTGCCGTGCCTGCCATGGCGGCTGATGCGCTGCCGCTTCAGCTCCAGCAGGTTGGCCAGCACCTGGCTGTAGCTGGCGTTGACCCGGATGTCGGCATAGTTCGCCGCTTCAGTGCTGTCGATGGACACCACCAACCGGTCCAGGTCCAGGTCGATCAACGCCGCTATCAGTGAACGGGTCAGCAGCGTGCCGTTGCTGGTCATCTCGACGCGCGCGCCGGTGGCCTTGGCCAGCGCCACGATCTCCAGAAAGTCGGGGTGGCAGGTTGGCTCGCCGTAGCCGCTCAGGTGGATCACCGGCGGGGCCGGCAGGTAACGCACCTGCTCCATCAGCTCAGCAAAAACCGCCAGCGGCATTTCGCCGATGGGCTCCTGCCAGGCGCGGCGCACACACATCGCGCAGTCCAGGTTACAGCGCGTTGTGATCTCGACATAGAGTTTAGTGAGGGTGTCGTTGTGCTTCATTGCACGGAATTTGGTGTGTATGTGAAAAAGAAGAAACGCGCCCTGCGCATCTCTATTCGATCTGGCCGTTGTTGCTTGGGGTGGCGTAACTCACCAGATCTTGAATTGACTGCTGTAGCATGCCCTGTTATCTTGCTTCCTCGCCTTGTAAATCTTCCAGGCTCGCCACTTCAACGCCACTAACGGCGTCGATTATATCATTGTGAGATCGAATGGTCAATCGGACGCACGTGCACAGATTCAGGCTGTTGTTCCAGGACAGCTAACAGCGCCTTCGCCACTCGTTCCTGCTGGGCGTCGGTCATCTCCGGGAACAGGGGCAGTGACAACACCTGCTGCGCGGCGCCCTCGGACACGGGGAAGCTGCCTGGCCCGATGCCCAGCGGGCGGTAGGCCGGCTGCAGGTGCAGCGGCAGCGGGTAGTGGATCCCCGCCTCGATCCCCTGCGCTTTCAGGCTGGCCAGCACGTCATCGCGGCGAGCGGTGCGCACCACGTACAGATGCCAGACCGGGGTCACGCCTTCCGGCTCGGCTGGCAGCACCAGGTCGCTGTCGGCCAGCAGCTCACGGTAGCGCGCGGCCAGCCGTCGCCGCGCTGCGTTGGCTGCGTCCAGGTGGGGCAGCTTGGCGGCCAGGATCGCGGCTTGCAGCGCGTCCAGCCGATGGCCGTAACCCAGTTCGTCGTGGACGTACTTGCTGACGCGGCCGTGGTCGCGCAGCTTGCGCAGCCGGCCGGCCAGCGCTTCGTCGTCCGTCGTCACCGCGCCGCCGTCGCCGTAGGCCCCCAGGTTTTTGCCAGGGTAGAAGCTGAAGCAGGCCGCGTCGCCCAGGCTGCCCACCCGCCGGCCGTCGAC
>JAAEKA010000290.1 GCA_014155705.1 Anaerolineae bacterium clx_CAG2 | reverse complement strand
AGGGCGCTCTCACCAGGCGCCGCCCGCACCTGCATCGGCCCGCTGTAGACGACCGTCACGTACTCACCAGGCTGAACCGCGCCGGCGCGCGGTACCAGGAGTTGGCCCGGCGCGCCGGGCTCATGCTCGACCGCGTCGACCAGCTCCGCCCGGCCGGCGACCACGCCCACCACAGCCTGGCCGGGCTGAGCCGGCGTCACCTGCCACAGATGAGTCTCGGCGTCGAAGCTGGCCGGCGTCACCGCCTGGATGCTGACTGCGTCGCCCGGCTGTAAGGCGCGGCCTCCGCTGTTGAGCGCGAAGTTGGCCTGCAGACAGCCGACACAATTGCCGCTGACGGAGACGTTGCCGATGAAGCGCCCGGCCCAGTTAGTGGCCTCCCGCACCAGCACGCCGTCGTTGCCGGCGTCGTTGACCACCACGCCGGAGTAGAACGCGCTGTGGACGTACAAGCCATCCCCACCCACCGTGCCGATGTACACCCCTTCGTCGTTGGCGTTGGCGACATGCACACCGTCATCATCCGCCGAGTACACGTACATGCCGTCCAAGCCCGCCGTGTCGATGTGTAAGCCTGACCCGCCGGATGATCCCACCGACATACCTATGCCGCTAACCGAGTTGACGCGCAGGCCGTGGCCACCGTTGTTGCTCAGCACCAAAGGCGCAAAACCTGGGCTGCCAAAGAACCCCTCCAGCCTAAGCGAATTGGCGCCGGTGCCTGTCCAGGTCTGTCCCAGGTGGTCGTGATCGTTGTCGCTGGTCCACGCGCCCGTCTGGTTCCAGTGGCCGGCGGCGAGCTGGATGTCCAGCACATTGATCACGCCGTCGTGGTTGACGTCGCAGGCGGGATCGTACAATGCACCGGCGGCGCATGGGCCAGCCAAAGGCGCGGCCGTGCCCGGCCCAACGGCCAGGAGGGTGAAGGCAACCACGGACAACAGGCCAGTGAGTCTCAATTGCATGGTTCATCTCCTCGATCATGGATGGCGTCAGCCAACATTGGCCTGGCGTGAGGATGGGCAAGCAGCAGCAGGCAACGCCCCGGCACCGCTGACAGCAAGGACAGCGGTGTGGGGCGCGTGCCGTGCAGGCTTCGATAGGCGGCCAGCGTGCGGCGCTGCGAGCGTGTCAGCGGCAAGGGTCGCTACTTACCGTATGGCGGACATGCGATATCCTCGATCTTCCATACCTCTCCGCTCAACGTGGCGACGTAGGCGGTGTTCTGGATGATCTCGAGCGACGTCGGCAGATTCAGGCTGTCCGTAACGACCGAGAAGGTGCCGTCGCTGTTGGCCCGGACCAGCGAACCGGTGTCCGGTAGGGCCGGCGCGCCGGGCGGCCCGCCCGCCGGAAAGTCTCCCTGCGAGAGTGCAAAGAGGGTGCGACCGCGGCCAAACGCCACGTCAACCAGCAGCGGAGCCCCAGAGGCCACCTCGGTTGCGTTGGGTGCAACCGGCGCGAACGCCACGATCTTCCCGTCCGCCGGATCGTGCGGGACGGGGCCGGCCTCGGCCATGTAGATCGTGTTGCCTGACACCGCCAGCCCGGTCGGGACGACATCGCCGAATCCGATCACTTCGCTGATCTCGCCGTCCAACGTGACCCACAGCACGCGGTTGTGGTGACCGTCGGTCACCAGGAAGCCGCCACGGAAGGGCTCCAGCGCGTACTGAACGCCGCTCGGCACCTCGTAGGGGAAGGGGATGGACGGCGGATTGTCAATGGCATACTGGCCGATATCCGCGACCACGGTGAAGCTGTTGGGGCTATCCACCCGGTAGATGCCGACCACGTCGCTGCCGCCCACGTCAGGGCCGACGAGGGTGACCAGCGCGTAGGCTCTCCCGCCGATGAACGCCACGTCCATCACGCCACCGATGCCGATGCCGGGATTGCCGGCCGGCAGGCCGCTGGCGAAGGTCGTTACTGACCCTGTCCTCGGATCGATGCGCACGATCCGGCCCGCAACGGCTTCGGTGACGAACAACGCGCCGCCAGGACCGACAGTGCTGCCTGAGCCCGTGCTGCCCGCCAGCCCGTCGACGAGCAGGGAGGCGGCAGGCGCCCCGCAGGCGTTGTTTGCAGTTGCATCCCAAACCCCGGCCGCGTTGTCCATACTCTGGCCGCCAGCGGGCATAGCAGAGACGGCCGCGAAGCTCATGGTAACCAGCACGATGAGCAGCGCGGCGCTGGTCAGCGCCTTGATTGAGCGATGGTGTAACATGTTGTTCTCCTTGAAAGATTTGCAGGATTTGGCGCACAAAGCGCCCTGGTTCGATCGTCGTGATTTATTAGCGTTTTGGACCTCCTTGCTTTGTTCACTCATTCGCATCTCCGAAGTCGACAGCGTCGCCGGCATCCAGACGGGCTTCGAGAAAGGCGAGCAGACCCTCCATCTCGCTGAAACCTCGCCGCTGGCCGCTGCGAGGATCATGCACGCTGAAGCGCAAGACGGCCTTGTTTGCCACAGCGTCGTCGTCACGCCAGACGGTCAGCAGGAAGATGCGGTAATTCCTTGACAGCGAGAGTTGATCCATTCGGGTGCCTCACCTTCCACAGACATGCTGATGCGCCCTATTGTCTGCGTTAGTTCTGCTGAACACGATGAGGCTGCGTCGTCTTTACCAGGGCCATGGAAAGTTCTCTGCGAGCCAATCTGAGATCTTGTCCGAAGCACCCGTCTCTTCATCTATCTTTTCACCAATGTGCCAGCCTAGCTCGAAAGCACCAATGAGCAGTGCGCCGACAGAGGGCTTGCCTTTCGCAGTGTTAGCCGATTTCTGAAACACTGTTACAGCCCGTCCGCGTCCCCTCTGGGCCAGATCCTTCATAAGTTGGAGATCGCCAACAGTGATTGGAATCTGTGCTTCCAGAATAATTTTCGAGTCCCTCGGTATTGGATACGCTAGGACATCCTCACCTTGCCATCTATCACCCGTCTTCTCCGAAGGCGTGCCGGACGGAAGCCACAGAATGACGTCATCCAATGTGTCACAAGGACAATTCTCCGCCGTCACACACACACAAGGACGGATTGGAAACCAATCCCGAAAAGGTCCTCCGTCAAGAGGGATCCCAGTTATCACGGCCATCAGCCTTTCTCTTACAAGACTCTGCTTCGTCGCGTTGTAGCTAGCCATCTTGAATCTCCTTTTCATCGTGCGGCCTGCTTGACCCAATGTGATCGTGACGCCATCACTATCAAGATGATGACACTTGTCGTTTGTGTGATCACGACACGGTTCAGTATATCGCTTGTCCGTACAGTAAGCGTGAAAAACGCGTGAAAACCTTGCCGTTCTTCGTTCAACTTAGTGGGAAAGGACGGGATCGCGATGAAATCATGAAGCATGAGCTACAATTGCACCTGCTGGGTACCCCCCGCATCATTCTGGATGGCCGTCCCCTGACAGCGTTAACGTCGGTCAAGGCTCAGGCGCTGCTCTTCTATCTGGCCGTGACCGGCCAGGCGCACGCGCGTTCTGCGCTGGCCGATATGCTGTGGGGCGACGTCCCGGATGAGCTGGCGCGCGCCAACCTGCGCAAGGCGCTGCAGGCGCTACGCCAGCGCCTCGATCCCTTCCTGCGCATCGAGCGCGATACGGTCAGCATGGCCCCAGACGCGACTTGCTGGGTGGATGTGACCGCCTTCGAGGCTGCGCTGCGCAACGCCGCTGACGGCGGCGACGAGCCCCTGCGGCAAGCCATGGACCTGTACCGGGGCGACTTCCTGGAGGGGTTCTACGTGCGCGGCGCGCCCGACTTCGAAGCCTGGTGGCTGGCCGAGCAGGCCCGGCTGCGCGAGCTGGCGTTGTACAACATCCAGCAACTGGCCGAGCGCGGCGCTGCGCAGGGCGACCTGGCGCAGGCCATCGCGCTGGCCCGCC
>JAAEKA010000029.1 GCA_014155705.1 Anaerolineae bacterium clx_CAG2 | reverse complement strand
CGTGCCGTGGTCCAGATAGATGCCCTGGACGTTGGCGAAGGTCTCGTCCAGCACAAGGAGCAGGGCCTGCTTGAAATGCTCGCTGGCGATGGTCGTCATGATGGCGTGTCCTTGGCTTGTGTGGCAATGCGCTGCTGCCCCGCTTCGCTGATCGCGCCCAGGCTGCTGCGGGTCAGCTTCTTGATGTACTCGACGCGGCGGAAGCGCAGCGCCGACCAGTCGGCATCGATGGCTACCTGGCGCACCGGCTCGAAGCCGGCCGCGCCCAGCGCGTCCCAGCCCGGGTCGCGGTTGAAGTCGCAGGTGTAGCGCCTGGACGAGCCCTTGGGGTAGGCGAACCAGACGACCGCGTCGCCCTCCGCCTTGGCAGCGATCTGCGCTGCCAGCACGTCAATCTGCTCTTGCCTGGTGACGAAGGCCAGCGAGAACTGCACGCGCGTCACGTCGTCCAAGCTGCGGCGCACGACCACGCCCTCCAGCGCTGCGATCTCCGGCTCGAAGCTGGCCGGCGCGTCGAGAACGACGATCTCGGTCTGGTCTTTGAGGTTGAGCTTCTTGAAAACAGCGGACACAACATGCTCCTGTGCGGGGATGGTCAGCCCATTGTACTGTATTCTGGTCGCGACACCAAACTGCGACGGAGCCATATGGTTGACTCCGGCTTAGCGCCGGGCAGCGCCCGAAGTGGTACTTTTCTCCTGATGACACCCCTTCGTGCATCGTGATATGCTTCGTATCGTACGCCTAGAACGGGGCGTATGGCACAGTGGCGACTGTGGCTGTCGTCGTGACGATGACACGGCCTGTCCCACCATCGCTGAGTACCTCTTCGACGCCACGGGCCAGAAGGGCCTGCTGTCGCGGAGCAGGGCATACACCGCGCAAGACATAGTCGATATCTACAACGTAACCTACGACGCCCGCAGTCGTCTTACACAGCAGAACTGGATCGTGCCCGGAACCGGCGGCGGGACCTTCCGCCTGGACCACACGTATAACGCGGCCGACCAGCCGGCCACGCTGCGCTACCCCGGCGGGACGGTCGGCGAGCAGGGCG
>JAAEKA010000289.1 GCA_014155705.1 Anaerolineae bacterium clx_CAG2 | reverse complement strand
CAGTTGCGTGTTACCTCTAATGGCGGACGCGAAAAAGGGCGGTGCGCCTCGTGGGAGACACACCGCCCTGTAGATGGAGTGAACCGATGCCCTCTGGAGGAGGGGGGTGGTTCACTTGGTGATCAGACCTTGCAGGGTACCGTAGGTCTCGATGCCCCGATCCTCACAGATGCGCAGGAAGATGATACGGTCAATAGTGACCTGGACGGCATAGTTCAATTGACGCTGGCTTAGCGTGGGGTTGCGTAGCGCGATGGTGCGCGCCAATGTATCCCGCCATTGCTCGATTTCGCCAAGAAAGGCCCTGTCTACTTCCGCTGTCCCTCGCTTGCCGGTTTTCTCCTGGGCATAGGCATCGAACGATCCCTTGAGTACGGCATCGCGAGAAAAGACGCCCGCAATCTCATCCCATCGTTCGGGATACTGCGTGCAGGTGAGGTACATCACCCGTGCCGTGGACGACTTGTCGCTCTTGTTGGGCTGCACCCGGCAGTCGTAGACCGCCAACTCCTCGAAGTCGGTTAGGAGGCTTAGTGGCAGCTTGGCGCTCCAAGCGTAGCGCCGCAGTTGGTAGGCCGGATGCACGTCATCCTTGATATCTATGGAGGGCTTCTTGGCCTCCACGAAGAACATGCGTTTGCCGCCGACGCGGAAGCCATAATCCGGCGCTTTCGTGCCTCCCCCGACCTTCAACGTCTCCTCATGCACCACGTCTTTATAGGCTTCAGCGTAGCCCTGTTTGTTAGCCACGTCCCAGCCCAGCGCCTCGAACATGGGATCGATAAACTCGCGGCGCACCTGGGTCTCGTTGTAGTGCCCGCCGCGATAGGCTTCGCGGTTACGTTCAAACCGCTCAACCAGTGCAAGTATAGCGTCAGGTGGAGGCATGGGTTAATCCGCCCTCCGCGAAAGATAACACAATACACCCAGCTGTAGAAACAAGGGCTCTGAGATCGTACAGGCTGCATTCGGTTGCTCACGTGACGCCTGAGCACATTGTCACATTGTAGCACATAAACTGCAACGGTAGTATGACGAAGATCATATCGGGCTGAGTTTTCAGCAATTTAGTATGTGCAGACTCTTGTAGACATAAGTGAATTGTAGACATATCACAGACAGGAAAGTGCCTGTCGAATGCTCACTGGCTTTATCGGTTATTAACCAGGCCAAACAGTGCCATCGTCAGGTGTCTTGGGCAATATCGACTTCTGAGCTTTGTGGAAAGCCTTGCGCATCGTGTCTCCATCATAAAAGGCGGCGTAATTCTTCGTGTCTTCACTCTTGCGCCAAAGCGCAGCTCGGTCGTCCCAAGACATGTCAGGATGTAGAAGGACGAACCATACCAGCGCCCTATTCCTGGCACCTAATGGACGCCTACTTCGCGTGTAGCCGAGCCTGTTCCGCCACCCCTGGTAGAATTCACTCAAATCCTGAGGCGAAGTATCGGGATCAACCAAGATCGTGATGTATGTTGGTACTTCCCGAAGTGAGCTTCTAATTCTCTTAACCCTAATCCTTGGCAACAAAGGCAGCAAGCCGGTTAGAACAAATGTAGTGGCGTCTTCGTCGCGCCACTGTAATTCAGCAGCAAGGTCTCTGGACAAATTGTAGAGCTGCTCTAGAACCCCGCCCAATGGAATCCGCTTAATACATAACGAAACATCGCCGCCGGATAACGGTATCGACCAGGTTAGCTCCAGCCACTGTCTTTCTCGCTCTATGTTCCCGATCTTGCGCATTTCTAAGGGTGGATCGACAACGTATCCGTTTTGGGGATCAACAATGATTTGGTGACTAGCAGGCAGTGCAATGGTCAACAACTCCGCAATTGGGCCTTCGCCCAAGACATGCATCTGAATCCAGCCCTCGATATCCTGTAACTTCAGAAGTCCCTCCGGCAGGAAGCTCTTGCGGAACAACTGTACCCATTTCAGTTTAGAAGCTGCTGCACCGGCTAAGGCAGAAAGCAGCATCCTCTCCTCGCTCACATCCTCCTGCTCCGTCTTCTGCTCGTCACCCCTAAGCTGTTCTCTCCGCGTCACCGGGGTTGGCCCATGGCCACTTTCATCCAGCGCGCGGAAGAAGCCGTTAAGCTCGTCCAGTAACTGGTGGAGTGAGTCAACGCGTAGCTCTTCGTCGCCGTCCAATATTTCCGATATAAGCTGGCGCTCTTCGAAGAAGTGCCGAGTTTCTGGCAGGACGGGCCGCCTCTTCTTATCTTCTACGTATTGCCACAGATCGTCCTCATTGTTGAACTGGTCTTGCATTTGTCACCACTTAAATTTAATGTAAGTGGTGACACTATACTACAAGAAAGCAAAAAACGCAAGGAAAAAAAACCGATGGAAAACATGCTACGCAAGATTCGCAAGGAGCAAAACCTGACTCAGATGGCGTTGGCCCGCCGTATCGGTTCCACACCGTCCTGGCTGACCTACATCGAGCGCTACGACTACCTACCTGGCCCAGACCTGCGCGAGCGCATTGCCGCGGCGCTGGGCGTGGAAGTGGTGGAGCTGTGGCCCGATCTGGGCAACAGCGACGCGTCGGAGGAGAGTGAGTGAGCACAATAGCGATGTCGCCTGAATTCAGCAGCGACCAGTTGGTAGAGATGGCGTTGGTTGCCAGCCCAAGCGGTAACGGGGCATCAACCCCAGCTGTAGATACCGTGAGCTGTCCTCCACTCCCAGGCAGCGCTCGTGTTGATGAAACCTTAGGTGCCAGCGCCAGTCAGTGGCTAGATGAGTACATTAGGTTCAGCAGGATTTGGTCGCCGCGTTCATATGACGGCTTCCACGAAGCCGTCGCTCTGTGGGTCCTTTCCACCGTGGCCGCAGGCAGGATACGGGTGCATCTAGGCAGACAGCGCTTTCCAGCACTGTATATCGCGCTGTGCTCCCGAACCAGCCTACATGCCAAGAGTTCCGCCACCGAAATTGGTCGCGACCTCCTGATCGACGCGGGTCTCGATTGGCTACTGTTGCCGGACAGCGTGACGCCGCAGCGTTTTATCCAGGAGATGGCCGGTCTGTTGCCGAAAGAATATGCCAACCTGCCACCATACCAGCAGCACCGGATTAAAATGCGATTGGCGCTGAGTGGGAAGCGCGGTTGGTACTACGAGGAGTTCGGCGAGAAGCTGGCCGCCATGATGCGCCAAAACGGCACGATGGCAGATTTTCGCGGTCACTTGCGCCGACTGGACGATGGCCTCCCGTCATACGAATATGGCACGATTATGCGAGGCACGGAGCGTATCGAAGGCCCTTACTTAGCCCTGCTTGCTAACCTAACTCCTGCCGACCTAAGACCTTATGCGCAGCCCAATGGGCCACTCTGGCACGACGGTTTCTTCGCACGTTTTGCTTTTATAGCGCCTCCAAACACCGCCGAGCGCAGCCGCGGTACCTTTCCAAAAGGCCAACGACTGTTTCCTGATGAGCTTTTGCAGCCGTTGAAGGCGTGGCATCAGCGCCTTGGAATGCCTGATGTTAACGTGGAGGCGTCACCAGGAGATGCGTCCCCTCATTGGAAGTTGGCGGGGGACTATCACCCCACCACGTGCATCCTGGGTGAAGGCGTTCTTGATGCGTTCTACCAATACCATGACGCTCTGCTAGACATTGCACAGGGGAGTTGGCGGACTGACTTGGATGGCAACTACGCTCGGTTCGCGGAAAAGGCACTGCGTGTCAGCATGCTCCTGGCAAGTCTTGGGAATAATGACGTAATCGGCCAGCACCTTCGCCTCCATGATGCCTGACACTGCCCTGGTGGACACCATCGCAGCGGCCTTCGACATGGCCCCCAGCAGCGACACTGCCCACGTCATCCGGGCGTGCTTCT
>JAAEKA010000288.1 GCA_014155705.1 Anaerolineae bacterium clx_CAG2 | reverse complement strand
TGAAGAGGTCAAGCGCATCATGCGCCAATTGGAGTCTGAGGAACCGAAGATCAAGGTTGACTTCAAAGTTGGCCAGAAGGTGCGCATTGTCGATGGCGCCTTTGCCGAGTTCACAGGCATCGTGACAGAATTGCATCCCGACAAAGGCCGGGCGCGGGTGATGGTCTCTTTCTTCAATCGCGATACACCTGTTGATGTTGATTTCTTGCAGCTAGAGAAGGTCTAGCGACCTGCTCGACTATCTGAAAAGTGATACCCTGGAGCCGATAGGCAACAGATTTGAGGTTAACGCATGGCAAAAAAGATCAAAGCAATCGTTAGGCTGCAGATTCCTGCGGGCAAGGCCAATCCTGCGCCGCCAGTTGGTCCTGCTTTGGGCCAACACGGCGTGAACATCATGGGCTTCTGCAAGGAATACAACGCCAAGACGGCCAGTCTGGTGGGAAGCATCATTCCCGTCGAGATTACCATTTTTCAGGATAGCTCCTTCACACTGGCGTTGAAGACGCCTCCGGCCACCGATCTGCTGAAGAAGGCCGCAGGCATCCCCAAGGGATCAGCGTCAGCCAATCGTAACAAGGTTGGCAAGGTCACCAGCGCCGATGTTCGCAACATCGCCGAGCAAAAGATGAAGGACCTGAATGCTATCGATATCGATGGCGCCGTCAAGATGATCGAGGGAACCGCCCGCAGCATGGGCATTACCGTCGTAGACTAGCCTGCTGGCCGCTGTATAAGACACGTTGACCAGCGCTAGTGGGAGGAACCTGGCACCTAGCCGGTTCCGCTAACACCACAAGGAGTAAAAACATGACACAGCACGGCAAGAAGTATCTCGAAGCCAAAAAGCAGGTCGATCCCGCCCTGCAATATTCCCCCCCTGATGCAGTGAAATTGGTGCGTGACACAGCCTTCACCAAGTTCGATAGCACCGTCGAGGTGCACCTGCGCATGGGTGTTGACCCTCGCCACGCTGACCAGCAGGTGCGCGGTGTTGTCCTGTTGCCCAGCGGCACCGGCAAAGAAGTGCGCATTCTGGTTTTCGCTGAGGGCGATGCGGCCAGAATCGCCGAAGAGGCTGGCGCTGATTTTGTTGGCAGCGATGAGCTGGTCAACAAGATTCAGGGCGGCTGGACTGATTTCGATATGGCCATCGCTACGCCGCCGATGATGAAGAAGGTCGGTCGCTTGGGCCGCGTGCTTGGCCCCCGTGGCCTGATGCCCAGCCCCAAAGCGGGTACTATCGTGGAAGATGACGATCTGCCGCGCGTGATCCAAGAGGCTCGCCAGGGACGCGTCGAATTCAAGGTTGACAAGACCGCTAACATTCACGTTCCCTTGGGCAAGATCAGCTTCACGGAAGAGCAGTTGATGGCCAACCTGTCTGCTGTTATGGAAGCTGTCTCGCGCGCTAAGCCATCGGGCGCGAAGGGCACCTATATCAAGCGGGTAACCCTGACGTCGACGATGGGGCCTGGCATCAAGCTAGATGCGAACCAGGCGGCGGCGTTGCGGACTGCCTGAGTTTTTTCGCTAACCCGAATGGCCTCCTGGTCTTTTGGGCTGAGTTAACAACCGATTCGTTTCCGAGATTGTTGCTAGTGACAGCAGGCGCCAATTTGTTGGCTTAAACCATCAGCCCGCCGAAGTGACAGGATCTGGAAAGCGATCCCCTGCACGGCCATGACCTTAGTGGCTGTTGTTGGGGCTGTCGGAGTTGCCCCGTCAATGGGGCGACCTTGCATGGATGCTTTCTGAGAGCCTTCGCATCGGTTGATGTGGAGGCTCTTTTTTGTTGCCTCGCTGTCGCCAGCTTCGTTCGATAACCCTGTGGTAAAGGAGGTTAAGCGCTTGGCGATCTCAAGAGAGAAAAAGGAACAGTTCGTCGAGTCGTACGTCGAGCAGTTGACCAAGAGCCAGGCTATCGTGTTGACCGACTACCGCGGCACGACCGTGCAGCAGATCCAAAGACTGCGCGGCCAGATGCGGGAGCACAACACGAGTGTCCAGGTTGTCAAGAACAGCTTGATGGTCATTGCCTTGCAGCAAGCGGGCTTGCCGGCTCCGGAAGACTATCTTGTTGGACCGACAGCCGTTGTGTACCTGCCTGAGGACATCGCGACCTCAGCCAAGGCGCTCTTTGACTCGATCAAGGATCTGGAGAACATCAAGGTCCGGGGAGCAATCCTGGACGGCCAGATTCTCGACGCCGAAGGCGCCCGCAAGCTGCGTGATCTGCCCAGCAAGACTGATGTTCTGGCCCAACTGTTGGGCGCAATTCAGGGCCCTGCCAGCGAGCTGGTGCGCACCCTGGAGGCGCCTGCCAGCGAGCTCTACCGCACGTTGCAAGCACCGATGCGCGAGCTGGCGCTGACGATTCAGTCGTACGCCGACAAGGGCGCTCAGGCCAGCGCCTGAGCCGTTTAACGTCGTGGCGCCTGTGGCGCCGGCTGCTGTCATTCATTGGATGGCAGCGTCAAAATTCACCGTAAACAAGTTACACTAACCAAACTGGAGGTTTTTCACCGTGTCTGACAAGATCGCACAGGTAAAAGAGCTGTTGAACTCGCTGACGCTGCTCGAGGCTGCTCAGCTCGCCAAGGAACTGCAGGATGAGTGGGGCGTCACCGCCGCTGCTCCTATGATGGCTATGGCCGCTGCCCCGGCTGCTGCCGGTGCAGCCGTTGCTGAGCCTGAAGAAGAAAAGACCGAGTTCGACGTCGTCCTGAAGGGCATCGGCGACAACAAGATCAACGTCATCAAGGAAGTTCGCAAGATCACGAACCTGGGCCTCAAGGAAGCCAAGGACCTGGTCGAGTCGACTCCTGCGACGGTGGTCACCGGCGTGTCCAAGGAAGCGGCCGCTGAGGCCAAGGCAGCCCTCGAGGCCGCCGGCGCCGCAGTTGAGGTCAAATAGTCTCTTCTTCCTTGTCCGTCAGGAAAACAAAGCAGCCCCTGCTGTCACAGCAGGGGCTGCTTTGTTTTTTGAGCGGGGTTATGGCTCAGGTCAATTCAACGCCAACCAGCAGCGTCTAGCGCAAGGAGCCAGTGCGCATCCCCTTGCGTTCGACCACTACACCCACCTTGGCATCGAGCACGATCCAGTCCCCGTCTTGAAGCAGATCAATGCTGTCAGCGCCCACAATGGCAGGCAGGCCCTGCTCAGCAGCCAAAAGATAGCCGTGGGAACCAAGCCCGCCTTCCGTGGTGATCAGGCCGGTGGCGTGCTCAAGCACCGGTACAAAAGAACGGTCCGTCTTCTGGGTGACGACGATTTCGTCGTGGTAGAGCATCACATCTTTGTCCAATGGTCCTTCCAACCGGCGTACGCGGCCCATGACTGTGTTGCCGCCTACACCGTGCCCGCGGGCCAGCGTTCTGGCCAGTACATGCACTTTGATCAGAGTGGTGGTGCCAACCATGTGGCCGCCTGTACCAGCAGTGATGACCACGGTCTCACCTTCATGGACCAGACCGGCATTGGCAGCCGTAATGACCGCTTCTTCGATCACTGTGTCCGTATCAGGCGCTCGCCGGCTGAGCAGGGGATGGACGCCCCAGAACAGCGCCAGTTGGTGCTGTACCGCTGGGTTGGGGGTGATGGCGATGATGGGACTGGGGGAGCGGAAGCGCGAGATAATGCGGGCAGTGCTGCCGGACATCGTGGGGGTGATGATAGCGCTGGCGCGCAGCATGTTGGCTGTGTCCGTGGCAGCGTAGCACACTGCCTCACTGATCGAGTGCTTGGCGTCCCCTAAGTTTGGCGGCCCGAAGTGAATGTGGGGCTCGGTCTCGGCGGCGATG
>JAAEKA010000287.1 GCA_014155705.1 Anaerolineae bacterium clx_CAG2 | reverse complement strand
CGGCTTGAGTTGGTCCACGATCCTCAAGAAGCGCGACGCCTACCGGGTGGCCTTCGACGGCTTCGATCCGGCCATCGTTGCGGCCTACGGCGACGCCAAGGTGGCCGAGCTGCTGGCCAACCCCGGCATCGTGCGCAACCGGGCCAAGATCGCCTCGGCCATCCGCAACGCGCGCGCCTTCCTGCTCATTCAGCAGGAGTTCGGCAGCTTCGACGCCTACATCTGGCAATTCGTCGGCGGCCGGACCAGGCAGAATAGCTGGCAAAGTCTTTCAGAGATACCCGCCAGCACGCCTGAATCCCAGGCTATGAGCAAAGACCTGCAGAAACGCGGCTTCAACTTCGTCGGCCCGACGATCTGCTACGCCCATATGCAGGCCACAGGGATGGTATAGCAATTTTTCACACGTGGAAACCCGCCTTCCCGCGCCGCTTGCGTAACCTGCAGGCGGCGTTTTTGTGTTGTCATGGAGTTGCTTTCATAACTGTAAGGGGTGACCAATGGGTTGCAGCCCAAGGCCACCTACAGGCGCTGACGGCTGTTTTGCTATCGTCGCCACACTGCGCTATCATGCAAGCTATGAGCGAGCACAAGCTGCCCCCGATCCACCCAGGTGAAATCTTGCTCTACGAGTTCATGGAACCGATGGGCATCGATCCGGATCGACTTGCCAGGAGCATCAACGTTTCCACGCGCCGCGTCACCGAAATTGTCCAGGGCAAGCGGGGCATCAGCCGGGACACAGCACGACGCCTTGCCCGTCACTTTGGTGCTTCCGAACAGTTCTGGATCAACCTTCAGACGCGGTATGACCTGGAGGTCGAAAAGGACAAGCTGGCGGGTCGACTGGAGCTTGAAGTGCCTGTTGTGCTGGCGCATGCATGAATGTGCATCGCTTGCCAAGATAAAGGATTTGCGACATCATGACGACAAGATGCCAATGGGCCGGCAGCGACCCGCTCTACGTAGCTTATCATGACCTGGAATGGGGCGTTCCGGTGCACGACGACCGGACGATCTTCGAGTTCTTGATCCTGGAGGGCGCGCAGGCTGGGCTGAGTTGGTCGACAATTCTTAAGAAGCGCGATGCCTATCGTGCGGCCTTCGACAATTTCGACCCGGCCGCGGTGGCAGCCTACGACGATGACAAAGTAGCCCACTTGTTGGCCAACCCTGGCATCGTGCGCAATCGCGCCAAGATCGCATCGGCCATCAAGAACGCCCAGGCCTTTCTGGCCGTGCAGCAGGAATTCGGCAGTTTCGATGCCTACATCTGGCAATTCGTCGGTGGCCGGGTCAAGCAGAATAGCTGGCGAAGCCTCTCCGAAATACCCGCAAGCACGCCCGAATCCGAGGCTATGAGCAAAGACCTTCGGAAACGCGGCTTCAACTTCGTCGGCCCGACGATCTGCTATGCCCATATGCAGGCAACCGGTCTTGTTAATGATCACGTCGTCGATTGTTTCAGGTACGGCGAGTTGTCATCACAATGATGATCACAAGCGGGTAGGGACCGAAGAATAAAACTCCCGTCGCTTGGCGGGAGTTTCTGTTTTTGGTGGCGACGGGTGGGATTGTGGTGTGCCGTGGCTTGTGCTCCCGCGATTTTTGGTCGATGTCCCTTGCTCGCTGGGGGAGGCGGCAAACCACGGGTTGTCGCTGCTGACAACTTGGATTTTTTGCGCGTTAGGGGCATCTGTCAAACGGCATGGAGTTACTTTCATAACTGCAAGGGGCAGGCGAAGTTTCACCCAACAGGCTGCGACCCAATGCCACCTGCTGGCGCTGATGCCTACTTGCTTTCGTTACCGTACTGCGCTATCATGCAAGCTGTGAGTGGATCCAAGCTACCGCTGGAGTAACGGTCAACCTCATGCCAACAAAGCCTTTCTGCGCTGGCGACCTGGCAAACGCGCGTGTTCTCGTGATCGGCCATGATCCCCGGCTTCAGGAGTCCGATACGCTTGCCCAATACGCCTTCTTCGCTGACTACTTCTTCAGACCGCGACCAAATCATAGAAGCGAGGCGGCCAAGTATGATCTTGCCAGGGCAACGTTTGGTTACATCGGCGAATTGACTGGCAACAGGTACGCCGCCGACCAATTGGTGCTGACCAACCTGTGCAATGTGGGATTGCCTCACGCCCCCAAAGGAAGGACCGTGCTGATACCAGAGGAAAGAGCCAAAGAGGGCATCGAGTCCATTCGTATCCTCCTGGATCAGAGCCAGGTCCAGATCGTCTTCGCCATGTCCTTACAGGTGAATTACTGGCTCCAAAAGCTGGAGTTCTATCCATCTGTAACGGAGTTCTTGCACAAAGCAGCCCCCAAGACCAGCGGCTTGAGCAGCAAGCCGCCTTACTACGAGCCTCAGCAAGCCAAGGCTTTTCAGCTTGTCTGCGGGCGCACTTATGCTGCTGACAGGCGCAAAGTCATCCCCGTACTTCACGTGAAGCAGTGGCCGTTGAAAGCGGGGTATGTGGCAGCGTATGGTCAGGCTTACAAGGATTGCATCAGCCACCTGAGCAACGCTTGAGTTGGTTGGCTTTCGGTCGCATACCCGTTCAGCGCACACCATCGCCCGCTCCCACAGCATACGACGTTTTCGCGCCAGCGTATGGATTTGCTATCATAACTTCAGAGGAGAGGTGACACCGCCTGTCGCTCCCAGACGGCCGCCAGCGGGTGGGGGAGAGGAAGGTGGGGAATTTGGTACCCGTAATATGACCAAGATCATGGCGGCAGCATCGAGCCTGACGTATACTCAGGGCGTACGACGAAAACAAGGATGGTGTCTGCGCTACATAGCCTGAGAACTCGGCCTAGTTAGGAAGCCTAACCTGTCCCAACACCATGGCGAACGACATGACGTACTGCCCGTACTGCAATGCAATCGGTTCCGTTGATTTGACCGATGAACACGTAATTCCCAAATCGATTGGCGGGGATTCACGCACGTTGATCAGGGTTTGCAGGTCATGCAACAACACCATTGGCCGTGAGATAGATGCATTGCTGAGCAGTGACGGCTGGATGCGGATGAACGGTCTATTTGCGCGAGGGATCGCTTCCCGTCATGATCGGCTTGAGACAACAACCTCGCTCAAAGATGGCCGGATTCTTGAAGGATACTTCTACTTTGTCCAGACTGACAAGGGGGTGTTGCCAGCGTTTGAACCAAAGAAACACCAGTCGGACGGAACCGTTTGGCTTAGTGAGGAGGTAGTAGCCGATCCAACCTCACTGCAACCAAGGATCAACATCTTTCGTCGTGACATGGTAGCGTACTGGGGTTTCTACTGTCCTCCGGCCCGATTGAGCGGACTGGAGCCTGCGATGGTAAAGGTTCTTCTTGGAATGATCTATTTGGACCAAGGGCAGCGGGTTGTCTCATCAGCGTCGTTTGACGTTCTTCGTTCATCTCTTGCCGGCACCCTCCATCCCAATCTCACCTACACATGGCTTGATAAGCCAATGGTTTGGGATGGTTCAACGATTAAGAATCACGAACACGCCGTATACTTCGAGTGCGTCGATCGAAAGTTGTTCAGGGCTGGGGTTGCGCTCTTTGGCACAGGTATAACGCTTCAGATTCGAGACTTCGGCTGTTTTCTGCCAAAAAGATGTGTCCGATGGCCCGGCAGACCGGGTCCACAGCAATAGATGTATCAACGAGACAATGCCGCCAGCGCTAAGCGATTTATCGCACATGGTGACCTCAAGCAAGAACTCTGCGAACTTCGTGCCACAATAATCCTGAGTCGCAC
>JAAEKA010000286.1 GCA_014155705.1 Anaerolineae bacterium clx_CAG2 | reverse complement strand
CGCCGCGGCCCAGCACCTCCTCGCCGTGGGCGTCGTCGACGATGGTGATGGCGCTGAACTCCTCGGCCAGCTCGACGATCTGCGGCAGCGGCGCGATGTCGCCGTCCATGCTGAAGACGCCGTCGGTGATGATGAACATGTGCTCGTACTGACCGTAGCTCATCTCAAGCACATCGCGCAGCGACTCAGGGTCGCCATGCTCGTAAATGGTGCGCGCCGCCTTGGTCAGCCGTGTGCCGTCGATGATGCTGGCGTGGTTGAGCCGGTCGCTGATCAGCAGGTCATTGTCGCCCACCAGAGCTGGGATCGCGCCGATGTTGGCCGAAAAACCGCTCTGGAAGGTGATGGCTGCGTCGGCGCCCTTGAACTCGGCCAGCTTGCGCTCCAATTCTTCGTGCAAAGTCATGGTGCCAGCGATGGTGCGCACCGCGCCTGGCCCCACGCCATAGCGATCGATGGCGTCTTTGGCTGCCTGCACGATGCGGGGATGGTTGGCCAGCCCCAGGTAGTTGTTGGAGCAGAAGTTGAGCACCTTCTTGCCATCGACGATCAGCCACGCGCCCTGCGGCGAATCTAGTGTGCGAATGTGGTTATAGCGCCCCACCTCGTGCAGTTCGTCCAACTCATCCTGCAACCAGGCGAGCTTGTTGTTCTGTTGCTTTGTCATGTACGACTCCTTTGCGAATACCCAGACCTGGCTCGGTCAGGAGACCGGCCAGAGCGTTTGGGGTAGGCCGGGTCAAGCTGGCTCGGTCAGGAGACCGGCCAGAGCGTTTGGGGTAGGCCGGGTCAGACTGGCTCGGTCAGGAGACCGGCCAGAGCGTTTGGGGTAGGCCGGGTCAGACTGGCTCGGTCAGGAGACCGGCCAGAGCAAGTCACCTTGTCACCCTGTCACCCTGTCTACCCATCTACCCCTCCCCCACAAACATCACCACCTTGCCGCTGGCCCCGCCGTTCATCACCTGGATCGCATCTTCCCACTGATCCAGCGTGAAACGGTGCGTCACCAGCGGCCGCAGGTCCACCAGGCCGGCATTGAGCAGGCCGCGCATGCGATACCAGGTGCCCCACAGTTCACGACCCACGATGCCGCGCACCGTGGCGCCCTTAAAGATGATGGCGTTGTTGATGTCGAAACCGATGGTGCCGGACGTTAAGCCCAGCAGTGCAGCCTCGCCGCCATCGCGCAGCGCCTGGAAGCCCTGCGCGATGGCCGGCTGCGCGCCGCTCATCTCCAGCAGCACGTCTACGCCCTGGCCGTCGGTGTCCTGGCGGATGGTTTCCACCACGTCCACCTCAGCCACGTTGAGCGCGTGGGTCGCCCCCAACTCATGCGCCAGGCGCAGGCGATAGGGGCTGATGTCGGTGGCATAGATCGAGCGCGCCCCGGCAGCCTTGGCCACAGCCACGGTCATCAATCCCACCGGCCCGCAGCCGGTGATCAATACCTTCTTGGCGGTCAGGTCGCTGGCAAAGGCGGTATGCACGGCGTTGCCGAAGTTCTCCAGCATGCAGGCGATCTCGGGCACCATGTCAGGGGCGTTGGGCCACAGATTGTAGGCCGGCATGGCGATATATTCGGCCCAGCAGCCGTCGCGATCGACGCCGATGATGCGCGTGTTCTGGCAGATGTGGCCGTTGCCCGTGCGACACTGGGCGCACTGGCCGCAGGTGATGTGGCTTTCGGCCGAGACGAAGTCGCCCTCCTTGACCTCCGTAACATCGCGGCCAACTGCGACGACGTAGCCGCAGAATTCGTGGCCGACCACCAGGGGCGGGCGCAGACGTTTGCGCGCCCACTCGTCCCACTTGTAGATGTGCAGGTCGGTGCCGCAGATCGAGGTCGCGCGTACCTTGATCAATGCCTCGGTGGGCCCGATCTTGGGCACCGGAACCTCGGCCAGCGCCAGCCCTGGCGCCTGTTCCGGCTTGATGACAGCTTTCATCGTCTTCGACATAGGGTCGCTCCTGGACTCGTCGTAGCTAACGGGACAGGCGCCGGGCACTTGACGCCGGTCGACATGACCAAGCGCCGGGCGCCTGTGCTGGCCGCGGCGCCATTGCCGCAGCATGAATCATAGTATAGCGCTAAAAGCCTCATTCGGGCAAGGATGCAGATCGCGTCTCCTTGTCCTTCCCGGCCAGAAATGCTACAATGCGACCACACAATGACTTTTCGATTGCGTGAGTCGGGACTTCACGCCGGGTCTTGAACGCCAGGCCCGGCTGAAGCCCCGGCTTCCGTCAACTGAAAACCGGCTCAGGCCGGATTCGCAACACAGCGCTAAGGAGCGTTCATTCGTGGCATTGACCTCTTCACCCCTACCCCCACAGCGCATCGTCGTCGTTGGCTACCGCGGCCAGCTTGGCCGGGCCTTGATGGATGCGCTGGCTGACCGGCAGATTCTGGCTCTGGACTACCCTGAGGTAGACATGAGCCAACCGGCCATCGTTGAGCAGATCGCCGGCTTCGGCCCTGATGTAGTGCTCAACGCGGCGGCCTGGACCAACGTGGACGGCGCGGAGGACACGCCCGATGCCTGCTACGCGGTCAACGTCACCGGCGTACAGCACCTGGCCTTGGCCTGCCAGCGCAGCGGCGCAGCCCTGCTGCATGTCAGCACCAACGAGGTCTTCCCCGGCGAACCGGCCCGTTTTTACCGCGAGTGGGACGCCACCGCGGCCCGCAGCGGCGTCTAAGCCCGCAGCAAGGCGGCAGCGGAGAAGGTGGTATTGAGCCTGTTGGCCGGCCGTTTTTACATCGTGCGCACGGCCTGGCTGTACAACAACGGCGGCAACAACTTCAACGCCAAGATCATCGCTGCGGCCGAGAAGCATAGCAGCCTGCGGGTGGTCGCCGACGAGTTTGGCAACCCTACCTACGCGCCCGATTTGGCCGCTGCCATCGTACAACTGATCGACAGCGGGCGCCACGGCATCCTTCACTTCACCAACAGCGGCTACTGTACGCGCCACCAATGGGCCGTTGAGGTCCTGCGCCTGGCCGGCCGATCCGACGTGACCGTCACCCCCATCTCTTCGGGCGATTGGCCGCGCCGCACTACGCCCCCGCCCCACGCCATCCTGCTCAACACGGTGGGCGCAGCGCAGGGCATCACACTGCGGCCGTGGCAAGAGGCGTTGGCGGCCTATTTCGAGCACGACGTTACCTGAAACCCGTAACTCGTAACTCGTAATCAGACGCGCCTCGCATGTACGTCCGATTACGGGGTACGCATTACGAGTTGGGCAAGAATGAATGCACCATCCCATGCCCCCTCTCCCCTTCGTGTCCATCATCATCCCCACCTACAACGGCAAGGCGCTGCTGGCGACCTGCCTGCCGGCGCTGCGCGGGCAAACTTACCCCACTGACCGCTTCGAGGTGATCGTGGTAGATGA
This sequence comes from Anaerolineae bacterium clx_CAG2, assembly GCA_014155705.1. GTDB lineage: Bacteria > Chloroflexota > Anaerolineae > JAAEKA01 > JAAEKA01 > JAAEKA01. The sequence goes on along the minus strand of JAAEKA010000286.1, from coordinate 544 downwards.
CGCGTCCGGCGATGACACGGTGGCGTACCTGGCGGCGCAGTTCCCGGAGGCGCGCGTGGTGGCGCTGGCGCAGAACAGCGGCTTTATCGCCGCCTGCAACGCGGGCGTAGCCGCCGCGCAAGGGGAAATCCTGGTGCTGCTCAACAACGACACCGAGGCCGAGCCGGGCTGGCTGGCCGCGCTGGTTGCCGCCCTGGAGCAGCATCCCGAGGCCGGCTCGGCCGCCAGTAAGATGCTGCTCTTCGACCACCGCGACACATTGCACACGGCCGGCGACCTGATGGGCAAGGACGGCATCCCCCGCAACCGCGGCGTGTGGGAGACAGATGAGGGCCAGTACGACCAGGATCGCTGGGTCTTTGGGCCGTGCGGCGGCGCGGCAGCCTATCGCCGTGAGGCCTGGCAGCAGGCCGGCGGCTTCGATCCTGCGCTGTGGATGTACATGGAGGACGTGGACCTGGCCTGGCGCTTGCAGCGGTTGGGCTGGCGCTCGATCTACTCGCCCGAGGCCCGCATCTATCACCAGCTCAGCGCGACCGGCAGC
>JAAEKA010000285.1 GCA_014155705.1 Anaerolineae bacterium clx_CAG2 | reverse complement strand
CCCGGCTGGGCCGCGTTGATCGGCCAACAGTCCGGCTTCTACCTGGAGGACAAGGGCTGGACGCTGGCGCTGCACGCCCGCTTCGCCGACGACCGCCAGGCTGAGCAGATCCTGGCCGGCGCGCGGCGGCTGGCCGAGGCCAACATCGCCCAAACGCCGGAGGGACGCTTTCGCCTGCTGGGCGGCCACAAGTTCCTGGAGATCGGCCCCACGCAGGCCAACAAAGGACTGACCCTGCGCTACCTGCTGCAAGAGCCAGCCTGGCCCGACAGCTTGCCGGTCTACGTGGGCGACGACGACAAGGATGAGGAGGCCTTTGCGGTCATCAAGGAACAGGGCGGCGTGGCTGTGGTCGTGGCCGCCGAGCCCCGTCCCACCTGCGCCGACTGCCGGCTGGCCTCGCCGCGCGCCGTGCGCGCGTTTCTGGGGCGACTGGCTGCAAACTGAGGAGGCCAGATTCACTATGATCCGCGTTCTGATCGTCCACGAACAGCCTCTCATGGCCAGCCTTATCGCTTCGGTGCTGGCCGATGAAGCGGATATCGAGGTCGCCGCCCGGGCCAGCGACGCGCAGACCGCCTTGGCGCAAACGGCCGAAGCCGACGTTGCGCTGATCAGCACCCATCTGCCCGATGGCAGCGCATTGGAGCTGGTGCGCAACCTGGCCCAGGAGTATCCGGACATGACCGTGTTGGTTGTAGGGGTGACTGAGGCGCAATGGGAGATCATGCAATACGTGGAAGCGGGCGCATCCGGCTACGTGCTGAAGGACGACAATGTCGCGGAGCTGCTGCGCCACATCCGCGCGGCGCACGCGGGCAAGGCGCGGGTGTCGCCCGAGATCGCTGCGGCGCTGATGAGCCGCGTCGCCGAGCTGGCGCAGTTGGTGAGCCAGTCGTCGATCAGCGCCGACCTGGTCGATCTGACACCGCGCGAGCTCGAAGTGCTGGAGCTGATCAGCCAGGACCTGACCAACCAGCAGATCGCCGAACGCCTGGTAATCGAGGTAGGAACGGTCAAGAACCACGTCCACAACATTCTGGACAAGCTGGGCGTCAGCAGCCGGCGGGATGCGGTGGGCTACCTGGTTCTGACCAGGGAGCAGGAGGAGGCAGAACAGACAGCAGCTTAAGACGAAACTACCGGCCAGCAGGCGGCTGGGCGACGGCGGCAGCCAGACCTATAGCTGACTAGAGGCGTGCGCTCCTTGCGCGACACGCCGCTTTTTTCCAGGGGACAAGCCCATACATCCCATACATATCGCAAGATATATCCTCGCTCTATATCCTGACCTATGGTCAACGGTACGCAGTTCATGGTATAGTAAAGGGGAGGCTCAGACTGAAAGAAACCGAGGAGTACGCCTGGACGCGATGACCCATGAACGGTAATACCACACCTGCCTTACCAGCACAAAATGAACCGGTAAAGGTGATTCTCGCCAACGACTCTCGTCTGTTGCGGCAGATGTTAGGGCATGTGTTGGCCAGATCCGCACACGTTGAGGTCGTGGCGGAGGTCGATGATCTGCGGGAGTTGGCCGCCACCGTCCAACGGACCGGCGCTCACTGGATCATCGTCTCGCTTGCACCAGAAAGTGAGTTCCCACCCAGCGTCGTAGCGCTCCTTCAGAGCCAAGCGACCACCAACGTGCTGGCCATGGCAGCCGATGGTAGTGCGACGCGAGTCCTGACCATGGCGCCGCGCGAACAACAGGTTCCTATCCTCTCTGTTGCTGAAATTCTGAGCCTCTTGCAGACACAGGCTGGCCCATCACCGCTGCCAGACCAGGAAGGTTGATGGCCGAGCTGCGTACAACCCGGCATGAACGATGTAACATTGTTCTTGCCCATCAGAAACGGAGGAAAGTCTATCATGAAGTGCTACGTTGATGCGAAAACAGGAATCGACAAGGAGGCCATTGCCGTCTGCGCCATCTGCGGCAAGGGGCTGTGCCTGGAGCACGCCCACGAAACCACCAAGCAAATGCAGCGCGAGCCCGGCTGGGTGTTGCACGAGACCGTCTACATCCTGTGCGATACCTGTGTGAAGGCCGTCAGCTAAGGACCGTCTCTCCCATTAGTTCCCGCTTGGCCCGATCTTTGCGTAGCACCCCGGAGGTCTGCGGGAGTGGGCCTGACCGAGCCAATCGGCGATGAAATGGGTGGACGTATCAATGATCAGCTCGCCCGCCCCCCGCTGCGGCCAATGGCGGGCCAGCCGCGGGGGCGGGGCAACTCCGCCCTTGCGGTGCAGCCATTGAACCATTTCTCAGGCTACAAATCCCAAAACTTACAAGGAGATCATCGTGAACGAGAAAGAACTCTATCAGCAAAAGCTTGAAGCTCAGATCAACGAGTGGCAGGCCGAGATCGACAAGCTCAAGGCTCAGGCCTCCCATGCCAACGCTGACGCCCAAGCGGACCTGAACAAGGAAATCGACGAGTTGCAGAGCAAGGTCGATGAAGGCAAGGACAAGGTGTCTGATCTGGCCGCGGCCAGCGACGACGCCTGGGAGTCGGTCAAGGAAGGGATTGAGTCGGCCTGGGACTCGCTGGGCTCCGCCTTCAGCGACGCCGCCGACAAGTTCAAGAGCTAGCCCCTGCAGTTGTGGCTCATTGCAAAGCGCAGGTCTGCATAGACCTGCGCTTTGTGCTGCCAGCGGCGCACATCAACCTGCTGCGGCGCGGTCGTCCACGAGTGTGCAAGCTATCGGTCGGCAGCCGTTTGGCGTCGCAAGCCATTAGGGATACAATGCTGTAACAAACAGACGGTCGGGGCATTCTGCCAGCTAAGGGTATTTGCATTATGACAACTTCAATCACCTTCGAGCTACCACCCGCTACCTACGAGCAACTGCGCCGCACCGCCAGCCGCCAGAACCGCCCTGTCGCTGAGGTGGTCAAAGAGATCGTGCTGCGCGAAATTCCGGATCTGCCCTCGCTTCCGGCGGATGTGGAGGCCGAATTGGCCTCGTTTTCTCAGCTCTCCAACGACGTGCTCTGGCTGGTTGCTCGTAGCACCCTGACGCGCCAGCAGCAGGAGGCCCTGGCCAAGTTGAATGACCAAGCCCAGCGCCGACCGCTCACCGCCAACGAGCAGTCACAACGGAATGAACTAATTGCTACTTACGATCGTGCTTTGGTTCGGCGTGCGCAAGCCGCACTCGTCCTGAAGCAACGAGGCTACGATCTGTCCGATCCCACGGTCTTGAAAGCGTCATGAGCCGGAGCACTATTCCCCGGCAGGTACGGGACCGTGTCGCTGAACAAGCTCAACGTCGTTGTGGGTACTGTCAGACCCAAGAATCGGTCATCGGCATGCCGATCGAGATCGATCACATCATTCCTGTGGCTGCAGGAGGCAGCTCAGAAGAAGACAACCTGTGGCTTGCCTGTCCCCGATGCAACGTGTACAAGGGTGACCAGACCAGCGCTTGGGACGGAGCGACCAGCCAATCAGCGCCGATCTTCGATCCGCGCCGCCAGCGCTGGGAGGATCACTTCGCCTGGCAGCAGGGAGGACTCATCATCATTGGCTTGACGCCCACAGGACGAGCCACGGTGGAAGCGCTGCAAATGAACAACGCTTTTGTGGTGCGCTCCCGGCGTGTCTGGACTATTTGGGGTTGGCATCCACCAACTTAGCTTATCCGGGGTAATCGTTTTCTACTTACTTCCCCCCTCTGTGGTACACTCCGGGGCATCACACCAACAGGAGAAAAACAATGACTGAACCTCTGTTGACCGGCGCCGAGGAGGTGGCCTGGAATCTGGGCGATCTCTACGCCGGCATGGACGATCCGCAGCTTGAGGCGGACATGGACGCGTGCGACGCCGAGGCAGCGGCCCTCAGCGCCGAGTACCGCGGCCGCGTGGCCAGCCTGAGCGCGGCCGGGCTGGCCGCGCTGATCGTCCGCTACGAGGCCCTGGGCGACC
>JAAEKA010000284.1 GCA_014155705.1 Anaerolineae bacterium clx_CAG2 | reverse complement strand
CCACGTAGGGGCACAGGTGATCTGGCAGCTCGGGGGCCAGATCCCAATCGAACTCGGCTAGCGCAGACTCAGGAGGCTCGACGTCCGATCGATAAAGAATCGCTGCCCAATAGTCCAGCAGACTCTGTGCAACTGCCCGTTCGTCCTCAATGTCCAGCAGCGCGCCGACGGTTCTGCCCTGCTCAATAAAGACGCTCGCTTCAGCCAAGAACTCAGGTGTGCTGCCGAACTGCCGATGGGTGGTCAACAACTGGTTGTGGAATGTCCGCAACGAGGTCAACGACACAAACGGCATCCAAAGATGGTTCGCGTCTTGCTGTGTCAAGATATCGCTCATAATAAAAATGCTTTCACTCACACGCCTGGCATTGGGGACAGCCTGGATGACTGGCATTGCGGCAGTTACGACGAGAGAATGGTAAAAGTGGATGCCAGCGGCTGCCCTACAGAGCGCAGCTCGTGGCACAACGATTTCAGATCAGTGTCTACCTGGTAGAAGCGGTTGCCGACTCGGCGGCGATAGCGCTGGAAACATTGGCGGATCTGGTTAGGATTTTTGCTGGCCAACGCCTTGTCCAGATCCCGGCTGTCGCATCGGATCCATTCGGCCCAGATCGCGCCCGACTGCTGGCACAAGGGATCGACCTTAGCCCTCAGTTCAGGCCAGGACAGCTTGATCTCACCCAGGTCGTGCCCCATCACCGCCTCGATGCGCCGCAACTCCAGATCGATGGCTTGCCAGCGGTCATGGTCCTCGACCAGTCGTGTCAGATTGTCACCCAAATCGCCCAACGCCGTGACACCGGTCTCGAAGCGCTTGACCTGCTGCGGAGCCAGCTTTAGCCGCCGCAGCTCTTTTCGAATCGACAACATGGATTGCGCGATGGCAACCAGGCGCAGGGCGCGTGCAGCCGCGTTCAAACGTTCGTTGATGCGGGTGGGCTGGCGGTCAAGCACGCGCTTGGTTAGCCGGATCGATCGGTGCAGCGGCTCGGCGTCGAGAGTTTGGATGGCCTGCTGTAGTTGGCCATGCGCCGCGACCAGATCCTTGATCCAGTCCTGTTCGCTGGCGGGCATAGCAGGCCGCAGCGCGACCTCTGTCAGACCATCGATCAGGCCGTCCAGGGTCAACTCATGGTCCAACAGAATGTCCAGGGACAGGGGATCTTCGGGAAAGCGGCGCGCCTCCTGGACCAGGCCATTGAAGCAGAGATATTGCAGGTTGTGCAGCAGATCGTGCAGGTCCTTGTAGTTAGTTAGCAGCTCGATCTGTGAACCTGCCGCCTCGAAGTCTGTCTGCAAGGCCGCCAGCTTGGCCTTGAAGTCGGGGCGCCTGACCAAGCCCTCCAGAATCGACAGACCGTTGTCTACGGTGTGTACGGCCAGTAGGTCTTTGCTGGACCGGGCTGCATGAATGTCCCACAACCGGCCGTTGGCAGCGTGCATCACCAGCCGAGGCACGCCCCATTCCAGGCTGCGCAGTTGGGAGGCAATGGCTTTGCGCGCCTCTGCCAGCGCAGCATCCACCGGTTGACCGTCAGCCAGGGCTGCGTAGAACTCCTGTGTCAGCATGACAGCGGCCTGGTCTGAGATCGCCGAATGCATGGCCAGTACGGCGGGCGTCCCCTGTTGTACCAGCGCCTGGGCTACGCCAGAAAATGGGTCGTTCGGAGCGCCATACGCACCCTGACACCCGTTGAGCACCACCAACCGCAGCGAGTCGGAATCACTGACCAGCAGCGCCAAATCGTGCGCCCGCACCGGGACGGCGCAACCATCCTGCCCACAGAACATCAGCGCGCCCTCGCCTGTGTCTTCGGAGAAGGCTCCGTGGCCAATGTAGTGCAGCACGTGGTAGGGACGCCTGCGCAGCCGCCCCTGCAGGTCATGCAGACTGGCCATGTCCAGCCGATCCAGAGTGACAACGCCCGTCTTGATCAGGTGGCGCATGGCATCCTGCAGAACGCGCCATTCCTTCTCACTGTCAAGCCTGGGCAGATCCTTAGGGGTTGCCATGACCACCATAATGTGCAGGGGAAGGGAGACGCTGAGCGGCGGGGCCCTGCGGGGCAGATCCAGATAATGAACCAATGTGGTTTCGGCGGACAGAGCCAGGAACCGGTCCAGAGCCGGGTGAAAGAGGTATTCCCATGGCAGCGCAATCAGTTCCGGTACTCCACTTAGCCGCAGGTTGATGCGCAAACCGCAGTTGTTGTGGCGCGCCTCGACCAGGCTCTGTCCCAGGCAGGTCAGCACGTCATCGCAGAAGACCGCTCGAAACAGATTTTGGCCGCGGAGCCTGATCTGTTCCTTGCGTTCAAATTCGGTCAGTGTGTGCCAGCCATCCTCTTCTGCGACGGACCAGGTCATCTCCGGTGACAGCAAGGGCGCTGCCGCTGACGCGGACGCCTGGCCCGCAGGCGATTGGAGCACGCGGACTGTATAGCTGCCGGACTGTTGGGTTAATTCTAGATCGAAATCAAGATAGGTACGACGTGTCATCAGCAATGTAGGCAGGAACGGTCGCCTGAATCTACCTTTCTGGGTTTCGAGATACTTCGCTTGACATAGTCAGATAACATAAGTATACCACAACTTTTCAATAATGCAAGTATCTAATTTTATGACAATACAATTTCTTCTCGTATGCCAAAAAACGTCCGGGAGGCGCCGGTTCACGCCAATCATTGCCGTGCTTGCCGGCCTGTGGTAGACTGTGCCTATCATGAAACGTGAACTACGCGGCATCAAGCGCAGCGATATCCAACTCGATTTTGACCTCTATCGGGTCAACGTGCCAATGCCTGGCGTGGTTAGCGATCAGCTCAGCGTGATCGACATCCGGCCAGAGGGAGTGGAGCGCACCATCGTCTTTGTGCATGGCTATGCCGGCTGCGCGGAGACCTGGGAGCGTCAGATCAACGACTTCGCCAAGGAGTACCGGGTGGTGGTACCCGACCTGCGCGGACACGGCCAAAGCGACGCCCCCTACACACGCTACGCCATGCCTGAGCTGGTGGCCGACCTGTACGCAATTAGCCAGCACCTGCGTCTGCCCCAACAGTTCGACCTGGTGGGGCATTCTTTCGGCGGGGCGGTCTGCGTAGAGTATGCCAGCGCTCATCCTGAACAGATCAGTCATCTGGTGTTGATTGCCACGGCGGGGGAATATCCAGTGCCCAAGGCGGTGGCTCTGGCTTATCGTCTGCCGACAGCTCTGCTACGGCCGGTCTGGGATTATCGCCCGCGCTGGAACGCCGAGCTGCATGTCATGAAGCGCATGGCCAACAACAACATGCTGCAATGGCGCGGCTGGGCGTTGATGCGAACGCTGCGCGTGCCAACGTTGGTGATCACGGGCGAACGCGACACTTATTTTCCCCGCAACGTGATCGATGAGGTAGCTAAGGTGATCCCAGGAGCCGAGCGGGTGGACGTGGGCGCATCCAAACATAAAATCCAGTTGGAGCGCCACCAGGCCGTCAATCGAGCCATTAAGCGCTTCATCCAGGCCGACGAGCCCAACATCACCTGGCGCCGGGAGGCGACCGAGGATCTGGCTGAACTTGGGCGCCCCTGGCTCAAAGCCTACGGCAAAGCCACGCCCAAGACGGTGCCCATTCCTGCACGGCCGCTGTCCGAATTCCTGGAGAGCGCAGCCGATGGGTTCCCGAAGCGTCCAGCCACCCTCTATCTGGGCGCTAAACTGTCCTATGCGCGGCTGAACGAGCGGGCTAATCAATTCGCCCACGTGCTGCATGGCCTCGGCATTCGCCCTGGCGATCGGGTCATGCTCTTGTTGCCCAACATTCCTGAGTTAGTCATCGCCTACTACGGCGCGCTGCGAGCAGGCGGGGTGGTGGTGCTGCCATCGCTGCACGGCGACCCTGCTCAGATCGTCGCTCAGGCGCGGTCGACCTCGGCGGAGGTGTTGGTGACACTGCAGGATTTTGGCGCATTGGCCCAGGCCGTGCAGACCCGGGCCGGTGTGCGCGATGTTCTGACCGTGGCCATGCCGCGCGCCATGCAACTCA
>JAAEKA010000283.1 GCA_014155705.1 Anaerolineae bacterium clx_CAG2 | reverse complement strand
GATGCGGTGCAACAGGCATCACGGCAAGCGGGCTGCCGGCGGCTCTGGCTGATTACCACCAACGACAACACGGCCGCGCTGCGCTTCTATCAAAAACGCGGCTTTGCATTGGCGGCCCTCCATGCTCACGCGCTGGCCCGCTCACGGCAGATCAAGCCGGAGATCCCCCTCATTGGCAATGACGGCATCCCAATCCGCGATGAGATTGAGGTCGAGATGATCCTGTTCGCCTAGCCGTGGCCTTGCCAGGCGCCTTGACAAACCCCGCTGCTGTGTTACAATGATGCCAAGCTGCTCATCGGATCTGCTTCCTTCTCGGATCAGTCACACAAAAGAGGGTAATCATGGCACAGGATCAACGTTCCACTGACTCTGTGGATAAGCCGATCGCCAAATCTGGCTGGTTGAACCGGGCAACGGCGCTTACTGCAGACGCGCTGGGCCTCGCGGTGTTGGTTGTACTTCTGTTTGTGTTCTTGGTCGTGCTGGTGGGCGCCGTATTGATCATCTTGGGAGTGGCGCCGTCCGCGCTGGACTCAGTCACCTGGAAGGGTTTGGCAGAGCGCTGGAGTCAGGTTTGGCAGGCAATCACGGCGCCTGCGTCGATGCAGGCGCTGTTGGCTTTACTGACGTTGCTGGCCCTGTTAGGCGTTTTTCCAATCACATACTATGCTTATCAGGCCCATCGCAAAGAGGTGAAGATTAACCGCTTGTCCGACGAGTTCTTGCTGTTGGGCTTGATCAAGCAAGGTGAGCGCAGAAAAGTTCAGGAGCTGTATGAGCGAGTCTACAGCTCACGCCAGTACCTGCTCTACATCCTCCTGATTCTTGCGTTTTCAGTCTTCGTCCTTTGGCTCTATTACCCATTGTCTCCCCTGGCGCCTGCTGCACCCGGCGAGCAGCAGGCTTCCGGCTTGCCCGTTATCAGCATACCTGTCACTGACCTGGAGCCCACCGTGGCATCATCCGGGGTGTTGTCGGCCACCGACTCTATCACACAGACCACTGGGGCCACCTCATCCGTCGTGCTTTCGGACACCAACTCGATCACGATGACCACTATCCTGACCACCCCCATCCCGTCGCCTGCGCAGTCGATCACGCTGACTACGGTGGTCACAACAACTATCCCTGCTTCAGCGCAACTGACCGGCGCGCAGACCCAACCCGTCAACCCTGAGCGAAATGACGTGGTGCGGCTGCTGTTCACCGCTTACTTGGGGGCGTATGTCTACTCGCTCTTCGAATTAGTGCGTCGTTACAATACCTTTGACTTGCAGCCGCAGGTCTATGCGTCTATTTTGGTGCGCATGGTGGCGGCGGTGGTCCTGGTGTTTGTGGGGGCGGCGACCATCTTCAACTCACCCTCGACCTACCAGAGCCCGCCGACAGCACCAGGCTACGCCACTATTTGGCTGCCCGGGATTCTCGCGTTCGTAATCGGCGCATTCCCCAGCCGAGGCATCGATTGGTTCCGGCGTCTGGCCGATCCGGTGTTGACAGGTCGCACTGCTGCCACGCCAAACGCCCTTCCTTTGGAGAACCTGCAAGGCATCAGCACCTGGCACGCCTCGCGACTGGAGCAGATCGGCATTGATGACGCACAAAACCTGGCGGGCGCTGACCTGCGCGAGCTGTTGTTGACCACACAGTTCGACACACAAGTGATCGTCAATTGGGTCGATCAGGCCATCCTGTACACCAAGGCAGGCAGCGACATCACGAAATTCCGCGAGAAGAACATCCCTACCTTTACGGCGCTGAAACGAGTTGTCAGGGAAATCGAGTTGGGGCAAGACCCCGCGAACGAGAGAGAACTGGCGATCCACCTGGGTCTGCCGAATTTTGCTGAGCTGAAGGCCTTTGCGGCGGATGCTGGCTTTGCCAACTACCATAACCTGGCGCAATACTACGCCCGGTCCGCCCAGGTCACATCCCGCTTTGCACAAGAGGCGCAAGATACCATCATCGGGGAGGCTCAGTTCCAAAACTTCAATGAAGCCATCAATTTTGGCGAGGAGATCCTTACACTCAGCCTGGATGAGCCAGATGCCGGATTGCTGCGCACGTTGGGCACGGCCTATTATCAACGGGCCATGAGCCGTAAACGGCTGGGCGATATCGCAGCCGCGGGCGCTGACTTCGAGTTGGCGGTGGACCGGTTCAACAAGGCTATCGAGCTCGATACGGACAACGCTGACGCCTATTACGGACGAAGCCTGTGCTGGCTGGAGAACTCTGCGGAGCCAGACCAGGAGTCAGAACGGTGGCAGAAGACGATTGATGACTGCAATACGGCGATTGCCCGCAATCGCAGCTTCGCGGAAGCCTTCAACACGCTGGCGATCGCCTATGAAAAGCAGGGCAACCTGGCTTTGGCCCTGCAAAACCTGGAGGAAGCGCTGCGTTTGAACGACCGGCTGGCGCCAGCATACTTCAACCGCGGTCGACTTAGAAACAAGATGGCTCAGATGGATCAGGACAACGCCCTGCGTCAGCAGGCTTGCGAGTCGTCTCGATCTGCCCTGCGTGATTACGAATTGGCGTACCTGACGGGTCATGATGACATCGGCGCCATCCGATTTGGCATGGGCCTTGCCCGGCGCGGCATAGCCGTCAACTGCGAGGACGTCGACTGCTTGCAGGTGAATAAGGACCAGGAGCTCAGGGCCGCCCGGGACATTTTGAGCGAAGCCATCGGCTTGCTCGACGAGTCCAGGCGCTCAGAAGCCTACCTGGAGCGCGCAAGGTTGAGCCTCATGTTCAGTACGCCGAAGAACGCTGCGGCAAGATCGGACCTAACCTGGATTGTTAACCGTGACCCTGAGCTAACCACGCCCGTGGCGCGCCTGGCCTGGACGCTCAGGGACAAATTGCCGGCAGAGTAAGTCACCATAAGTTCTTGCAAGATCTCACTGACTACGCCGAAGGAGCGATCATGGGAATTCCAATCAGTAAACAAGGTCTCGATCGGGAGCAAGCGTATATCCGGTCACAAACCAGCGCTGGCGACGTTGGCTACGCCGTCACGGGTGATGTCCTCGACTCAGCGATGCCGAAGCTCTCCGACTTGGCGTGTTGCCAGAAAATCTACGAGCAGATCATTCAACGTTTCACAGGTCAGGAGTTCAAAGTAGCGATGGGTGCAGCCGTGGCCATCGAACGAGCGTTGCAGCAACTGGGGAGCATGCCAACAGATGCGCATGTCGTCGAGGCAAGTAAGGGCGCCATCCAGGAGTCTTTCGACGTCTTGGCGCCGTTGGATAAGGGAATCGCCAGGAAGATAATAGACTGCGTGCGCGAACAAGCTCAGAATTACAGCGACCAGGTCGAGCAAGCCTCGATCAAGGCGTGGCTTCTGGCGTTTCCCAGCGAGAACGGGTGATACCAGCCATGCCCCCAGAAATCCACGGCGCCGAGAAGGGCCAAACTACAGCACACGAGCCGGAGTTGCCGCTGCCCTGGAAACAAGTCCAGTCGGCCATCTGGCTGATCGGCCTGGCTATCCTGTTCTGGCAGGGCTGGATCTGGCCGACGGCTACGTCCATGCCCACGCGGCCATCGGCGACATAGTGCTAGAGGGCCAGGTCATTGCCCACATCGACGGCGCGCCCATCGCGGCCCCCTTCAGCGGCGTGCTGCGCGGCATCGTCCACCCCAGCGTGGCGGATCATATCGGTATGAAGATCGGCGACCTGGATGCCCGCGCCGAGCGGCGCTACTGTTTTACCATCTCAGAGAAATCGTTGGCCATTGCAGGCGGAGTGCTGGAGGCGATCCTGACTTCGTAGAACAATCCGCCGGATTGTTCGTCTGCAATCCGGCGGATTGCGTTACGAGGCTGCCAGGACTGTTGCCCCAGGAATTGCGGAGTTCGCACGCCCACGTGTGAACTAGCGGGTGGCGGTTGGCTTAAGATGCGCGTGGCAGTAGGGGCAGTCGGCCGTCTCGGTCCCCGTCCAGTGGACTGTCGCCACGCTCAGCGGCGCGCCGCAGTTGGGGCATTTGCCGGGCAGCCAGTCCGT
>JAAEKA010000282.1 GCA_014155705.1 Anaerolineae bacterium clx_CAG2 | reverse complement strand
ACGTGCAAGACATCAACATCCGCATGAAGGGCATCTTCAACACCATGCTCAACTTCGGCGATGTGATCTGCCAGACAGCATCGTCGGGCAGCAAGACCTTCGCTTTGATCGGCGTGGCCAATCCGGAGAAGGTCCTGGATGTGATCGACGAAGCGCGCAGCAAAGCAAAAGGGATCGCCTGATCTCCTCACAATAGTCTGGCCTGTCTCCGCATCCTCCGGGATGAAGCCGCGGCGGGTGTACAGCTCGTAGGCGTGCGGGCGCCTGGCGACGTAGGTTTGAATCTCGACGCGGGCATGACCGGCGGCCTTCCCGGCCGCCGGTCATGCCCGCGTCCTTCAGATGGCTGGCCGACGCCCGTGAGCGTCGAAACCGGGTTCCGGGAATCGAGTCCCCATAACGGTCAGCCGAGACAGCGGCACTCTGCCAGTGCGATCTGCCTCTGTGATCCTCGCTTCGTGAAAATCGTCGCGCGCACCCCCCGTTTTTTCTGCTATAATGATCATGAGCACGGTTGGGACTGCTCGCCGCTGGGCGACAGCGGAGCAAGTGTCGGGGTTCGTTTTCAAGTGAGGTGCGCCATGAAAGGGGCAAGACTTCTCATCCTCGCGCCAGTTCTTCTGGCTCTGATCTCGCTACCTACCGCCGCGGCGCCGCTCCACTCCGCTGCGCTGCGGGACTTCGAGGCCGGTCCCTGCGCGCCAGGGACGGCCTATGATCCGGCCTGTGATGTCAACCATGACGGGCAGATCACCATCACCGATATCCAGCTTACCGCCGGCCACTGGAACCAAGGGGGCGCTTGGGTAAGCGACAACCAACACGATCACCTGGGTCAGGGGTGGTTCGGCAACAACGTCCCGCTGATTATCGAGGGCTCGTTCGCTGCACCCGAAGACGCGCCCCTGAAATTGGTCAACGTGGCAGCCTACGGAAACAGCCTGAACATCGTTTCGGCCTATGATGGCGTGTTCATGGACTCAGTTGGCAATGACGCGATCTATGTCACCTCGGCCGGCGACGATGGCGTGTTCTTGCAGTCAGTGAACGACGACGCTTTCGTCGTGGGCACGGCTGGCGACGACGGCGTTTATGTGGGCGAGGCCGGCAACCCATCGTCTGTCGTTTTCTCAACGGGCAGCAATGGCTTCGAGATAGCTGGCGCCGAGAGCTTTGGCTTGTACGTGGGTCGCGCTGACGGCGACGGCGTGCGCATCCGTTCCACCGGCGACGATGCCATCCAAGTCGGCGAGGATGGCGCGTATCCGACTTATGGCATGTACGTGCCTTCACCTGGCACACTGGGCGCCACCCTCTTGCCCAACACCGCAAATGCCGCCGGCCAGTGGGCGCTATATACAGTGGACAACATCGAAGCCGGCAACGTGTTCCTGAGCGCGCAGACGCTACTGGCAATGGCGGGCGCCGATCAGCCGCTGTCGCCCGGCGATGTGGTGACGGCCATCGGCCTGGCCGATCCGATCCCCGGTGCTCTCAACCGCCTGGCACTGATGACGCTGGCAAACACAGAACGCACACATGTTGTCGGCGTGGTCAGCAGCCGCATGACCCTACAGCCGGCCCCGGGCAAAGATGGAGAACAGGTGATGCACAGCACAGACGGCCCAGCCCGGCCCGGCGACTACGTGGCGATCACTGTGCTCGGTGTGGCGCAGGTGAAGGTGCAGGACGGCGAGGCCATTCGGCCCGGCCAGCGGCTTACGGTTTCGGCGACGCCCGGCCATGCCCGCGCCCTGCGCACGGTGCAGGTGGAGGACGTCAGCGTGGACGAGAGCGGTCCTACTCTGGGCGTGGCATTGGAGACAATCAATGACGGCCTGGTGTGGGTGTTGGTCAACCCGCAATAGCGCTGTCCGCGCCTCCCGCGTCAACGCTTGCTCTGGATCCAATCCGCGGACTACTTGTTGGGGTCCCCGTGGAAGGCTGACCCACTATTGTGCGCGCGTGCTGGAGGCGTCCAGCAACACGGCCAGGCCGCAGCCCCGAAATGTAACAGCAGCCCACCGGGCTACAGCGCCGCTGCGCCCCGCACGGCTCAGGTTTTGACAAGGTTGGCCCAGGCGTCTTCCAGGGTGAAACCACGACGCATGTACATGGCGTAAGCCAGCGCATGTTTGGTCAGATGGGTCTGCACTTCAACCCGGCTGTACCCCCCGCTTGCTAATCCATGCAGCGTCTGGTCCAAGAGATAGCTTCCCAGACCGCGGCTGCGCCACTTCGGAGCGACGTCGAGCCGTATGATAGCCGCATCGGAGCCGGCCAGGGCTGAAAGGGGGATCCAGACGATGCGTGCCACAGCCACACCGGCCGCATCTGCCAACACGACGCCGGCATACGGATGGCCTTGGTTGTCTCCCCACAACCGCAGTTCGTCGTAGCCAGAGCCGGTCCACGGCTGCTGGTGGCTGACTGCGATCGGTAGCAGGCATAGGGCGTCCCAATCCGGCTCGACCGGCGGCGGAAGCGAGCCGTCCAACTCGCGGGCCAGGCTAACATCCCCAGGTTCTACGACGGTATACCCGCGACGGGCCAACCAGTCGATCAACGGCCTGTCCGTGCGCAGCGACACCCCCATGCGTTGGCTGGAGCCGAACAGCGGCGGCCGCAGGCCCTCGACCGAGCCGTACAAAGGGGTGGTTTCCGTAGCGAAATGGACGGGGCAGTAGTAGAGCCAGCTCTCGGCCGCCTGTAGCAACCGGCGTCCGATCCCCTGCCCACGCCAGGCTGGCGCAACCATCAGCCAGGCGATGTGGTGGCGCGGGTCGTAGAGCTGGTAGACCCCCTCGGCCGGCGCCGGCCGCAGCGCGTGGACGCCGCCCACCACCTGCCCATCGTCGGCGACCGCCAGGATCAATCCCTTGGGGTCGAAGGCCGGCGCGGCGGTCACGCGCTGCTGCCATTCCTGGGCAGTCAGGGCGCGGAGGTTACGTTGGCCGGTAAAGGCGGCGTTCCAGAACTCGAGCAGTTCGAATGTACGCTGGGGGTGGTAGGTTTCGAGGCGAATCATCAGCAATTGAGGATCAGGCCTCGAACAAACGCCGCGGCAAGCCCGACTGCCGAATGATTGATGCTAAAGTCCCCGGCCTCAACTCATCATGCAACGGTACTGGGACAGATATCTTGGCGGTTGCTGTCTGCTTCTGCAATACGGCATGGCTTCCTCGCTGCCTGATTTGCTCGAAGCCATGTTGCTCCAAGATGCGGCACACTTCACTCCCGGAGAGTATGCGCAATTTACCCAACGGGCACCCCCACCTGAGTTACGAAAACATCGTTGTGGAGCCTCTGCTCAATCTCCGCAGTATCGGCGACCTCAAAAAATAGCTCGATGGCCTCAGCAAGATTATTGCGCGCTTCTTCCACGCTCCTGCCCTGGCTGGCAATGTCTAGCTCAGGACAGAGAGCTACATACCAATCCTCGTCTTGTTCGATCACTGCTGTAAAATAACGTAGCTGTCTCATACTTCGGTTATCCTATGCGCTCCCAAAGTTGCTTGTTTGTCACAGAAAGTATAGCACAATCATCACCATTGCGAAAGCTCACACGCCCACATACCTGGCATAGATCGTCCGCGCCACGCTCTCGTCCTCCGTCCCCTTGACGATCGCGCGTCCGTCGGGGAAGACGGTCACATCCATGCCGCCCAGCGCAGCGCGCAGCAAATAGGGGTTGGCCATCACACTGGCAACGCCTGACTGGCGCAGCCGTTCGGCGAGCGCGGCCAGATCGACCGCCGGCCGGCCGGCCACGCTGATCTGCACGGCATTGCGGCCGCACAGGGTGGCGGTGCGCGTGCCCTGCTCGGCGTGCAGAAACTCGAAGTCGCGCTGGCCGCAGGTGGGGCAGTCAGGCCGGCGCCGCACCTCGAAGCGGTCCAAGCTGTGGTCCAGCAGGTCGTAGTTGAGCAACCTGCCTGCGTTCAGCTCACCAAAGCCGGCCAACAGCTTGAGCGCCTCGCCGGCGGCCATGGAGGCCACCACCGCCACCGACGGCGCCAGCAC
>JAAEKA010000281.1 GCA_014155705.1 Anaerolineae bacterium clx_CAG2 | reverse complement strand
GTAGGGGTTCTGCCCGGTGAGGAAGGCGGCGCGGCCGGCGGTGCAGCTCTGCTGGCCGTAGGAGTCGGTGAAGCGCATCCCCTCGTTGGCGATGCGGTCGATGTTGGGCGTGCGATAGCCCATCAACCCGTCGCTGTAGCAGCTCAGGTTGGTGATGCCGATGTCATCGCCCCAGATGATCAGGATGTTGGGTTTGCCGTTGGGCATGGTACTTACTCCGTGTTGGTAGATTGGTAAATTGGTAGATTGGTAAGGTGGTAGATTGGTAGAGTTGGTAACGATGCCCGGCGAATGGACCAGTTTACCAATCTACCAATGGACCAATTTACTCCGCTGCAGCACCCGACCGGGATTGCGGCGCGGGCAATGGTTGCGAACTGGGTTTCGGCTGCGGCCGGCCGTGGCATTGCTTGAACTTGCGGCCGCTGCCGCAGGGACAGGGATCGTTGCGCTCGACGCCGGTGAAGGCTCGATCCAGGATCTGCATCACCTCCCTTGCTTCACGTCCCCGCCGGATCAGCCCCGCCATGAGCTTCATAGCAAAGTCGATGTGGTGGAAGAACTCTTTGAACCCGGCGCAGAGGTAGTTCAGGCCAGGTTCGCCGTCTGGTGTAAGAATAAAGCGGTTCTTGGGACACTCGCCATGACAGGCGAAGCGCACGTCGCACTCCCGGCAGAAGCGCGGCAGTGTGTCGCGCTTGTCCAGGCCGAACTGGATCTGCTGCGGCGAGGCCACCAGCTCTATCATGTGCGTGTCCTGGATGTTGCCCAGCAGATAGTTGGGCTCCACGAAGTGGTCGCACGAGTAGAGATCGCCGTTGTGCTCGATGGCCAGCCCCGTGCCGCAGGTGGCGTTGAAGACGCACATGCCGGAGTTGGCCAGGCCCAGCCAGTTGCTCAGCGCCGCCTCGAAGGTCTGCACGTAGATCGTCCCCACGTCGCGGCGCACCCACTCCTCGAAGATCGTGCTCAGAAAGCGGCCAAACTGCTCCGGCTGCACCGAACGATCGGAAACGGTCGTCCCTTCCTGGAAAAGCGTCAGGCCATCGGCGTTGATGCGCTCCACGACGGGGATGAATTGCATCCAGGTCGTGCCCACCTCATCGCGCAGGAAGCGGTAGACCTCCAGCGGGTAGTCGCCGTTGACGCGATTGACGGTGGTCAGCACGTTGTAGTCCACGCCGTGCTTCTGCAACAGCCGCAGCCCGCGCATGACCTTGTCGAAGGTCGGCTTGCCCCCTTTGTCCACGCGGTAGATGTCGTGCAGCTCCCGCGGGCCGTCGATGCTGATGCCCAGCAGAAAGTTGTGCTCGGCAAAGAAGGCGGCCCATGCGTCGTCCAGCAGCGTGCCGTTGGTCTGCATCGTGTGCAGGGTGGTCATGCCCGGCCGCCGGTGCTTTTCCACCAATCCCATGGTGCGCCGGTAGAAGTCCAGACCCATCAGAGTTGGCTCGCCGCCCTGCCAGGCGATGTTGACGCTGTCCGTCTGGTGCGACTCGATCAGCTGGCGGATGTACTGCTCCAGCACCGGCTCGCCCATGCGGAAGGTGCTGCCGGGGTAGAAGACCTCTTTGTCCAGGAAAAAGCAGTAGGCGCAGTCCAGGTTGCAGAGCGCGCCGGTGGGCTTGGCCAGCAGGTGAAAGGCTGGCGGCGCCTGCGGGGGGCGGGGAGGCGCTGCGGGTCCTGGGGTGACGATTATCGAGGGGCTACCCATGATCAAGCCTCGCTGGATCTGGCGTCACTTCCACGAGAATTCGATGGCGTGGTCTGCGCGCTATGATGGTCATCGCATGATGTCTAAAGCGAACCGGGAAGGATACCGACGGCCTTAGTATACTGCAACAACGACGGGATGAATAATACCCACGGAGCAGGTTTGTAGTAACTGCGCTCTACAACTGAGCAAGTCACGGAACTGGGCCGCAGTGCGCGCTTCAGAGCGCACTGCGAATGCAGTTCCGTGACCCGCTGAGCCTGGCGCTGCGCTGCAACGATCAGTCGCCGAAATCGGCCAGCAACTGGGCTTCCTGCTCGCTGCTCAGGTTAGACTGGATCAGCTCGGCCGAGACGCCCTTGAACTCCTCAGCAATGCGTTCCCGCACGGCGCTGGTTGTGAGCAGGAAGAGCGCCGACGTGCCTTCGGTTACCTGGTCCCTCACCTCTTTGATGAATGCATCGTTGATGCCGTAGTCGGCGAACTTGCCCATGAGCGCCCCGGTGGCTGCGCCGATGGCCAGGCCGAAGAAGGGGATGAAGAAGATCAGGCCGAACAGCATGCCCCAGAAGGCGCCGGAGACTGCGCCCCGGCCGGTCATGCTGCCGTAGTTGTTCGTCTTGGGCTTCTTCTTGCCCTCCGGCCAGGAGACGACGGCTGCGTCCTGGAAGGTGATCAGTTGCTGCTTCGACAGTTCGATCAACTTGTTCAGCGCCTCTTGCGCGCCCTCGGCGGTGTCGAATTTCCAGACGGTGAGTGTTGCCATTGAGATGTTCTCCTTTGCGAAGTGGATTTGAGTCGGGCGCTGTGAACACAGCAGCCGCTTACTACTTTGTTTGCGCTGACCTTACGGATGCGCCATCATGTCGATGGCCACAGTAACTGCCAGGATGACGATGTCGTTCTGGCTCGGCTCGATCAACACGCCGTAGGTGTCGGCCAGCCGGAACCAGCGCTTGGACACCTCGGCGACCTTGCTGGCGCCGTCGCCGATGGTGTACTGGTGGTTGAGGATGTTGCCTTGCACCTGCAAATCGGGGCCATCGCCGATCTTGACCGTCCAGCGGTCGCGTATCGGGGTGATCAGCGCCTTCTTGACCGTGGCCATGGTCTCGCCGTTGGGTCCCTCGATGGTCATGGTGTCACGGATGGTCAGCAAGCGCTGCTGGATCTTGCACAGCTCGTTGCCGCTCACATCTTCGAAGAAGAGGGTGTCGCGCACGCGCAGCATCTTGCCGTCGACCTTGAAGGCGCGCCGGCCGTTCTCGTCTTCGATCCAGAAATCGTTGCCGAAGGAAACCAGTTTCTCCCGCATCTTGTAGCGGGTGGCGGAGCCGCCGCGGCCAAAGACCTGGCGTTGCTCCTGGCGCTGTTGGGGGGTGTCTCTGCGAAGCATGGTTCTTGTCCTTTGTGGTAGATTGGTGAATTGATAGATTGGTAGGTTGGTAAATTGGTCTAGCGGTCGACGAGTGGGGCGATGGGGGGCAGCGACGCCCGACCAATGACCCAATCTACCAATCTACCGGTCCGCTTCCTGGCAACGCTCGACCTTGATCAGCGGCAGGTTGAGCATGAACAAGAGATCGAGCACGCCGTGCAGCGCGCCCTGATCCGCCAATGGGCCGGTCAGTACACTGGTCGGGCATGAGGACAACGGCTCACCCACGGTGATGTCGAGACCCGCCAGGGATGGCGACCAGGCTGGATCGAGCTGTCCTTCGAAGATAATTCGATAGTTGGGCGTGGTGAATTCAGTGGTCATGGCGTAACGTCTCGACCACAGTATAATGCAGCACCCCCGCTGTTGGATAGTACCCGAAAAGAAGTAGATTCGGAGGTTCCGGTTACACCAGGCCCAACTGGCGAGCCGCCTCAGCAGCGGCGCGGCGGTTGTTGACCCCTAGTTTCTGGTAGATGTGGAGGGTGTGCTTCTTGACGGTCACCGGAGCCAGCACCAGGCGCTCGGCGATTTCCTTGTCGGACAGGCGTTCGGCCAGCAGCAGCAACACGTCCATCTCGCGGTTGGTCAGCGATTCGATCACGCCGTCGATAATGATGGTTCGGGCGGCGGAGGGTTTAGAGGCCGACGGTGCGGCGGCTGGGAGAGGCGCTGTGGCGGGGACAGGCGCTGAGCCCAAAGCCGCCAGCACCTGGCGCACATAGGCTGGAGCCACGCCGTCGCCGGCCAGTTTTTCCAGCAGGCCGGCCAGACCGGGGCCGCAATCGGCCAGCAGGCGCACGGCGCCGCCGGGCGCGGCCAACTCGACAGCCCGGCGCAGCGCGGCCAGTGCAGCC
>JAAEKA010000280.1 GCA_014155705.1 Anaerolineae bacterium clx_CAG2 | reverse complement strand
GCTCGCTGCAGGCCTGGCATGGGGTGGCGCGGTCATCGGGGGTGAGGATCTGTCCGATGGCCAACAGCGCCAGCGGCTTGCCCAGCGGCGCAGGCTGGGTTACGGGGGAAAGCTCTTGCCCGTAGATATCGATCATCGGCTTGAGCACCTCGTCGCGCCAGATGTTGGCCGCCCCATAGGCTTGGGCGGTGTTGACGAGCGCGCCGTTGCGGTCGGTGCAGAACTGTTGATTGCGCGCTGGATGCCAGGTGTAGCCCGCATAGTTGCAGCGGTACATGTTGAGGTCCATCCAGCCCAAAGGCGCGCCAACAGGGAAGTTGTTGTAGTTGCGCGCCGGGTCCATCTCCCCATCGTGCCCGATGTTCAGCTCGATGGAGTCCACGGTAGCCAGCAGATCAGACGGCATGGCAGCGAACTCCTGGTGCAGGACCTGCATCAGGCCGCGCAATTGGTTCTGCACGGCTGCGCTGCGGTAGTTGAGGTGGTAGGTAGTCTCGGCGCCCGCGCCGTTGACCAGCGGCTGATAGGCTGATCCAGGCTGGAGCATCCAGGCTGGCGAGCCATCGCTGCTGGGGGTGCAGGAGCCGCGCTCTGGAGCGCTGTAGCCGCGGTCGGTCTTGGGGAGGAAGCCGATGATCGAACGCAGGCCGGCCGCCGCGTTGGCATCCACCCAACGGCGCACCGGCCCCAAATCATAGACGCCGGGCGCGGGCATCAACTCGCACAGCAGAAAGCGGTTCTGCATGCCAACGGCTACGCCCGACTCGACACAACGCTGGCGGCAGAGGTCGCTGCCGCAACTCGCGCAGTAAAAGCCGGGCGCGGTCGTATCGAACTGCCCGGTTGAACTCTCGGGCAGCATCTCCATCACGGACCATTTGAAGGGGGTGGGCGCAGGCGGCGGGGCCGGCGGAACCAGTGGACTCTGGCAAGCGGCCAGCGCCACGGTTAGCAGCAGAAGCGCTGTCGCAAGCAGGCCCCTGCGCGTCCATGAACGGCGGCGGTCGAAGATGGCAGCACGGGATGATGGGAGCATAGGCTCGTCTCCGGGCAACTGGCAGAGGGCTTGGTGGCCGGGAAGCATTGCGTCATAGAGCCCGGCCGGCAGGTTTGTTGGAAGGCGCATAGCAGGGCGAGCACCCGCTTGGATCGGTGTTCCGGAGTAGGAATTACGAACGTGCGGGTACCGGTTCAGCGCCTGCGGATCACCCGGCTCCGGCACGATGGTGTCAGCGCTTATGAACCGGCCTAATTGAGGATCAAGGTATCTAGCGTTGTAAAAGTACAGGCCGATTGTAGCATCTTCCCGCTGTCCTGTAAAGCGCCACGTGGTCGGCGTCGTGCCAGTGCTGAAGCGCGTTTCGCCCCAAGGCCGGGGACGGTGTAGCTCACCGTCTGCCTGGGCAGCCAGGCCGCGTCCCAGGCGCCTCCCGAATCAAAAACTGCCCGCCAGGCAACACCTGGCGGGCAGTCGTAGTCATACGAGACAGAAAAGGGACTAGAAGTCCATGCCGCCGCCACCGCCAGGCATGGCCGGGGCCTTATCCTTCTCGGGGATGTCGGTGATCAGCGCCTCGGTGGTGAGGATCATGGCCGCGATGCTGGCCGCGTTCTCCAGGCCGCCGCGGGTCACCTTGGCCGGGTCGATGATGCCGGCGTTGACCATATCCAGGTACTCTTCGCTGATGACATCATAGCCCAGGCGCTTGTTGCCCTGGTCCTTCTGCAAGCGGCGCACGGTCTCGACAGTCACGGCGCCGTCCTCGCCAGCATTCGTGGCGATCTGGCGCATGGGCTCTTCCAGCGCGCGGCGCAGCAGGCGCACGCCCGTCAGGATGTCGCCCTCGGCGCCCACTTCGGCCTTCTCCAGCGAAGCCACAGCGTTGACCAGAGCCACGCCGCCGCCCGGCACGATGCCTTCCTCGACGGCCGCGCGGGTGGCGCTCAGGGCGTCCTCGACCCGGTGCTTCTTTTCCTTCAGCTCGGTCTCAGTGGCAGCGCCGACGCGGATGATAGCCACGCCGCCGGCCAGCTTGGCCAGCCGCTCCTGCAGCTTCTCCTTGTCGTAGTCGCTGGTGCTGTTCTCGATTTCGACCTTGATCTGCTCGATGCGGCCGCGAATCTGAACGTCGTCGCCATGGCCGCCCACGATGGTGGTGTCGTCCTTGGTGGCTACGATCTTGTCACAGCGGCCCAGGTCGCTGATCTGGGCGGTCTCCAGCTTGCGGCCCATCTCTTCGGTGATAACCTGCGCGCCTGTCAGGATGGCCATATCTTGCAGCATGGCCTTGCGGCGGTCGCCGAAGCCAGGCGCTTTGATCGCCAGGACGTTGAAGACGCCGCGCAGCTTGTTGAGCACCAGAGTGGCCAGCGCTTCGCTGTCCACGTCCTCGGCAATGATCACCAGGTCGCGCTTGCCGATCTGGATCAGCTTCTCCAGGATCGGGACGATGTCAGCCGCAGCCGAGATCTTTTTGTCGGTCAGCAGGATGTGGGGGTCCTCCATCTCGGCTTCCATGCGCTCGGGATTGGTGATGAAGTAGGGGGAGATGTAGCCACGGTCGAACTGCATACCCTCGACGTACTCGGTCTCGAAGGCCAGGCCGGTCTTGCTCTCCTCGACGGTGATGACGCCGTCCTTGCCCACCTTGTCCATGACGTCGGCGATCAGGTTGCCGATCTCAGGGTCCTGGGCGGAGATGGCGGCCACAGCGGCGATCTCGTCCTTGGTGCTGATCTCGATGGCCTGCTCGCGGATGGCGGTGGCCAGGACGGCCACGCCCTTCTCGATGCCGCGCTTGAGCAGCATGGGGTTAGCGCCAGCAGCCACGTTCTTCAGGCCCTCGGTGACGATGGTCTGGGCCAGCACGGTGGCGGTGGTGGTGCCGTCGCCGGCGATGTCATTGGTCTTGGTAGCAGCTTCCTTGAGGAGCTGGGCGCCCATGTTCTGATAGGGATCCTCCAGCTCGATCTCTTTGGCCACAGTCACGCCATCGTGGGTGATGGTGGGGGCGCCCCATTTCTTGTCCAGGGCGACGTTGCGGCCCTTGGGGCCGAGGGTAGTCTTGACAGCGTTGGCGAGCGTATCCACGCCCACCTTGAGGTTGCGACGCGCTTCCTCAGCGAAAACGATTTGCTTAGCCATAGTAGCTCATTGCTCCTTCGAAAATGTTTCTGTGTCGTATCTATCAGGCAAAAGAAACCGGGTTTTTGTCTCTGAGACAACCACCGTGGTATCAAGTACGGTGTGTGCAGACACAGAGTCGCTGCCGCACAAGAAAAACCCGGTTTCTGAGCGACTGACTGAATACTTACCCTGTGTCTATGCTGCGTTGATTGGGTAGCGACTAGCCGACGATGGCCAGTACATCACTCTCACGCAGGATGAGATACTTGACGCCGTCCATCTTGATCTCAGTGCCAGCATATTTGGCGTACAGCACGCGGTTGCCCACGACCACATCCATGGTGATGCGCTCGCCATCTTCCTTGCGGCTGCCAGGCCCTACGGCCAGCACCTCGCCCTCCTGGGGCTTTTCCTTGGCGGTCTCCGGCAGGATAATGCCGGAAGCGGTCTTCTCTTCCTGTTCGATCGGCTTTACCAGCAGTCGATCACCTAGCGGCTTGAGGTTCATGATACTCTGTTGCTCCTCTGTGCATTGTTTTGTGTTGTGACGCACGGTCACAGGGTCTTAAAAAGAACGGCGTTAGCACTCTGGTGTACTGAGTGCTAACGCCGGCTATCTTACTACAAGATGCAAAATCGGTCAAATCCGCAAAGCGTGATTGCGCAGTCAGAGACTTCGGAAGTCTGCTTAGGGCGGTTCGCCTCCGCAGGACCGGATACTGTCGGCCGCATCGACGTAGGGAATCATCTCCGCGTTGATCTCCAGCGCCTTCCGCAGGTTGGGCACGGCGTTCTCGCAGTCTGGCACTTCGACGTTGAGATAGGAGCGGCCGATGATGTAGTAGTTGATGGCGGCGTTATTGCCCAGATCGATAGCCTTCTGCGCGAGTGGGTAGCAAGCATTCGGTAGATAAATGAATCGGTACACTGGTGAATCGGTCGGATACTCAATTCCCGCTACTCACCAATCTACCAATCTACCAATTCACCAAGCCGCCATGAACACCATCGACCTTCACTGTCATACCACCGCCTCTGACGGCCGGCACAGTCCCACTG
>JAAEKA010000028.1 GCA_014155705.1 Anaerolineae bacterium clx_CAG2 | reverse complement strand
GACAGCATCAATCTGTCCATTGATGCGTTACGCGAGCATCTGCGATCCACCTATGACCAACTTCGTGATCCGGGAGAACAGAAGATCTAACTTGGTCTTCTTCAAGACTATGACCTGCTGGCCCATGGAGAGCTTGAGCGAGCTGTTGGGGTCGTAGACCTGCTTCATCTCGACTTCGTCGAAGTCGACGCTGGCGACGATCTCGGTAAGGGGTTTGCCGTTGTCCATCTTGCCGCGGCCGGCCGGGGCCAGGGCGGCCATGGTGCCGACGGTCAGGTTGGAGGCTTCAGAGTAGATCAGGTTGACCTCGGGGTGCTGGGTGACCAGGTCGAGGATGATCTGTTTGGCGGTGTCAGGGCCTTTGGAGGCGTCGAGGCAGCCCAGGTCGGTGGCGGTGGGATCGACGGAAAGGACGCCCTGCACCCAGGGATCGGTGCGGCCCGACTTGACCTCGGTGTGGTTGGGCCAGCCCAACTGCGCCATGACGATGGGGGTGTCGGGATGGGCGGCCTTCCACTGGGTGGCCATCTCCACGCCCATGGCGTAGGAGATGCCGGCCTCGTCGCTGCGGGCGGTCGGCAGGCCGCTGTCGCCCAAGGGGCTGAAGAAGGAGGTCATGACGATGCCCTTGTCAAGGGCTTCCTGCACGGCCGGCTTGACCGTTTCGTAGTCCCAGATGTGCAGGGTCGCAGCATCCATGCCCTGAGCCAGGACCTGGTCGACGTTTGCCGTCATGGTTGCCGAGTCCGACTTGCCGTCGAACGCGAACACCTCAGCGCCGTACTTCTCCATGGCATACGCTTTCGCAGCGGTGAACTGTCCCTGGTGGAAGACGTTACTCATGTCCGACACGAAGAAGGCGATCTTCTTCGGCATGGCCATTGCCTCAGCAGCAGGCGCTGCTGCACCCTCCGGAACCGGCAGGTCGGTGCCAAATGCGCATCCTCAAGCCATGCGCAGTACGAACCTTTGATCCTGACGGATTGGATTATACAACACCCGAGTGAGTTTGTCTATCGCCCATTCCTTGGGCCATCGGAGACCGG
>JAAEKA010000279.1 GCA_014155705.1 Anaerolineae bacterium clx_CAG2 | reverse complement strand
TGTTCAGCGTCGGTGCGTTGATGATCGCAGAGATCGTCAGGCCAGCGTCCACGGTGCTCACGCTGCTGCCCGGGGTCAGGGCGTAGTTCAGGCCGCTGAAGAGCGTGCCCAACTGGTCGTCCGCCAGGTCGTGCAGGTTGAGGGTCACGTCGCCGGTGTTGGTGACGGTGTAGCAGTAGTACACCTCGGTCCCAGCCGGCACGGTGAGGATGTTGGTGGCAGCGCAGACAGCCGAGTCGGTGCCCACGGTCTTGACGACCTCGATGCTGGCCACGTTGACGGTCGCGGTCGCCGTGGCGGCGGCCGACAGGCCGGTGGCGTTGTAGGCCGTCCAGGTGGCGGTGTTGGTCACGCTGGCGTTGGCCACGTACGGGATGCTCAACCCAGCCGCCACGGTGTTGACGCTGCTGCCAGGGGTGAGCGCGTAGTTGAGGCCGCTGAAGATCGTGCCCAACACATCGTCATCCAGGTCGTGCAGGTTCAGCGTCACGTCGCCGGTGTTGGTGACGGTGTAGCAGTAGTACACCGTCGTGCCAGCCGCCACCTCGATGCTGCTGGTGGTCGCACACACGCCGTCCACCAGACCCACCGTCTTGGTGATCACGATGGCTGCATTCTGCGGTTCGGTTACCACCAGCTCCAGCGGCACGATCACCAGGTCGGTCTCGTTGCCAGGACCGGGGTCGGGATCGTTGCTGGTGACGCACAGGTTGCCGGTGTAGGTGCCGGCCGCCAGACCGGTCGAGTCGAAGGTGACGTCCACCGGCGTCGTGGCTGCGGGGGCCGTCGTCCCGTTGGTCGGGTTGACGCTCAGCCACGGCACGTCGCTGGGGGCGTCGCAGACCTGCGGCAAGCCCGCGCTGACGTACTCCACCGTGTCGATGCCGATGTAGTTGGAGTTGTTGCCACTCGGCCCGCCGCCCGTCACGTAGTAACGAAAGGCGATGCGCCCCGTCGCGCCGCCGGGGATGCCCGACAGCGTGCCCGTGTACTGCGTCCATGTCTCAGGATAGCCGCCCGCAACCAGCGTCGGGTTGACCGACAACAGCAGCGTGGTGAAGTCGCCCACGCTGGCAGCCGTCGCACCCACGTTGGTGCTGGCCCCGTTGGTGCTCAGGCGCAGCTCCAGCCGGTCAGGCCAGATGCTGCCATCGGCCGTGCGGGTCCAGAAGGAGAAGGTGTCGCCGTTGGCCAGGTTCAGCTCCGGCGTCAGCATCCAGTTGCTGATGTCGCCCACGCCAGCCGTGTTGTTGAAGTTGGCGCCGATGTAGGCCGTCGGAGCGCCGGCCTGGGCCGGGAAGACCGTGTCGTTGCCCTGGAACCAGTCGGTCACGCCCAAGGGCGCCGAGTTGTTCTGGAAGAACCAGCCGGGCAGCACCGTGATGTCGTCGAAGCCTTCGCTGAAGTCAGCCAGCGAGGTGTATTCGATGGGGGCCGGGCCGCCGCTGGGAGCGCCGCGGCTGCCAGTGTCGCTGGCAACCGCCGCAGGCAGCGCCGGGCTGGCCGCCGTCGCCTGCACCAGCACGCTGGCCGGCTCTTCCTCGATCATCCAGGTCAGGTCGGCCTCGCCGGTGTTGGCGACGGCCAGGGTCTGGCTGGTGGTGGTGTCAGGGGGCTGCGTAGCCGACAGGCTCAGCGGATCCACGTCGATGTTGGGCGGGGCCTGGCTGGGCTCGCAGGCCGTCACGACGACTTCGTCCACCTGCCACCACCAGTCCCAGGTGGCGTTGGTGTAGTTCCAGCGCACCACGGTGTTGGCCTGGCCGGCGGCGGCAAAGGGCTGCACCACCTGCAAGGGGCCGCGGTGATCCTCATTCCAGGAGAGGAGGTTGGTCCAGGTCGAACCGCCGTCGACGCTGAAGTCCAGGTCGGCCACGTCGCTGGTGTTGATGAGATCGTTGTAATCGGTGTAGTAGCTGATCTGGGGGTCGGTGAGGCCGGTCAGATCGAGCGCCGGCGTCCACATCTGGGCGTTCATGATATTGCCCGAGCCGCAGGCGTCGCTGTCGGCGATGGCGAAGAGGCCGCTGCCGCCGGTCAGGTTGGTGCGGGCGCCGGGGTCGGTGTTGGTCCAGTCTGGCACACCCGGCGCAAGACAGCCGGTGGTGCTGTTGGCGATCACCCAGCCGGCCGGCGGGAAACTGCCCTCGAAATCCTGGGACACCAACGTAACCTCGGTGCTCCCCACCGGGCAGCGCCCCGGGATTTCCACCGTCACTGTCGCCATGTCCGTCGCCTGCACCGATGGGCCTTGCACGTTGTAGGCCGTCCAGGTGGCGGTGTTGACTGTGGTGACGGCGATGTCGGTCGTCTCGGTGATGAAGGCCGACGCGCCGGGGGCCAGGGCGTAGGAGAAGCCGCTGAGGATGCTGCCCAGCTCGCTATCGTCCAGGTCATGCAGGTTCAGCGTCTCGCCGCCGGTGTTGGTCACCTCGTAGCAGTAGGTAACGTCCGTGTTGGGCGCGACGGTGATCTGGTTGGTCGCAGCGCAGACCATCGGATCGGTGCCCACGGTCTTGGCAAGCGAGATGCTGGGCTCCTGCACCGCCTCCCAGATCCACGCGCCGGCCGAGAAGACCTCGGACGTCGTCCAGGGGTTGTTCAGCGGCGTAGCGTAGGCGCCGGCTGTGAAGTCCCAGACGTAGATGAAGCCCGGCTCGTCGGTCACCAGGTAGGCGAAGCCGTCGTCGCTGACCGCCAGGCCATCGATATCGGTCTGGCCGGTGGGGTAGGGAGTAATCAACGTGCCGGTGCCGTCGAGATTGATGCGGAACAGGCCAGATCCGTTGGGGGTCGTGTCGTCATTGGTGGCATAGAACTCACCCGTGTTAGGATCGGCCGCGAATCCGCCCAGGTCGAAGTCAGCGTCCACGTAGTCGATGTGGACTGTGGCGATCCGCGTGGTGGTGTCGATGGCCCAGATCGCCTCGTTGGCGATGTTCTTGACGCCGTACAGCACGCCGTTGTAGAAGGCCAGGCCGGTCATGGACTGGGTGGCGCCGGCCGGGTCGGTGATGGTGCCCAACGTGGCGACAGCTCCACCCACGGGCCATTCATAGAGCGTCGAGCCGTTGTTGAAGTAAACTTTGTCGTTGACAGGGTCGTAGGCCGAGCCCCAGACCTGGAAGCCGACGAAGGCCTGTTGGAAGCCATTGGTGACCACGTCGACCTGGTAGGCCGGCACAGTGATGTCGTCGACGCCGACGAAGAGGGGATGTGTACTGCCCTCGCCGAAGTAAGGCGGCGTCTCGACCTTGGACGGCGTTGGGTTCTGCTCAGCAGCCAACGCCTTGGCTTGCTCCAACAGCGTCTCCTCGTTGTCGGGGTCCTGCGCCAGAGCGGTCGCAGGAAGCATCGACAAAACCAGCGTCAGAACGAACAACAGATATAAGAGTCGTTTGCGTTGCATACGGGAACCTCCTTGATGACCCTTTCAAAAAGACTGCGACGGTGGAGAACACGGGGAATACGAACAGGTATGGACCGATTGAGCTAGGCATGCGCCCGGCAGCCTTGGTCTAAATCACCTCCTTTTCGCCAGATAGAGCCGGCGCTCAGCAAATCTGCCGCGCCTGTCTGGCCCGTTAACAGCGATACCTTTAAGCCGCCTGGCAGTCGGCTGAGACTGGCAGGTGGTTTTACCACACGGCAACGTATGACTTTGAAGTGACTCACCCGCCGGTGTGTCTTGCGCGGAGGAAACCGGTCGTGGGACGGCGAGTCAGGGAAAGGACGGTTTTATTTTAACGCAATAACGGCACAGGGTCAAGTGGAATTTTCCAGAAACAGGCGAGATTACAGAATCCACGGCGTTACGTACAAATAAAGGGCCTCCCGCCGGCTGGCAGGAGGCCCCGATCTGTGGATTACAAGACCTGCGAGGTTTCCGAAAACCTCGCAGGTCTGCGGAAGGTCGTTAGTCCTGGCGGCGGCGCAGCGCATAGGCCGCACCCAGCGCCAGGCTGACCACAGCCGGCAGAGCCAGCAGCGACAGGCTGCCAGCAGCCGCGGCCGGGGTTGCGTTCAGGCCATCCAGGGTCACTGCGGTCGGCGGGATCTGGACGCACTTGAACTCAGCCTCGTCGATCTGCGCATACCAGCCCAAGGCATTGCCCTCAGGCCAGAAGTAGTGCCAGCGCAGCATCAGGTTG
>JAAEKA010000278.1 GCA_014155705.1 Anaerolineae bacterium clx_CAG2 | reverse complement strand
AACCCGGCCGGCAACATGGCAGATGGCCTGTTGGCGACCGTGGCGCTTAAGCCCCCCGCCACCTGCGGCGCTGCGGCGCTGCCCAGGTCTGAGACGCAGTTGGTGGATATCAATGGAGCTCTGATTGCGCTGACGGGGCAGACTGGCAGTTCGGTCACCGTGTTTAGCCGCTATGATACCAGCGGCGGTGGCCCGTTGATCAACACATCTGACGTTACGGGTGTGGGCTCCAGGCTCAACCAGGCGACCGGCGGCGTATGTGGCGCTAACTATCGCTATGATATGAGCTTGGGTGGTCCACTGATTAACACGTCTGATGTCACTGCTGTAGTCGCTAAGCTTAACCAAGCTACTGGTTCGGTTTGCGTCAACTAATCGCTTCTGAAAGTAGAGGCGTTGGCAAACCGCTCAATTGAGCACCGCCGTACTTATCCCTGGAAGGAGTAGTTCACATCATGAAGCGGTCAGGGGGGGGGGCCTATCAGCAAGAAGGCCACCCCAGCCAGCATCAACAGCCCCACCAACAGCAAAAACAGCGTGCCGCCAGGCACGCCCTGGCGCGGCCGCGGGCCGGCGCGTGGAGTCGTGTCCTCCAACGTGTCGTACAGCCATTCCACCTTGCCCGAGAAGGCGTCAGGCTCGTTGCCAGACTGGTCTTGTGGTCGATCAGACATGCCAATGGGAAGTCGCAGGTTGCGGATTGCAAAGTGTCGGGTGGTCGTTGCCGCTGTGCACAGGTCGCCCATCAAAGGCCAGGTGTGCCGTCTGATTATAACGCGTTTCCCAGCGGTTGCCAATTCGAGTTTAGGCTGTTTTTGTCAATCGCCTCTTTGACAAGTATAATCTACCTTTAGTCTGCCCAATGACTCAGCCCCTGCGGGGTGTAGAAACAAAGCCCTGTGACGCACCCCCACGCAGCGGCCGCCATGCCGCCGGCCGCTTCAGGGACGACTCAGCCAAAACAGAGGTGCATACAGTGTCGTACCGTTCCAGTCAAAACCCTTCCTATTGGACCACCGATTTTCAACTCGGGCAGGATGACATCGAGTTCTTGCAGGAGTTTCTACAAAGCCGTGAGCGGCCCGCGCTGGAGAACGATCTTGTGCAGGCGTTGGTGGAGGCAAGCTTCCGTCGCGAGGAGCAGCGGATCCGCAAAGAACTGGCCAGAGGCGCAATCTATCCGCCCAAGACCTCCTATCAGGTGGGGCAAAGCGTGGTCTTCCCGCAGATGGATTTCGCGGTCGGCGCCATCACGGCCATGCGACCGGGGGCCAACCCGGAACATGGCGACTTCGACGTGATCACCGTCAAGTTCGAGCAGGGCAAAGCGCGCTTCTTTGCCGCCAATCTGAAGACACCGCACAAGCTGAACCTGCCGGCCGGCGACGATGGGTTCGCCAACGAAGAGATCACCGGCGCAGAGAAGATTCTGGAGCGCCATGGTCGTGAGATGCGTTCCCGCCTGCGCGATCAGATGATGGGGCTGGCAGGCTCTCCCTTTGTCAACCTGGGACGCTATTGGTCGCTGTCCAGCCTGCTGACCGAGGTTCATATCGGCCATCTCAACATCGCCGAGGCCGCCATCGACGTAGGCGGCGCGCCCCTGGCCACCAGCGACATCCTGCCTGAGTTGGGCCTGCCGCGTGAGGTGCCGCCAGCCCTGGCCGCGTTCTCGGTCGACCTGGCGCTGTCACAGGATGAACGCTTTGTCGACGTGGGCGCCGAAAGTCGGGAGTGGTATCTGGAGCGGTTGATGCCCAAGGAGGCCATGGACACGCCCCGCCGCCTGCAACACCTGGCCGAGAGCTATGATCGCTCTGCGCTGGGCGTGCCGATGCTTCAGCTTGAATGGGAGATGGACGACGAATGGTCCGAGGGCGACATGGCCGGCGCAAACGGGGCCAAGCCGGCGCAGGTCGAGATCGCCCTGATCTACCCCCATCGACGCTCAGGCACCCTGCCGCTGACCCAGCGCACCACGAGCCTCTTCCCCGTGCGGGAGGGCAAGCGCAGCATGATCACCTTCATCGACGGCCGCTGGGGCAAGCGCTTCACCGGCTGGGTCGTCCCCGAAGGTCGCTACGTCTGTGGGCTGAGCCAGTGGTACGAAGAGCATGGCATTCCCGTAGGCGGCCACGTGGTGCTGGAGCGCACTGAGAACCCGGCCGAGGTGGTGATCGACCTGAAACCGCATCGCTCCAAGCGCGAGTGGGTGCGGGTAGCGCGGGTCGAGAGCCACCAACTCAAGTTCACGATGCAGAAGCACATGATCGCCTGCGACTACGACGAAACCATGATCGTGGCCGAAGCTGACACCGCCAGCACGGACGATCTGCGTCGCAAGCTGTACAGCCAGGCGGTCACCGTCTACCAGTTGGTAGACGATATGGCGCCGCAGTTGATGGGCTTGAGCACCCAGGGGACCGTTCACGCCAAAACAGTCTACAGCGCCATCAACCTGCTGCGACGCACGGCCCCTGGCCCGGTCTTTGCGGCGTTGATGAACAACCCGCGCTTCCAGGCCACCGGCGGCGGCGAGTTCTCTATGGCCCGCCACTAATCCCCCAGATAGCGAGGAGCTTCATGGCAACCTGGCACCGGCCAACCGTGGACACCATGTTCCACATCGACTATGAGTGGTGGCAGACCAGCGGTCGCAACTTCCGGCTCTATCTGCTGGAGCAACTGTGCGACGAATGCAAGCAACGCTTTGCCACCCACCGCGAGACCGAAACCGTCGATTGGGTCAACCCCGACACAGGCGAGGTGATCGAAGCCGACGCGCTGTTGCAGTGTCTCAAGAACATGTGCGCTCAACAGCCTGACTTCATCGATCCGCGCGTGCCGCTGACTGCGGCCGTGTTCCGCATCTTCCTGCTCAACGACAACACGCCGCTCTCTTCGAAAGAGCTGCACAAGATCATCACCTGGAAACAACCGGAGACTCTCTTGAGTACTCTGGGCGGCCGGACGACCTACCTGGGCATCCGGCCCGTATAGGCGGCGACAGAGAGGCCACGAATTTCACGACCTGGAGTCGTTTCCGTTCGTGAAAGTCGTGGCAAATTTGCGCCTCCCGCTGAACTGTTTTTCGTCAAGAGGCGTCAGGGCGCCAACACAGCGTCGATCAGCGCGGGCAGGTCGGGGATAGGGGCGTCGTCCACACGGCGCAGCAGAGCCAGAAATTCCACATTGCCCTTGGGGCCGATGATGGGGGAACGGATCAGGCCAGTGACGGCCCAGCCATGGCCGGCGGCCCAGCCCAGCACGCGCGCCAGTACAGCGCGATGCACGGCAGGATCGCGCACCACCCCTCCCTTGCCGACGTGCGCCTTGCCGGCTTCGAACTGGGGCTTGATCAGCACAAGGGCCTGGCCATTGGGCCGCAGAAAGCGCGCCACGGCTGGCAGCACCAGGTCCAGGCCGATGAAGGACACGTCGACCACGGCCAGATCGACCTCAGCGCCGTCGGGCAGGCCCGTCAGCGTGCGCACGTTAGTGCGCTCAAGCGAGGTCATCCCAGACTTGTTGAAGATAGATAACACGTCATCCAGTAGCAATTTCGCTATCTGGGCATACGGCAATGGTCGAGACCTATTGGTCAATGAGATTGCGCCCTATAGTGGTACTGTGATGGTCGATCGCAACCTCCCCACGGCAGATGGTCTCCTGGCCCTGGTCATCGTGGCCGAAGGTAGTTGGAGCATTGACGCCACGACAAGGTAAACCTGTCCTCCGCCCAGGCGTTACAATCACAACTCTAAGCCCTCGCCTGCAAGCGGGCTGGCAGCAGGTGCGGATTTCGGAAGCGGGAATATGATGTGGGTCATGGCGAGTGTGGGGAAGGTGTGGTAGGATTGCGATAACAGCGCGGCTTGCTGGCTGCGGTGAACGGTGGCAGACTAACGATCATCGCAACGACAGTTAGGGTTGCCAGATAGCTGACCTTCCGGGCTTAGTTCAACTCCAGATTATCCTGTCGAATGTAGCAGGGATGTCCACCACCCGGACTTCCGTAAACGGCACGATCTCGATCTCCCAGGGGCCGTCA
>JAAEKA010000277.1 GCA_014155705.1 Anaerolineae bacterium clx_CAG2 | reverse complement strand
TTGACAGTTGTTTAAGGAGCAGTTCGTTGTTACATAGTTGTGCCAATTCTTAGCTGAAACCACTCAGGTTCAACACAATTATACAAAAGCGGGGGTGTCATAGTCAATAGGATTTTGGTACTATTGACCAATGGCTAAGGGTACCATGTCGTTGCAAGCCGTCTGCTACAGAAGCTATCCCATGGTCCGACTCATCAAGCATTATTGCACCTGTGCCAGAGCGATCCCGTCCACTGCAAGATCATTACGGATCATTTCCGATGAACAATTTCTTTCATTACACACCCGTAGTCAACATTTTATTCGTGATTCATGGAATTGGCAAATGCCTGATCGCTCAGTTTGGAGATGCCCGATGGCGGAGTGAAGTGCAGCAGACCATCGGTGTGACCGAGCAGGAGCAGCGAGCCATTGCCTGTGACAGATGGCACAGCCAACAGATCGAAGGCTTGATCCCAGGGCCAGCCAGGGCGCCGGCCCAGAGAGTGTTTCACTCCCAACTCGTTGACCGCTATTACATCGCCGGAGTCCAGCAGCACGTAGAAGGCAGCGCCGTTGGCAGGATTTGGATCGACCGCCAACGACAGAATCTGTCTTGAGAAAGAGGTTAACGGCTGGAGCGCCTGTTTTAATGTCCATCGATACATCGTACTTTGGTTGTTCGATCCCAGCGCCGCCAGCAACAACTCGCCATCGCCAGCCACTGGTTGGGCGATGTGTTGTACATTGGGCAGTTGGACTATTTGCCGCCAGTTCCACGGAGGCTGGATCGGG
Organism: Anaerolineae bacterium clx_CAG2; assembly: GCA_014155705.1. Classification (GTDB taxonomy): domain Bacteria; phylum Chloroflexota; class Anaerolineae; order JAAEKA01; family JAAEKA01; genus JAAEKA01. The sequence goes on along the minus strand of JAAEKA010000277.1, from coordinate 3,276 downwards.
GTAGCATAGAGGCCGTTGTCGGTGGCCGCATAGGCCGTGGCGCTGCTGGCATCGACATGGATATCATGCACCCGGCCCCAGAAGGGTTGACTGTAGCGGCCCATAGGCATCCACTGATCTCCTCCGTCCTGACTGCCATACAACTCCGAACCGATAATGGCCAACGCCAGATCTTCGTGAATCGCGACGCTGCGCACGAAGTCAGGCGCTGCAGGCAGCCCTTGACCCGCTTTTGTATAATTGTGTTGAACCTGAGTGGTTTCAGCTAAGAATTGGCACAACTATGTAACAACGAACTGCTCCTTAAACAACTGTCAAGCCACGCGTTCACGCTGTGAACGGTCTTTGACCGGGCCAAGCCGCGCAGATGGTTTTTGACGACCAATCATATCTTGAGAGAGGTTAGACAATGCACCCCACAACGAAAACCTCCAAGCCGGCTATCCTCATGCTAGCCATTGGACTAACCATCTTGACTCAGGTCAGTGCTGTCAGGCCAAGCCATTCAGCCGAAACCGCGGCGGCGTGCCAACCGTCGCAACTTTCATTGCCCGCTACGGCGCTCCAACTACCGGCGACAATTGCCGGCTTTGCTATTGACGCGCCGTCCGTACCGGCGTCGATCCAGTTCTCAGTCTGCGACCAGTGCCGGACTATCTGTGCTCGAAGTTGCACCACCTATGCCTGCAAACTTTGCACGCGTTCGATCAGGTGCGGGAAATTCGTGCCGTGGTGCATACTTACTAAACGTTAGCTGAAGCTACGCCTGCTCAACGCCAAGATCTTGTGGCCAGTTCCAATGTGATGGAGCTGGCCATTTCGCGTCCAGGATCGCGCTTGGTGCGATGAATTGGGGATCAACAGGGTATGATGCTATACTTGCTGCACGACCATCCAGCAGATCGACGTAAGATCTGCCGGACGAAACGCATTGTGCTTGATCTTCATTTACCCGCCCGGCGCCGGGCGGACTCTGCCAATGATTGGCGCTCTTTTGCGAGATGAGCATCCAGGAGGTTACACCATGCTCTTAGCGGGCGACATTGGAGGCACAAAAACCCATCTGGCTATCTTCTCGGTAGAGAAAGGACCCCACGAGGTTGTCGTCGAGCGTATCTACCCTAGCGGCCAGTATCAGAATCTGGAAGCAATTGTCCAGACGTTCATGACAGAAGTTGACCTGCCAGTCGAACGCGCAGTCTTTGGCGTGGCAGGCCCGGTGACTGGCGGGCAGGCGACCATTACCAATCTGCCGTGGATCATCCGCGCGAGCCGGCTGCAGGAAGTTTTGCAGGTTGCATCGGTCACGCTGCTCAACGATCTGGAAGCCATTGCCTATGCCGTTCCTTTTCTGGCGCCTGACGAGTTGCACACGCTCAACGATGGCGACCCCGAACCTTATGGCCCCATTGCGGTAATCGCTCCGGGCACCGGGCTGGGCGAGGCTTATCTGACCTCGCACAACACCCACTACCACGCCCATGCCTCTGAAGGTGGCCATGCCGACTTCGCCCCGACTGATGAATTGGAGATGAGTCTGCTGCGCTATATGCTGAGACTCTACGACCACGTTAGCTACGAGAAGGTTTGTTCGGGCCTGGGCATCCGTAACCTCTACTTTTTCCTCAAGAACACGGGCTACGCGCCGGAGCCTCCCTGGCTGGCCAAACAACTGCTGGAATGCAACGATGCAACGCCGGTGATCGTCAATGCTGCTCTCAATCACGATGAGCAGCCCTGCGAACTGGCCGTGGCTGCATTGCGTTTGTTCGTCTCGATTCTGGGAGCAGAGGCTGGCAACCTGGGCCTGAAGCTGATGTCCACTGGCGGCATCTATCTCGGCGGAGGCATCCCGCGGCGCATTCTGCCCTGGCTGGAGCATAAATATTTCATGCAGTCCTATCTCAACAAGGGCCGCTTTTCCACAGTTCTGATCCGCCTGCCAGTGCACGTGATCCTGCATCGCAATGCCGCGCTGATGGGCGTTGCCTGTTACGGCCTGGATTTGTGAACAGCCCAGTTACTGCCGCCAAAGCCAGGCATTGCGATCGATGCGGCAAGGAGCACAAATCATGACGGAGTCAACAGCTCGGGTTGTGTTAATTACCGGAGCCTCTGGCAATTTGGGCGCCGCAGTGGCACGCGGCTTCCAGGCGGCGGGCGCACAGTTGGTGCTGGCTGATCGGGCAGCCAACCGGCTACCCGACCTGTTCCCCGATCTGGCCGCTTCGCGACAACATATGCTCTGCGGCTCGGTCGATGCTACCGATCCCGGCATGGTGCAGCGATGGGTCGATGCCGCCATCGCCCGCTTTGGCCGCATTGACGTACTGGCCAACACCATTGGCGGCTACAAGGCTGGCGCGCCGACGCACGAAACGTCGCTGGAGACCTGGGACTTCATGATGAATCTCAACGCACGTACAGCCTTTATCGCCAGCCGCGCTGTGCTGCCACAAATGCTCCAGCAAGGATCAGGCCGCATCATCCACACTGCCGCACGCGCGGCGCTGGTCGGCACAGCTAACCACAGCGCCTACAATGCATCCAAAAGCGTCGTGGTGCGCCTGGTGGAAAGCATGGCTGCGGAGTACAAACATCATGGCATCACCATCAACTGTGTGCTGCCTGGCACTATCGACACACCTCAGAATCGCAGCGACATGCCCAACGCCGATGGGAGCAAGTGGGTGCCGCCCGCGGCTATCGCCGACGCCTTCGTCTTCCTGGCCTCGGATGAAGCCAGCCACATCACCGGCGCGGCGCTGCCGGTCTATGGGCGAAGCTGACCACCAGTGAGGTGTGCGCCATACTGGACGATCCAGGCAACCCGCTGCCATTGTTTCCTGAGATGTACCCGCGGCTGACATCTGAACCTGCTTATCCGGAGTACGTTGCGTGAGAGCTATTGGATGAACTGGATTCCTTGGCTGATAATTTCGTGCCATGCCAATATATGACATCTCCCTGACTATCACCCCCGCCCTGCCGGTTTGGCCGGGCGACCCGCCGGTGCAGTTGACCCAACCGGCTCACATGGATCGCGGGGACATCTGCACCATCACCCGGCTGGATATCAGCGCCCATACCGGCACGCATCTCGACGCACCGGCCCACTTCATCCCTGGTGGAACAGGCGTCGAGGCGCTGGATCTGGACGTGTTGATTGGCCCGGCGCTGGTAGTGGACGCGCGCGGCCTCGGCCATCTGACCGCTGAAGCGTTGGAGGCGCTGGCTATTCCGCACCGCGTGCAGCGCCTGCTGCTGCGCACCGAC
>JAAEKA010000276.1 GCA_014155705.1 Anaerolineae bacterium clx_CAG2 | reverse complement strand
GTGTGGGGGTAGGGCTGGACGTGGCGGTGGGGGTAGGAGTGGGCAACAACAGTTCCACCGGCTGCGACCAGATGCCGTCGTTGCCAGCACTGTAGAGGCGATTGCGCCGCACCGGATTCAGAGCCAGTGCAGTCAGCAGTTGGCCTCGCTTACTGCTGATCGCCTGCCAGTTCTGCCCTGCGTCGTCGGAGCGAAAGAGCTGGCTGCGTTCATCCAGCGCAAACAGGGTCTCACTCACTCGCGGATCCACCGCCAGGGTGCGCACCATTCCCGCTGCACCTGGCAGCTCGGCGGCTGTCCAGTGGTCTCCGCCGTCGACGCTGTGGAAGACCACGGCGCGGCCGCCGGCGAAGACCAGGTTGCTGCGTTCGGGGGCGGCGGCCAGGCTGCCGACCTCAGCCAGGGGGGGCAGGTCGCCGGCCGGCTGCCAGTTTAGCCCCTGATCCTGGCTGCGCCAGACTCCGGTTCCTGTCGTGATGTAGAGTTGGGCAGGTCGCCCGGCGTCCACAGCCAGCAGCAGCGAGTCTGGGTCCGGCGCGTTGCCTGGCAGTAGGCCAGAGCGCTGCCACGACCGCCCGCCATCGCTGCTGAGCCAAAGCTGCGTTGCGCCGGCCAGGTAGATCCATCGGGGATCGTCTGGTGACAGCGCAAGGGTGTAGACATGAGACGAGGTCAATCTTTCATCATCGACCAGCCAGCGACCGCCGGCCCGCCAGGTGCTGCCGCCGTCGCCGCTTTGGAACAGCCGGACCTCGCCGTTGTTCCGTACCAGCGCGTAGATCGTCCAGGGATCGGCTGATGCCACCGCCCAGTCGATCAACAGGCTCGCGCCCAGCCCGGCCGCTGGCAGTCCGTTGTCAGCGCGCGTCCAAGTGACGCCATCGTCAACGCTGCGCCACAGATTGCCAGGAGTTTGGCCGTAGAGCAGGGTGGCTGCACCGCTGGGCAGGGCCTGCAAACGCAGCACCGGCTGGC
>JAAEKA010000275.1 GCA_014155705.1 Anaerolineae bacterium clx_CAG2 | reverse complement strand
TACACCGTCGTGCCAGCCGCCACCTCGATGCTGCTGGTGGTCGCACACACGCCGTCCACCAGACCCACCGTCTTGGTGATCACGATGGCTGCATTCTGCGGTTCGGTTACCACCAGCTCCACCGGCACGATCACCAGGTCGGTCTCGTTGCCGGGACCGGGGTCGGGATCGTTGCTGGTGACGCACAGGTTGCCGGTGTAGGTGCCGGCAGCCAGACCCGTCGAGTCGAAGGTCGCCGCCACGTCCGTGTTGGTGCCGCCAGCGTTGGAGCCTGCGGTGGCATCCAGAGACAGCCAGGCGATGTCCGAAGGCGCCAGGCATTCGGGTTCGCCAGCCGTGCCGTCGACGATGAAGGGCAGGTCCTGCACCGCCTGCGCCCCGGTGTCAAGCAGGGGATTCCACGTCATGGCCGTTGGGTCGTACTGCAAGCCGTTGGAGCCGGGCTTGGCCGTCTGGCCGAGGATGCTGACAGGCGGCGCCCAGGGGCCGGAGGCCAGCGTACCGCCGGTCTGCCAGTCCACCCAGTAGGTCCCTGCCGGCAGGAAGGTGTTCACCGTCGCCACCAGCGCCATCACGGGCCGGTCGCTGGCGGTCCGCGCCGTGTCCAGCGTCCGGTACATGTGGGCCCACGTCGTCGACGCCAGCCGGTTGGTGGTCGTGTCGCCGAACACCACCATGCTGCCCGGATCGTTGGGCGGGCCATCCCAGATGCGCAGGTTC
>JAAEKA010000274.1 GCA_014155705.1 Anaerolineae bacterium clx_CAG2 | reverse complement strand
CTTTATTTGACAATGACCCTTTGAACGCATATAATCATGGGGCTGTTTGTCGGGAGCGTTGAGGCCCACTAGCTCAACTGGCAGAGCAACTGACTCTTAATCAGTAGGTTCTCCGTTCGATCCGGAGGTGGGTCACTAGGTTACATAAGTGCTGGTTTGAGACACATTGACTTTCAGTCAATGTGTCGCTTTTTTATTTCCAACACACTGACTTTTTCCTGCCATAACACACTGACTCGTGCGAAACGCACCCAGCCAAATGCTAGCGACGGAGGTAATTCTCATGGCCGGAAAAGCAGTCCACGGTGTTACGAAGATTTGGGCAAACACACCAATTGTGACCCTGATCGATCTGTTCATCGTGTCCAAACAGATCGAAGGTCGCAGCGCCAAGACGTTAACCTGGTATCGGGCTAACCTGGAACGGTTCGCTGGTTTTATGACCAATGGACATGATGCGACACTGAGCCAAATGTCGTTGGACGATGCGCGGGCATTTATCGCCCACCTGCAGGGCAGGACGACCCGCTACGATGGTCATCAGATGCGTCGTGTCCAGGAGGGGGGCCTGTCACCGCATAGTGTCCATGCTTACGTGCGTACTCTGAAAGTCTTCGGAAATTGGCTTTGTGCAGAGGGGTATGTCCGCTCACATCCATTCGAGCGATTGAAGCCGCCAAAGCTGCCGGAGACCATGATTGAAATCCTGTCGGATGACGAAATCTTGTCGCTGATCGGTGCTGTCAACCCCAACAGTCCGTTAGGCGCTCGTATGCATGCCATCGTCTTGCTGTTACTAGAC
>JAAEKA010000273.1 GCA_014155705.1 Anaerolineae bacterium clx_CAG2 | reverse complement strand
CGCGTCCGGCTCAGCGTGCAGCACTACCCACATCTCGCTCTTGCCTAGCTCGTTGCCCTGCGCGGCGCTACGGTGCGCGTCGCCCCCGGTGAGATGGTGTCGATCATGGGCCCATCGGGCTCTGGCAAGTCCACCCTGATGAACATCATCGGCTGCCTGGATCAGGCTACCAGCGGCGTCTATCTGCTGGACGGTATCGATGTCAGTAGCCTCAGCGACGATCAACTGGCAGCCGTGCGCAGCCGCAAGATCGGTTTCGTTTTCCAGAGCTTCAACCTGTTGGCCCGCACCACAGCCCTGCAGAACGTGGAACTACCGCTGGTCTATGCCGGCGGCAAGAACCGGCGTGAGCGGGCTGTGGCGGCTCTGGAGCGCGTCGGCCTGGGCGACCGGCTGAATCATCGGCCCAACGAGTTGTCGGGCGGCCAACAGCAGCGGGTAGCCATCGCCCGCGCCTTGATCAACGACCCCGCCATCATTCTGGCCGACGAACCGACCGGAAACCTGGACTCCAAGTCAGGCGCCGAGATCATGGCCATCTTCCAGGAGTTGAACGAGCGCAACGGCATCACGGTAGTTTTCGTGACCCACGAACCGGACATTGCCGAGCATACCAAGCGCATTATCCGCCTGATGGATGGCCGGATCGTGGAAGATGCGCCTGTGCTGCATCAACGTCGGGCCGGTGAGCGCGCCTACGACAAACGTGTGCGCGACATGGTAGCGCACGATGAGAGTCCAT
>JAAEKA010000272.1 GCA_014155705.1 Anaerolineae bacterium clx_CAG2 | reverse complement strand
ACGTCCTGCGGCCTGAAGCCATCATGCCCACGCACGTCGTGGAAACGTTGTGGGTGGTTCAGGACCCCACCTTGGAAAGGTGGGGCTTCACCGTCGGGCAAGCTCCATAGTTCAGTGTGGAGGGCGCCCTACAAACCGCTGGGCCTACAGCGGCGACCAGAGCTCGTCCACCCAGGCAGCTAGCCCCAGCCTGCGCAGTACGTCCGGGCAGGGCTTGCCCGTGGCCGGATCCCAGCCGCGCACGTTGTAGTACAGGCTGAGCAGGTGGTCGATGTCGGGCGTGTAGCCCTCTGTGCCGCCGCTCTCGATCTTCTTGCTCAAGAGCTTGGGCAGGCGGTCGTCGGCCCGGCTAGCGCCCAGGCGGAAGTTCAGCGCCCGCTTGAAGACGCTGATGCGCTCGCCCAGGCGCATGATCTCGTCGTAGTCCGCGCCCCAGCCAGTCAAGGCGTTGAGCAGCCCCACCAGGTTCTCGGCCTGCACGTCCTCGAAGTGGCACAGGATAGCAGCGTTGGTGAAGCTGCGGTAGTCCATAGTGCGCGCGGCCAGCTCGGCCACCTCCCGGCTCTCCTCGTGACGGTCGAGCAGGTCAATGCCCAGCTCCGGCACGATGCGGCCGCGGATCACCTCGTAGTAGTCGCCGGCCATGTGGTCCGCGCCGCGGCTGGTGGTGGCGTAGACCAGCGCCTGACCGGAAAAGGCGCGCGGGTCGTGGTAGGGCGCCTCCAGCCCCTTGACCGTCACGGCCA
>JAAEKA010000271.1 GCA_014155705.1 Anaerolineae bacterium clx_CAG2 | reverse complement strand
ACCACGCAGTTGCCGAAGTTCATGGCCTCGACCAAGGCCGGGTGGGTGCCGCCCACGCCGCTGGTCTCCACGAAGGCGTAGGCGTGGCTGCTCAGCTCCCAGTAACCCTCGCCAAAGACGTAACCGGTGAAGAGGATGCGCGGGTCGTCGCCGGCCAGCCGGCGTAGCTCAGCCTTGTAGTCCTCGGCATAGGGCGCGTCGCCCACGATGACGCACTTCTTGTCCGTCTCCAGCCGCCGCCAGGCTTCCACCAGGTGATGGGCGCAGTTCTCCGGCACCAACCGGCCCACGAAGAGCACGTAGTCGCGCGGGGCCAGACCCAGGCCGGCCAGGGCAGAGCCAGGCGCCCGACGCGGCAGGTCGGAACCGTAGGCGATGTAGGTGCTGTCGGCGTTGTAGACCTCGCGATAATAGCGCTGCACCACCCGGCTGTCAGTGATGATTGCGTTGGGCAGCACGGTGCTCATGCGCTCGGCGAACTGGATGTAACGCTTGGCCAGCGGCGGCCACTTGGCCCGTTTCCAGTCCAGCCCATCGACGTTCAACAAACTGCGCTGGCCGGCCAGCCGCGGAATCCAGGTCACCAGGCTGTTGCCGGCGATGAAGTAGAGCGCCACGTCGTAGCCCTGCGTCAGCGCGTGCAGGCTGGAAAGGAAGCTATGCACGATAGTGTCCAGGTACTTGTTGGCGATGGTAGGCAGCTTGACCAGCCGCATCCCCTTGTAAACCGGCTGGTCGTAGGTGATATGATGGCTGCGACAGTAAACCGTCACCTCGTGGCCGCGCTGGGCAAGACGACTGCCCAGTTCCTCAACGCAAGTCTCGAAGCCGCTGTAGCTGGCAGGCACGCCGCGCGTGCCGAGCATGGCAATTTTCATGGGATTTGGTAGATTTGGGTGATTAGGTGATTGGGTGGTTAGGTGGTTAGGCGGTTGGTGAGACGGATAGGTCGTAGAGTAGTTGCTGACTTCAATCACCCAATCGCCTTGTCACGGCACATACGGCGGGCGACTCGGATCGACCAGGGCCGCGTAGTAGACGCGAACGAACTGCCGGACCGGGTTGCGCAGTTCGACGTCCACGGTGGCTTTGTGGGTGGAGCGGCTGCCCTGCGAAGATTGCCCTGAGTTGGCCGACGGCGTCTGTGACCCGCGGGGGGCCAACCGCTGCCCGCGCTGGCTGCGTTGGCTGTACGGCGGTGATCGTGGCAAGCAA
>JAAEKA010000270.1 GCA_014155705.1 Anaerolineae bacterium clx_CAG2 | reverse complement strand
AGAAAGAAAATCGCATTATCAAGTACTTTCGCGAGGCGCGGGCTGAAATGCGCAAGGTGACCTGGCCTACTCGTGAAGAGGCTCTTCATCTGACCGGCATTGTGCTGGCTGTGACGGTCGCCATGTCGATCATGCTTTGGGTGTTAGACATCTTGTTCACCGGTGTGGTGTCGGCATTGATCGGCTAGGTCCGGCGTAGTACGACGAAAGACTCGACTTCGAAGCTGTTAGCTGAGATGAACCGTGGCAAAGACAGACAAACGTGCAGCGGCCCAGCCGGAAGCGGTTGGACCGACAATTGAACAATCTGATATCAAAGAGGTTCCACCTGAGACCGCCTGGTACGTCATTCACAGCTATTCTGGCTACGAAAACAAGGTGAAGAAGAACCTCGAGCATCGCATCGAGTCCATGGATATGCAGGACAAGATCTTTCAGGTCGTTGTCCCCACCGAGGAGGAGATCGAGCTCAAGGATGGCCAGCGCCGGGTGGTGGAGCGCCGTGTATTTCCAGGCTACGTGCTCGTCCAGATGATCATGGACGAGCAGTCATGGTACGTAGTGCGTAATACCCCCAACGTGACAGGCTTCGTCGGCATGGGCAATAAGCCTACAGCCCTGCCCGATGAAGAGGTCAAGCGCATCATGCGCCAATTGGAGTCTGAGGAACCGAAGATCAAGGTTGACTTCAAAGTTGGCCAGAAGGTGCGCATTGTCGATGGCGCCTTTGCCGAGTTCACAGGCATC
>JAAEKA010000027.1 GCA_014155705.1 Anaerolineae bacterium clx_CAG2 | reverse complement strand
GAGCGTGAAGTTTTGCGGTTTCTTCGAGAGACAATTGCTTCCTTTGCAGTGACTGCTCAATCCGGCATATTGATCTTGGTCGATCAAAATCCACCACCACCTGACCTAACAGATGTCTCAACCATTGATCAATCTGAAGAGAGCTACATTGGTCAACATGATGAATTTCGCTCAACTGCGATTGGCGCTCACAATAACCAAGCTTCTACGGATGACGTTAAGCCACATGGTGGCTTTCCACTAGGTCCAAAGCAGGCTCCGGGAAAGCCATTCCTGCCACCGCCACCGAATCTACCGTTGAGTCCGGAGCAACAGAAGGCGTTTACGAAGTCGATCTTCAAGGCGATTGACATGCAGTTCGGGCTGTCGTTTGAGGCCCACGCGGGCCTGAAGATACCGGCACTCAACCTGGCCGCGATCAAACAGAAAGCGGAGACGTATGACTGCTCTCACCCACATGTCTACGCTTGTTGGGAGTTGCTGCAGCGATCACTGAACAATTCATTCCAGGCCATGACGGAAACGACTCCAGAGAAGGTTGCTGAAGGTATCGAGCGATGGTCGGCTCTCGAGGAGATATTGGCAGTTCCTGAGTGGTTGGCGGTCAAACCTACGTTTGAGAGCGCGATCGACGATTGGGTCGCAGCCCATCCGGAGGACGTGGTGGCAGCCGGACAGGCAAACCCTGCATTTGACAAAGCCGTATCTCAGCAATACTCCAGCGAGCTTGCAAGAGCCCAGAGCCTACTTTACGTATTTGCGCAGGAATCGGCCACGGAGCTCGGCAAGCACCTGGGCGATCAATCCGCGATCGCTGCGGGTACCGCTGACCTTCTGGATCAGATGCACGGTAGTCTGCGCAAAGGCGGATTGGATCTCAGCATGCGCGACCTGTTTGCTCCATTCGACAATCAGCCGAAAGAACCTCCTCTGAAACGCCAGCTCAAAGCAACGGCTGAGTTGGTGACGATTGTCGATATGGCCCTGGGTGTAGGAGACGTCAAGGTGTTCAAGGAGGCCATGGCGATATTAGAGGATGTGAATCCAAGCGCCTATAAGGCTATCCTATGCTTGAAGGGCACATCGGCAGCGCTATTTGAAGCGACCCAGTTGCTTGGTGAGAATGCCCCCTTACCAACGGCTAGTGTATCACAGCTCCTTC
>JAAEKA010000269.1 GCA_014155705.1 Anaerolineae bacterium clx_CAG2 | reverse complement strand
AGGACGATCCGCAGCGTCTGAGCGAGCAGGAGGCCAGACTGCGGGCAGCCGGCGCGCTGGTCACGGCCAGCAACGCACAGGCAACGCGCGTGGCGGCGCTGATCCTGGCGGGACGGACCTAAACGGTGTCCTCTAGAAACCGGAAGTATGTATTGGCTGGATCAAACATGAAGCGCTCACAAAAACTCCCGGTTTCTACGTGTACTCGATTCTAAAGAGAGATAACCGATGCCATCACCCTTTCCCGGGATGGACCCCTATTTGGAAGGCAGGCTCTGGCCCGACGTCCACCATCGACTGGCCACTGAGATCAGCCGAAGGCTGACGCCGCGGCTGCGTCCTCGCTACGTCGCTCGCATAGAGGTTGCCATCATTCAGGACATTCCCTACGCCGGCGAGATCAACGTCACATACCCGGACGTTGCGGTGCTGCGCTCGAAATATGCGAGTATGCTGCACGATAGCCGGGAAGCGACGAGCGCTTACGACGCGCAAGCGACCGTTACGCCATGGGGCACAATCCCTCCGGCGCCGCTGGTTATGGAAGCGCCGGAGGCTTTCAGGTTCAAGCAGGCAACGGTCGAGGTACGGCGTGCTGACGACAACCAACTGATTACCGCTATTGAGGTCATTTCGCCTGCCAACAAACGCGAGCCCGGTTTGACTGACTATCAACAGAAGCGGCAACGTCTCTATCAGACCGGCGTGCATCTGCTGGAGATTGATCTGATTC
>JAAEKA010000268.1 GCA_014155705.1 Anaerolineae bacterium clx_CAG2 | reverse complement strand
CGAAAGGGCCGGTCAGCGTGGCTGGCGAGGTCGACTCGCTCCAACAGCTCGTTGGCGCGTTGCTTGGACTGCCGTTCGCTCAATCCGTAGAGGACGCCGAAGAACTCCAGGTTGTGCCGCCCGTTGAGCCGCCAGTAAAAGCTGCGCTCATCGCCCGTCGCCATGCCGATCATCTGGCGTATTTGGTTGCTGTTGCTCAGATCGACGCCAAAAATGCTGCCCTGGCCGCTGGTCGGCACGATCATGGTGCTCAGCAGCCGAATCAGAGTCGTCTTGCCAGCGCCGTTAGGCCCCAGCATACCGTAGAGTTCGCCCGGGCGTACGCGCAACGAAACGCCATCCACCGCAGTCACCGGAATGTCTGGCTGACGGCTATTGTGGCGACGTACCCCCTGGGTGAACAGCGTGCGCAGGCTGCGAGGCAAGACGAACTGTTTGCTGAGTTGTTCCGTCCAGATTGCCATCTCGGTCATGCAGCGATTATACCATGTCCGCACAGCAGAGAGCCAATCGCTGCCCCCCAGCCTGAAACCTGCTTGACCAGGATTGAACTGGCGTCTATAATCGGCTAGTACTTATTTCCCATTGACAGGCGGTCAATGGTGTGGCTAGAATCTATAGTGTATAACCACTGCTGTCCAAAATGAACCGCCAGCCAGGCGAGCTGAGTCAGCATCCCCTGCTGATACGTCTTTACACCTTGCTGCTACGAGGAAACCGACAATGAACTCCCGACGAAG
>JAAEKA010000267.1 GCA_014155705.1 Anaerolineae bacterium clx_CAG2 | reverse complement strand
GGCGCAGCCACCAGCGAGCGGCCAAGGTAAGGCTCTTCGTCGCCGCTGGTGAAGGGGTTGTAGCCCACGGCGAAGCTCAGCGCGCCATAGACCTGGTTGTCCTCAGCCCGCGCCAGCAGGCCCAGCCGCTGGCGGTGGTACTGCACAGCCTCGGCTGTCGCTCCCAGGCCAATCAGCATCTCAGCCCCGCCGTAGGCCAGGATGCGCCCCGCCTCCGGGTAGAGCATGTCGTTGCCGATCAACACGCCCAGGCGACCGAGTGGGGTCTGGATCGCCTGCCACGTGGACGCGGCCTCAACCATAGGGTGTTCGTCGTGGGCCAGCGCTACTGCGCCTTGCTTGCCCAAGAGGCTGCCGTCCGGCCCAAAGACCACGGCCATATGGCGCACGACGCGGTCGCTGGGGTCCTCAAGATAGGCCGTGCCGGCCACCACCACCATGCCATGGTAGCGGGCGATATCGCTGAACAGCGAGGCGTAGCTCTCCCACAGCAGGTCGGGCTGCTGGATCAGCGTGCCCTCCAGCGCGCGGCCGAAGTCGGCTCCCAGAACACCGGCCGCACTGCCGGCCAGCTTGGCCTGTGTGCGGGTCCAGAAAGAGGCGTTGGTGCGACGGGCGCGGTCAGCTTGCTTGAGCAGGCCCGCGCCGCGGCCTTTGACCACCAGCGCCGTGGTCATCAGTCCGGTGAACTGGGGGAAAACTAGCAACCGCGCCCGCTTGGGCTGGGCCAGACGCCCAAAC
>JAAEKA010000266.1 GCA_014155705.1 Anaerolineae bacterium clx_CAG2 | reverse complement strand
AGCAGTATAACTTTCGATGCTTGATAGTTTGATGTAAAATGATTATAGTTAGCGATACTAAACAATTTACATCAATCAATCAGGAGACCTTACCCATGCTTTGGAAAACCGATGCTTCCCACACCAGTATTAATTTCGTCGCCCGTCACATGATGCTCGCCAAGACACGCGGCGAGTTTCAGGATTTTGCGGTCGATTTCAACCTCGACACTGATCAGCCTGAGAACGCCACGGTCGAGGCGCGCATCCAAACGGCCAGCATCTTCACCAAGGATGCCAAGCGCGACGAGCATCTGAAGTCGGCCGATTTCTTCAACGCTGCTGTCTATCCTGAGATGGTCTTCAAGAGCACCAAAGTCGAACGCACCGGCGACGACACGGCCAAGTTGCATGGTGACCTGACGATCCGCGACATCACCAAGCCGGTGGTTCTGGACGTGACCTACCTGGGCCTGTCCAAGTCGCCTTGGGGCACAACCTCAGCCGGCTTCGAGGCCAGGACCAAGATCGACCGCGAGGAGTGGGGCCTGACCTGGAACGTGGCTCTGGAGACCGGCGGCTGGCTGGTGGGCAAGGAGATCACCATCGAGATCGAGGCTGAGTTCGTTCAGGCTTAATCTGTCCCCAAGATCAAAAGACACGGGTGCGCCAGTGCCTCCGCGAGGAGCCCTGCGCACCCGTTTTGTGTTTTCCGCACGTCTCGACCGCGGACCTGCCTGATCTGTAATTTGTTGGCACGCTTATAGTTTGCCGGCGCCGCTGGCAGTAAACTAGACAACAGATCGTGCAAAACCAAAAGGCAAGAAGGAGCGTTAAACAAACCATGAAGATCGCAGTTTTCGGCGCCACCGGCGGCACAGGCAATCAGGTGGTCAAGCAGGCGCTGGCAGCCGGACATCAGGTCACGGCACTGGCGCGAGATCCAGGCAAGTTGGACACCACTGATCCCAATCTGACCGTGGTCGCCGGCAGCGTGCTGGATGCAGCGCCGGTGCAGCAGGCATTGCAGGGAACGGATGCTGTGGTGGTGTCGTTGGGCAACACTGCCAATAACCCCGACTACATCGTCTCTCAGGGCACACAGGTGATCCTTGATGCGATGCAGGCGTTGGGCCAGCCGCAGCGCATCGTTGTCGTCAGTTCGTTGGGCGTGGGCGAGAGCAAGGATCAGGTGCCCTTCGCCTTCAAGATGCTGATGAAGACCGCGCTGCGCAAACCCATGGAGGACAAGGAGCGCCAGGAGGCATTGGTCAAGTCCAGCGGGCTGGACTGGATCATTGTGCGGCCAGGCGGGTTGACCAACGGGCCGGCTACAGGCCAGTACAAGTCCGGTCTTGACCCCAAGATCGGCGCTGGCCAGGTCGCGCGCGCTGATGTGGCCGCTTTTGTGTTGCAACAGGTAACTGACGACACGTATCTGCACAAAGCGCCAGCGATCTCGTAAGCAACGGCAACAGGCAAACGAAGGAGGTCATTATGGTGAGTCAGGTCAAGGAATACTGGAGCGACGAGATCGTTGTCACCTATGACACAGCACGTTGCATCCACGCGGCAGAATGCATCCGCGGCCTGCCGCAGGTCTTCGACACCGGCAAGCGGCCGTGGATTCAGCCGGCCAACGCCACAGCCGACCAGGTGGCCGAGGTAGTGATGCGCTGCCCTACCGGTGCGCTGCATTTCGAGCGCAAGGACGGCGGCGCGGCTGAGCCGATTTCTGCCACGAACAGGGTGCAGGTGCGCGCCAACGGGCCGCTCTACCTGCGCGGCAATGTGGAAGTGGCGCTGCCCGACGGCAGCGTACTGAGCGACACGCGCGTGGCTCTGTGCCGCTGCGGCGCGTCCAATCAAAAGCCCTTCTGTGACAACAGCCACCAGGCTGGCTTCTCGGCTGGCAGCAACCTGGGCGAGAACAAGGCGCGCACGGTGGAACTGGCCGGCAACACGGGGCAGCTCAGGGTCACACCCAGCGCCAACGGTCCTCTGCGCATCGAGGGCGACTTCGAACTGCTCAGCGGCGATGGCCGTACCATCTACCGCGGCAACCGGGTATCGCTTTGCCGCTGCGGCGGTTCAGCGAACAAGCCCTTCTGTGATGGCGCCCATAACCTCAGCGATTTTCGGGCCTAGCAACATCGGATCAAAAAAGGAATCCCCTGTATGTCAACAGCAAAGATCAGCAAAAGCGACGCCGAATGGCAGCAACAACTCACCCCGGATCAATACAAGGTGCTGCGCCAGAAAGGCACCGAGCGACCCTTCACCGGCGAGTACTATCACAACAAGGAGGCCGGCGTCTATATGTGCGCGGCCTGCGGACAGGAGTTGTTCACTTCTGACACCAAGTACGAGTCAGGCTCTGGCTGGCCCAGCTATTGGCAGCCTGTCCAGCCCGAAGCCGTGGAGACCAAGCGCGACATCAGCCACTTCATGATCCGCACCGAAGCAGTGTGTAGCCGCTGCGGTGGGCACCTGGGGCACATATTCGACGACGGCCCGCAGCCCACCGGCCTGCGCTACTGCATCAACTCCGCCGCCTTGCAGTTCAAACCCGCCGCTAACGGTGAATCATAGGTGTTTGTAGCTGTTAAGGATGGGTGTAGAGAAACCGGGTTTTTGCTGTGGTGCGGCTATCATGGCCCCAAACATAGCGCATGCACGCTCAGAAACCATTGCCTAACGAGAAAAACCCGGTTTCTGACTGGCCGGCTGAAAAGTTACGTTTGCTCAAACGAAAGATGCCAGGCCGGGGAATGTAGTGTAGCTTGCGGTTGATGGCCAGCATCGGCGCATTCTGCGAATCGTTGTCTGTGACGATGCAGGATGCGCCTTTTTCTTTGGCGTAGCGAAGCGCCAGCAGCTTGAGGGCCAGTGCGATCTTGCGGCCACGGTAAGCCCGGTCGACGCCGGTGATCATGTTGCTGGCTTGATGGGTGTGTGCAAAGAAACCGACCGCTGCGAGGCCGACGACTGCGCCGCTGGCCGCGTCCAGCGCCATGATCTGGCCGCGGGGATCGAACCACGAAGCTCCCTTGAGCGTGCGCTCGAACTCCTCGAAGGAGACCCAATGGCCGGTCGAGGCGGGATCATCGAGCACAGCCCGGTAGTTCACCTCGTAGAGCTGGCGGAAATAGCCGGGATCCATGTCAACGTCGGCCAATGAGAGGAAGCGAATGCCGGTGGCTTGCACCGCCTCCACCAGCCCGGCAAAGCGGCCCTCGTCGAACGCGGTCAAGTCGACGACCGACTCGAAAATGTGCCGGTTGACCGTGAAGCCGCGCTGGCGGGCAAAGCGAATTCCTGCGGCGTCGTCCTCACGTACTTCGCTCTCCAGTTCCACGACGCCGTGGCTGCTGGCGAGCTCCAGGGCGTTGTCATAGAGCTGCGCACCGACGCCGCGCCGCCGGCGCTTCGGATCCACCGTCACCCATAGATAGAAGCGACCCACACCCATGGAGTCGGAATGCTGGACAATGCCGTAGCCTGCGACCTGGCCGGTCCCGTCAACGGCAAGCACCCGTCGCCGGATTTGCCCTGCCAGCACGCGGCGCTCCCATTCCAGCACGTTGGCCTCGGTAACAGGATCAGGTTGTGTAGCGCTGATCAACTCGGCCACCCGGGCAAAGTCAGCCTCGGTCGCCTCGCGCAGCGTGACCTGTTCTTCGGCTGCCATCATCGCACCGACTCTCTGGTCTGCCCGCCAACCATCAGCCTGCCATCTGTCGTCGCGGCCATGGCTTGCACTTCCCTCGCCTCCCCTGCCTGCCGCACGATTTCCGCAATCTGTCCCAGATGGCTGTCGTCGTGCGATAGGCCAAGGACGAAACGCACGATGGCATTGTAGCGCGCGCCACTGCGGGTGGTGAACAGGTTGTCGAGGTGGGGTGGACTGGGCCACAGTTCCAGGCTGGCCAGGCGCATACGACGGCTCTCTTCCAGCCGCTGGCGGCACTGCTCGATGGTCGTAACGGTACGCCAGGGCGCCTCGTAGCGCGAGCGTCCCTCGCGGTGCGGCACACCGCGCGCCAGCTCGGCGGCAAGAAAGGCTGCTTCCTCGGATGAGGCCGTGGTGTGGACGATAACGTGGCCTAACGTCCAGGCCAGAAACGCCTCGCTGGGGTCGCTGGCATAGGTGTCCTCGGCCTCGGGGTCGTCCGGTACGAAAATCACATCTGCATCGGTGCAAGCAGCGACCAAGCTCAGCATGGTATCGACCATCTGGCCGGTCAGGCGGCGCAGGTCGTCCGCGCCCAGATCGGCGCAGAGCTGGTCAATGGTCAGCGATTTGTTGCGAACGGGGGTGAAGTCCAACATCGTTGGCGTGATTTCCATTTCTAGCGATGGGCCAGGTAAGTCCAGAAGTGCTGCAAGCCGGGAAAGATGTAGAGCAGCGGCACCAGGGCATAGATCACCAGGCTTAGCCGGGGATCAATCAGACCGGCGAGAATAGCCACTACGTAGCAGGCTGGCGCCAGGAGGCTGCGCTGCTTGCCGAGGCGCACAACCGCTCTTGGCAGGTCGGCGTCAACCAGGTGTCTGCGATAGGTGGCATAGGTCCAAAGGATGTAGAGCGCCACCCCGATCAAGACTAGATTGACGCCATAGATCGCCACCGCCAGCAGCGCGTCCGGGTAACGGCTCAACACACCGGTGGAGAAGGGGACCAGGCAAACCACCCCCAGGAAGAAGATGTTCAGCCAATGGAAGTTCTGATCAGCCCGACGGATGAAATTGAACTGGTTGGGAAGCATCGGTTTTCCAAAGCATGGGTAAGGTCTCCTGATTGATTGATGTAAATTGTTTAGTATCGCTAACTATAATCATTTTACATCAAACTATCAAGCATCGAAAGTTATACTGCT
>JAAEKA010000265.1 GCA_014155705.1 Anaerolineae bacterium clx_CAG2 | reverse complement strand
TGACCGAAAGCTATATCGACGAGCCGGTAACGGCCCAAGTACGTTTTTCACCGGGCGGGGCCGTGCAACCGGTAGCCTTTGCCTGGCGCGAACGCACTCGCTACCTGGCCGGCCTGGGCCGGCAATGGACCGAGCAGGTGGAAGAGGTCGAGTGGCGCTGCTTCCTGGCCCAGACCACCTCAGGTGACACGGTGGAGCTGCGCTGGAGTCGGCAGAGCAACGAGTGGCGTCTGTGGCGCGCCTGGTGGCGGGAAGGCTGGGCATAGGAGGCAAGGGGGACTTGATGAATTGCCAGGCGTCTGGTATCATGGCGTCACGTAGATCGCTTTTGGCCAGTTCCGTGAACCAGCCAGAGCGACAAAGTGCAGGTTGAGATTTCTACTGGGAAGGCAGGAAATCGTGCATCGAAAACTGATGGTTGCCGCTGGCTCAACGTTGGCCGCAACGGCAGTGATGGCAGCGCCGGCCCTGGCAGCCCAACCCGCCCCGCCGTCTCCGGGGTTGGACCTGGCACGGCTGACGGCGGCGTCCATGGCCTGGCTGGTACCGGCCGGCTTTGTCCTCCTGGCTGCGGCCGGAGCGCAGGATAATCGCCCCTGGCAGGCAGCGCTGGGCGGCGTGGCCGGGGCTGCGCGGGGCGTGACGCTCTTTTATCTGGCCGGCTTTGCCCTGGCCTTCGGCGGCATTGGCCTGGTCACACCGAACGCGCCGGGCTACAGTGATCTGGTGTGGGAGTGGACGCTGCTGGCGGGTCAATGGGGCACGCTTTGGGGCATGGCCGGCATGAGCGGCTGGGCCTTGACCGGACCGGCCGCCACGCCTGCGGCCTATGAGTTGTTCTTTGTCCACCTGCCTTGGGTGGCGACTGCAACGATGATCCCACTCATGGCGCTGCGTGGGCGTACTCCAGCCCTCAGCTCGCTACTGGGCGGGCTGCTGGTCGGCGGCCTGCTCTATCCCCTGGCCACCAACTGGGTTTGGGGCGGCGGCTGGCTGGCCAACCTGGGCGACAACCTCAATCTGGGCCACGGCTTTGTCGACTTCGCCGGCGGCGGCACGGTCCATCTGCTGGCGGCGGGCGTGGGCCTGGCCGGGATGTTAACGATGGTCAGCCGCCGGCCACGGCGCAGCCATGAGACCGCCGCCGTGCCCTTGCCCCCTGTCCACCTGCCTCTGCTGGCATCGATGGGCGCGCTGCTGATCCTGGCAGGCAGTCTGGGCTGGGCCTGGGCCAACCCGCTGTTGGATGTGTCGACCCTGTTGCCCAGCCGCGGCCTGGTGAACGTCGTCCTGGCCGCCACGACTGGCGCCCTGGCCCCGCTGGCCTATACCTGGTTTGTGGCCGACCATCCCGACCCACTGCTGGCGGCGCGCGGCCTGGCGGCTGGCGCGGTCATCACGGCCGCAACCGGCCCCTTCATTCCCCCCTGGGCTGCGGCGGCGCTGGGCCTTCTGGCTGGGCTGCTGACGCCGCTGCTGCCCTACCTGATGCGTGAGGTGCTGCGCATCGACGACGACAGCGGATTGACGCCGGTGCATCTGGCAGCCGGCCTGCTGGGCTTGCTGGCCATCGGTTTCTTCGCTGACGGGCTGGCCGGCGCGGGCTGGAACGACGTCGGCGCCCGCGAGTTTTTAGGCGTGCCAGGACAGGGCGTCACCGGGTTGATAGCAGCGCCAGACATGCAGCCCGACTGGCCAGGGCAGATGCAGGCTCAACTTGTGGGCGCCGGGGCGCTGTTCGCCATGGGATTTTTGAGCGGCGCCCTGGTCTTCGGCCTTCTGGCCGTTATCGCGCGCGGCTTGCGCATGACGCGGGAAGCGCGGGCAACAGAACAGAAGCAAGAGCCGCCGGCGCCCGACGAGGTAACACCGGTTGAATTGGATGCGTGAAACGCAGGATGTGTGGGGCGTCCTGCTCCGCCGATGGTGATCGAGATGACGACGAGAGGCATAGGTTACTGGAAGCATCGGATTGTGTTAACGGCGGCAGGCTTGCTTCTGGCCGCCTGCACGGCTGCCCCAGGATCGGTTACGCCGGCTACCCCTGAACCAGCGCTGGCTTCGCCCACACCGATCGTGCTGGTGGCCACTGCGACGCCTATCGCCGGTCTGGACCCGCACGAGCTGCGCATCATTGAAATCTACCGGCGCTACAGCCCGGCCGTGGTCAACATCAACACCCAGGTGCTGCGCTCCGACTTCTTCTACGGCGTCTACCCGGAAGAGGGCAGCGGCTCCGGATTCGTTTGGGACGAGCAGGGCCACATCATCACCAACTACCATGTGATCGAGGGAGCCAACCAGATCACTGTCAGCTTCGGGGAGGGACAGGAGCGGCCGGCGCAGGTGGCGGGGGTCGATCCGCCCAACGACCTGGCCGTGCTGCGGGTTGATGATCTGCCCGAGGGCATCGAGCCGATGCCATTGGGCGATTCGGATGGACTGGTGGTAGGACAGTACGCCATTGCCATCGGCAACCCCTTTGGCCAATTCGAACGCACCCTGACCGTGGGTGTGGTCAGCGCGGTCAATCGTACCCTGCGGCTGGACGATGACCGGGTACTGCGCGGCGTGGTCCAGACCGACGCGTCGATCAACCGCGGCAACTCAGGCGGTCCGCTGCTGGACAGCCAGGGC
Organism: Anaerolineae bacterium clx_CAG2; assembly: GCA_014155705.1. Classification (GTDB taxonomy): domain Bacteria; phylum Chloroflexota; class Anaerolineae; order JAAEKA01; family JAAEKA01; genus JAAEKA01. The sequence continues at coordinate 2,209 of JAAEKA010000265.1, read as the reverse complement.
CGCTTGATCGGCGTCAACACCGCCATCTTCTCGCCCAGCGGCGCGTCGGCCGGCGTGGGACTGGCTATCCCGGTCAACAAGGTCAAACAGGTGGCGCCCGTATTGATCGCCGAAGGCCGCTTTCCCCATCCCTGGCTGGGCGTCGAAGGGCTAGGCTACGCGCTCACGCCCGATTTGGCCCGCGCGCTGGACCTGCCGGTGGATCAGGGCCTGCTAATTGCGCGCGTCTACCAGGATAGTCCGGCGCAGCAGGTCGATCTGCGCACCGCCAACCAGACAGTACTGCTGGGCTACCGGCGTTACCTGATCGGCGGCGACATCCTGACGGCCATCGACGGCGTGCCGCTGGCCAGTTGGGATGACCTGAATGCCTACCTGGATGAGCAGACCCAGGTGGGCCAGACGGTGCGGCTGACCTTGTGGCGCGATGGGCAGCCAAGCGAGGTTGATGTGGTGTTGGGCCAGGAGCCGTTCTAGCGCAGACGCTGAGTAGTCCGGTCAGGCTCGCTCCGGCAGACCCCCGGGGTGCTGCGCAAAGACCGGCCTCAGCGAGTAGTTCGACAGGGCCTGGGTTGTAGCGTATAATCATGGGCATGAGACTCTGGATCAAGCGCGGGCTGCTGGCCGTTGTGGTGTTGATCGTTGTTGTGATGGCAGTGCGCTACGCGCGGCCGGTGTTCGACTTTATCAGCAACGAGCAGCAGCTCCAGTCCTGGCTGGACCAGCTGGGACCGCTGGGGCCATTAGCCGTCATTGCTCTCAACGCACTACAGGTGGTGGTAGCCTTCATCCCCGGCTATGCCATGATGATTGCGGCCGGCTACCTGTACGGTTTTCCCATGGGCGCTGTCTACGGCGCGATCGGTATGGCTCTGGGCGGCCTGATCGCGATTCTGCTGGCAAGGCGCTTTGGCCGACCGCTGGTGGTGCGCATGATCGGCGAGAGCAGGCTGGAGCACTGGGAAGAGGTCGCCCACATCAACTCTCTGCCGGTCTGGTTTTTCCTGATGCTGGGTCCCTTCGGTGATGTGCCCTACTACATTGCCGGCCTGACCAAGATCGCCATCTGGAAAATCCTTGCCATCGCCCTGCTGCTGCGCACCCCCTCGACGTTGGTGGCGGCGGCCGTAGGCGCAGGGCTGGTGGACTGGCGCTCACCTTGGGTGCTGGGCGGCGCGGCAGTGCTGATGTTGCTGGGCGCGCTGGCGATTCGCTATCAGACCCGCATCGAGCACTGGATCGACCAGACTGTGCTGCCGCGAGTCATGAAGCTTGGTGAGCGGGCCACCCTGACCGAGCGGCCAGCCGACCCGCCCGTGGAAACGGTAGACTACGATGCAGCAACCCATTGACCACTCCACCGCAGCCGAGAAAGAAAGCAAACTGCTGATCAGCGTTGCCGCCGGCTTAGGCTGTGTGCTCGTGTTGTGCGTGGCCATCTCCGTACTGGTGGTGTTTCTGGCGCTGATCTGGACGCTGCAAGGCCAGCTTGGGCCAGGCGGCGGCAGCGCCGTGCCAGCGCTCCTTGCTCTGGCCAATCTGGCAGGGTAACCACCATGCCCACTGCCAGCCCATTACTGACGCCTGCTCAACTTCATGCTCGGGCCGGCCTGTGCGCGGCCACCGAATCCGCAGGACAAGCCATGATCAGAGACACCCTGCGCATCCTGTTGACCGCCCTGTTAGTCGTAATCCTGCTGCTGCTGGCCGGGCAAAACTCGGCTGCGCAGAGCACATGCGGCGGCCAGTGGTATCGCATCCAACAGGGCGATTCCTGGTCCAAGTTGGCTCAGCGCACCGGGCTGTCGGTGGCAGCGCTGAAGGCCGCCAATCCGGCTGCCGCCAGCCATCCTCAGGGCTGGCTGATCGTGGGCCAGACGCTGTGCCTGCCAGAGGGGGCAACCGTCACGCCGACCGCGCAGGCGCCCGGCCCCGCCGCCTTTCCGGTCACGGTGCGGCGAGGCGATTCGTGGGCCGTGTTGGCTGGCCGCTACGGCGTCAATATGGCGGCGCTGCAAGCGGCCAACCCCCAAGCCGTGCGCGCCAGCCAGGTGCTGCGCCCGGGCGATCGCATCTTGATCCCCATCACCCCAGCGATGACCGAGCGCTTCGACTGCGGCCGCGACCTGCCTACTACCGCTCGCGGCGCAGCCAGGGATGGGGAAAGCGGCCTTCGGCGATCAATACGGGCGCCACCTGTTTGACCTTG
>JAAEKA010000264.1 GCA_014155705.1 Anaerolineae bacterium clx_CAG2 | reverse complement strand
AGGAAGCGAGTCACCTTGGTGCCGCAGACGGGGCAGACGCCCATCCAGCAGACCATGGTCGAGCTGGGCGGCACCCAGTGCGGCTTCTGCACCCCCGGCATCCTGATCGCCGCCCACGCGCTGCTGCAGCGCAACCCCGATCCCACGGAATACGACATCCGCGCCGGCCTCGTCGGCAACCTCTGCCGCTGCACGGGCTATGTGCGGATTGTGGATGCGGTGCGGGAAGCTGGGCGTCTGCAACGAGCCAGCGCGCAGGGATAATGACTCGTAACACGTAACACGTAACCCGGACTTGCACACCCGAGACGCATTTCCGAGTTACGAGTTACGCATTACGTGTTACGCATAGGAGCGAACCGTGACATTCAAGAAGACAACCATCGTCGGCCAATCATTTCCCAGGGTCGAAAGCAACGCCAAAGTGACGGGCGCGGCGCAGTACGTGGACGACATGCAGTTTGGGCCGAATCTGCTGCACGGCCGGCTGAAACGCAGCACCGTGCCGCACGCGTTGATCAAGCGCATCGATACCAGCAAGGCCAAGGCGCTGCCGGGCGTGCGCGTGGTGGTGACGGGACAGGACTACCCCGGCCTGACCGGGCTGTATCTCTCCGACCGCCCCACCTTTGCCGTCGATCGGGTGCGCTTCGTGGGCGAGCCGGTGGCCGGTGTGGCGGCTGATACGCCGGAGCTGGCCGAGCTGGCCTGCGAACTGATCGAGGTCGAGTACGAGGCGCTGCCGGGGGTCTTCGACCCGGAATATGGCGCGGGCGCAGAGGCGCCGCTGCTGCACCCCGACCTGATGGACTACGCCGGCGCGCCCTTCATCTTCCGGCAACCCGGCACCAACATCAGCAACTGGTTCAAGGTGCGCAAGGGCGACATGGAGGCCGGCTGGGCTGAGGCCGCGCACATCTACGAGCACACCTACCGCGTGCCCCACGTGCAGCACGTGCCGCTGGAGACCCACGCGGCCGTGGCCCAGGTGGACGGCAACGGCAAGATCACCCTGTGGAGCGCCAGCCAGTCCCCCTTTGCCCAGCGCAACCTGATCGCCAAGAGCCTGGACATCAGCCATTCCAAGCTGCGCGTCATCACCCCGTATGTGGGCGGCGGCTTCGGCGCCAAGGCCGGCGTCAGCATGGAAGGCGCATGCGTGATCATGGCCCTCAACGCCAAAGGCCGGCCGGTCAAGCTGGTGATGTCGCGCGCCGAGGAGTTCTACACCACTTTCGTGCGCCAGGGGCTGGTGGCCAAAATCAAGATGGGCATGGCCGCCGATGGCCGCATCACCGCCATGCAGAACACCTACTACTGGGACGGCGGCGCTTACACCGAATACGGCGTCAATATCACCCGCGCCGCCGGCTACAGCAGCACCGGCCCTTATTTCGTGCCCAACGTCCACGCAGACTCGTTGTGCGTCTACACCAACCACCCCATCGGCGGCGCGATGCGCGGCTTCGGCATGCCGGAGATCCACTGGGCCATCGAGCAACACATCGACCGCATGGCCGAGCAGCTCACGTTGGACCCGGTGCAGGTACGCTTGCTCAACTGCCTCAAGGAGGGCCAGGAGACGGTGACCGGCATGCCTATGCACGCCACCGGCCTGAGTCAGTGCATTGCCAAGGCCGCTGAGGCGCTGGACTGGGGCCAGCCCAGCCGGCCCGCTGCGCCAGGCAAGCGGCGCGGCAAGGGCATCGCGGCCATGTGGAAAGCGCCGGCCATGCCCCCCAACCCCGGCTCGGCCAGCACCATCCGCTTCAACGAGGATGGCACCTGCCTGGTCAACATCGGCGGCGTGGACATGGGCCAGGGCACGTTGACCATCGCGGCCCAGCTCGCGGCCGAGGGGCTGGGCATCCCCATCGAGGACGTGCGCGTCAACACGGTGGACACCGACTACTCCCCCTACGAGTGGCAAACCGTGGCCAGCCGCCTGACCTGGAGCATGGGCAACGCCATTCTGCGTGCTGCAGAGGAAGCCAAGACGCAGATCATCCAGATGGTGGCCGAGGTGTGGGGCGAGGACCCGCAGGACCTGGACATCATCGACGGCCACGTGGTCAGCTACGCCACCGAGGAGTCCGTGCCGCTGAAGAACATCGTGGTCTACGGCATGCAGAAGCCGGACGGCACCTGGGCCGGCGGCCCCGTCGTGGGCAAAGGCCGCTTCATGCCCACCTACGTCACGCCGCTGGACGCAGAGACCGGCCAGGGCCCGCGGGCCGTGGTGCATTTCACCACCGGCGCGCAGGCGGCCGAGGTGGAGATCGACGAGGAGACGGGCGAGATCCAGGTGCTCAAGCTGGTGTCGGCCTACGACGTGGGCAAGGCCATCAACCCGGACATGGTCAAGACGCAGATGGAGGGCGGCGCGGTGCAGGGCCTGAGCACGGCCCTGTTGGAGTCGATCATCCTGCGCAACGGCCAGCCCATGAACCCCAGTTTCACCGACTACCGCATCGCCACCACCGTCGACGCGCCGGTCGAGATGGAGAGCATCATCGTCGAGGTGCCCCAGGACGACGGCCCCTACGGCGCGCGCGGCATCGGCGAGCCCGCTATGGTCCCCACCGCGCCGGCCATCGCCAATGCCGTGCGGGCAGCCGTGGGTGTAGAGATCGACTCGATGCCCATCACCAGTGAAAAGGTGTGGGCGGGGATGCGCGCACAAAACCGGGGCTGAGCGCATGGCAGCGCTCCCGCACCAGCTTGTATGTTTTCACGATATGCTATAAAATACGACCTATTCAAGACAAGCGGCGTCAGCCTGACATGGTGTCAGGCCTGATGAGCAGAGTGCTCTGCGAGTCTGACGCCCACAACCAATCACGAGGAGGATCGTCATGGAATTCGAAGCCTACTGTGTCAAGTGCCGCGAGAAGCGAACCATTACCGATGGTAAGGTGGAGGTCAACGACAAGGATCGCCGCATGGCTAAGGGCGTCTGCCCCGTCTGCGGCACCAAGGTGACTCGCTTCCTGCCTGCTGAGGACAAGTAGCAGCGCCCTGGCAGGCGTGACCGCCCTGCCGATCCAGCGCACTTTCACGCCAATGGGCGGCTCTTGCGAGGGCTGCCCATTCTTGTCTTTTCTTGAACGGGGTGGTTCATCGTGCACAACGCCCCCCCTGCCGCCGCACGCGTCCTGCGTGTGCGCGGGTCTCGTATTGACACCACTCGTTATCTAAGCTAAAATGCCTCCGTGGCAGGTTCTCAGATCCTGCCGCCAGCCATTTTGTCAACAACTATCACCCCGCAGAACGAAGGAGCAGTCTATGACCAGTGAACGTGACCGTGAGATCAAGCGCCGCCGCCATCGCCGTGACAAGGTGCGCAAGCTGCGCGCCCAGTTGGAGAAGACCACCGATATGCGCCAGCGCTCTACGATTATCCGCAAGATCAAGGTGGTCCGCCCTAACGCGCCGGTGCCCGAAGCATAGCCTTTAGATCACAGCGGCGCTGCGGCCTGCCGCCTGAAAAAGAAGCAACGACCCACGGCGAGCGTCCGTGGGTCGTTGCTTTGAAAATCCCACTGCTGGGCCCCGGTCAGGGCGCCGCCCAATGCTACAGCGTGACAATCACGGCCGCCAGTCGCCGTCTGAATTTGACGCTGTCAATCTGCTTCCACGCCTGCGGAAAGGTCGCCGTCATCTGGCGCGATTGCTCGCGGCGATAGCTCAGGTAGCGAGTGATGCCGTCGAGATCGGGCGCCTGCGCCGTGCTGGCGGTAACCTGCTCCTTGAAGGCCTTAGACAGATACTCAGCCAGCAGCCGGCTGGCTACTTCCCCGTCCTGAATCTCGCCCAGATGGTCCTGCAAGGCGATCACCTGCCGAATCAACGGCGAGACGCCTGTGCCCAGCACCTCCTGGAAGAACTCCAGGGTGTAGCGCATGTACTTGCACTCAATGCGCAGAGCGTGCAAGATTTCGGGAGCGGCCGCGGGCAAAACAACCTCGTAGGCGCGCACGGTCTCGTAGCGCTCCCACAGCGTGCTGGCCAACACGTGGCGGACCTCGACGCGAGCCGCGACAGGCTGTTTTGTCCCCACGACACCCGCGCCGGCTGTGGTCAGAAAATCGTCCAGCTTCTCAACAAAGCGCCGGTAGCGGGGACTGTCAAAGTAGTCAACCAACTCCCGGTGGGCCGTCTGGCGTTGGCGTTTCCAACTGCCCAGCAGAGGGTCCAGGTCAGAGCGCTGCTGCTTGGGCAGAGTGCGCAGGTATTGCCGTGCGGTCTTGTTGAAGACGTCCAGGTCGCGCGCCGCTCCCAGCGTACGGCCGGTCCTGCGCAGTTCCTGCTCCAGTTCGCGCACCACGCCGCGCCTGTAGTACGAGCCGAAGAGCCTGAAAGCCACCCGCAGCCGCCGCGTGGCCACGCGCATGTCATGCACTGCATCGATGCTCTTGCCGCCCCGGCAGCCTGCCTCGTTGGCCAGCATGTCCTGATACTGGCGGTACATGATCTTGCGCACCGCCTCGGCCATCGGTTCGTCGGGTCTGATGCCGGCAACCATAAACTCCGACGAATGCTCCGGCGGGGCTGACGTTGGCTCACCGGGGCCATCTGGCGCCATGCCGGTCGTCTCGTCTTCCAATGGGGTGGAGATTCGATCATTCATAGTCCGGTCACCTGAGATAGATCAGCGGGACAAGCTCAGGCCGCGCCTGGGCCAGTCCCCGCTCAAACTTGGAGATCGGCTCTGGTCTGAGGCCCCACACCTGCTGTAGCGCGTCGACGATGGCTTGCAGGCTGCGGCGATCTCCGGCAGGCAGCATCTCAGCCTCAACGCCCAACAGATCACTCTCTGCGGCGCCATTGAAACGCGTGTGGTCGATGCTCAACTCCACCAGCGGAGCCGCCTCCTCGCCGGCGGCCGCCAGACGCTGATAGCGATCCTGCCGCAGTTCGAACAGCAATTCC
>JAAEKA010000263.1 GCA_014155705.1 Anaerolineae bacterium clx_CAG2 | reverse complement strand
AGGCGCTCACTGCCGCGCTGGACGCCGCCCAGGCTAACCTGGCGCGGGTGCGCGAGGGCGCCCCGCCGCAGCAAGTGATCGCGGCCGAGGCTGACCTGGCCAACGCCGAAGCTGCGCTGCGCCAGGCCCAGGCAGCCTACGACCGGGTGGCCGGCCAGGCTGACATCGGCCGGCGGCCGGAGGCGCTGCAATTGGAACAGGCCACCAACGCCTTCAACGCCGCTCAGGCGCGACTGCACGATGTGCAGCGGGGAGCAACAGCCGCCGAGATCGCCGCGGCTCAAGCGCAGGTGCGTCAGGCTCAGGCCCAACTGGCCAGCATCCAGGCCCCCGCCCGCGCCAGCGACCTGGCAGCCGCCCAGGCCGATCTGCGCCGCGCGCAGGCCCAACTGGACCTGTTGCAGGCCGGCGTGCGGCCGGAGACGCTGGCTGCTGCCAACGCGGACCTTGCCTCCGCCCAAGCGGCGTTACAGGATGCCCAGGCTGTCCTGGCCGAGTCCGAGCTGGTCGCTCCCTTTGCCGGCGTAGTAGCCGAGCTGCTGCCGGCTGTGGGAGAGCAAGTGGGACCGGGCGCGCCTGTGGCGCGGCTGGCCGACTTCTCCCAATGGCAGGTGGAGACCGACGACCTGACGGAGCTGAACATCGTGCGCGTGCGTGAAGGCGCGCCGGTGCAACTGACCTTCGACGCCCTCCCGGATCTCACCCTCCCTGGCAAAGTCGTGCAGATCAAGCCCATCGGCGTCAACAAGCAGGGCGATATCACCTATACCGTGGTGATCGCGCCTGACCGTTGGGACGAACGGCTGCGCTGGAACATGACAGCGGTAGCGACGATTGAGGCGGAGCGGTGATTCAGGCGACTGAGGGATTGGACGCTGGCTGCTGATCACTGACTGCTCTTGTACGCGGCCGCGGCCCACAGACGCTTGAGGCGGCCGTAACGCGGTTCGTTCAGCGGCATGAGTGTCAACAGTTTCCAACCGGTAGCCAGGAGCCGGCGGCAAGCTTCTTCGTCGAAGAAGCGCTTGAGGTGGCCATCGAAGGCGAATAAACCAGGCTCGATCTCCACGCCCCGGCCGTAGCCAAACTCGGCGTCTCCGCTGGCGTTGACCGCAAGCATGAGAAGTCCACCGGGACGCAACACCCGGTGGACTTCTTGCATGATGGCCAACGTGTCACGCCAGGGGAAGTAGTGCAAGCTCAGGCCTGCTACGACGGCGTCGAAGGCAGCATCGGGGAAGGGGAGCGGCGCAGGCAGGCGGTGATGAACGTAATCCGGGCCGGGCAGCGCCGCCGCCAGCCGCTCCAGCGCCACTGCCGAGCCATCCACCGCCGTAATCTGGCCGCCAGCCTGCACCAGCCAGCGCGTGTCCCAGCCCAGCCCGCAGCCCAGTTCCAGCACTTGCCCGGCCAGAGCGACCCGCGCCTCAGCATCCACCAGCACGCGCCCGATCCAGTGCTCCTCTGCCGCGACCTCTACCACCTCCAGCCCGGCAAAGACCTCATCCCAAAACGCCGCATCCTCGCCAGTCATCGCGTCCGCCTCATCAACCAGTCACCAATCAACCCTTTCCCTGCCCCACCATCAACCGCTCCATCGCCGCCGCCACCGCCTGCAAGCCGCGCAGCGGCCGGATCATCACGCGCAACTCAGTGATCTGCCCCTGTTCATTCAGTTGGAAGATATCAACGCCCTCGATCTCCAGTCGCTTGTCGGGGCCGGGTACGGTGGTGACGAACTGCATCACGACGCCGCCGCGCTCGTTGCTCCAGTCGTTGGTGTAGGTCAACGGGCCAAAGACCTGCATCACCAGGCCGAGAATGCCTTTGATCACGGGCCGGCTCTGGTAGGGCTTGAAGACCGCCGGCGAGCGAAAGATGGCATCTTCGGTGAACATGGCGGCCATGCTGTCCAGATCATTGGCGGCCACAGCCGCTTCCCAACGGGCGATGAAGTCGTGGCAGGTCATGAAACCTCCTGGGGCGGCTCGGTCGGAGACCGGCCTGAGCAGTGTTGTGGGCATAGGAGGCAAGCATTTTGGCTTTGCGAGGCAATCATGCCATAATGCGAGGCCTACTGCAAGAATAGCCAGCCGATTTTCCAACTTCGGAGACCGCAGCCTATGAAACCCTCGCATCGCGCCCTGTTCGTCGTGCTGTTCACAGCGATCCTGCTGGCAACCGCCATCGTCACCGTCACGGCGGAGCCAGCCGTTCCCCCTTCGCAGGATCCGTTGGTGCGCATGCCTGGCACACAGCCCAACCAGGTCAATCTGTTGCCGGCCAACACCTGCCTGTCCTGCCACGCGGACTACGACCAGGCCGTCGAGCCGGGCTTCAACTGGCAGGGATCGATGATGGCGCAGGCCGCGCGCGATCCGCTCTTCTGGCCAGCCTTCGCCGTGGCCGCGCAGGATTCCATCTGGGCCATCGGCTCGCCCAACGCCGCCGACCTGTGCCTGCGCTGCCACATGCCCAAGGGCTGGCTGGAGGGCCGCTCAGACACCGTCAACGGCTCGGCCATGACCGGCAGCGACTACGACGGCGTGCAGTGCGGCTTCTGTCACCACATGTGGGACTCGCACTTCGAGGACACCTACGCCGGCGTGCGCGAGAGCGACGACTGGCAGGGCTACTGGGACGAGGCAGGCAACACGGGTCCCGGCAGCGGCGCCCTGGCCCAGATCTGGGCCGCAACGGCGCGCGATTCGGATATCGATGCCACCGCGGCGATCCGATTCATGAACGGCCAGCCCTTCTTTGGCCCCGACAACCGGCCGGTCAGCGCCGCCTACAGTGAGGCCAGCAGCGGCCAGTACTTTGTCAGCGCCAGCGGCTTCCACCGCGGTCCTTTTGCCGACGCAGCCATGTTCCATGGCATCGAATACAGCCGTTTTCACAAAAGCAAGTACTTCTGTGCGGCCTGCCACGACGTGTCCAACCCGGTGCTGGCCAACCTGGGGGCCGATCCCAGCCAGCCGCTGCCCACAGAGACACAGGCCGCCAGCGCCTATTTCCCGGTGGAACGCACCTTCTCCGAGTTCATGCTGTCGGCCTATGGCCAGCAGGGCGGCGCGGCCGGCATCGGTCCCTTCGCTCCGAGCGTCTTCGAGACCTCCCGCCCCGGCAACGTGATCGCCACCTGCCAGGACTGTCACATGCCCGACCAGCCAGGCCGCGCGGCCGCCTTTCCTGAGGCGCTGCTGCGCACCGGCGATCCGGCCACCAGCGAGAGCGACGAGCATCCCCAAAGCGCCCAGCCGGTCCACGACCTGACCGGCGGCAACGTGTGGGTGCCCACGCTGCTGGCCAGCGCCGTGCCTGGCTCGCCCAACTATGACCCGATCAATGCCGGCCTGCTGGGTCAGGGCGCGGCAACGCTGACTCTGGATCTGGGCTATGGCCTGGGGCTCAATCCGCAGGCGCTGCTGGCCGGCGCGCAGCGGGCGCGCCGCCAACTGGAAATTGCCGCGGCAATCGACGAAGTCAGCTTCGACTCAACCAGCGGCAACCTGAGCTTCCGCATCCAGAATCAGACCGGCCACAAACTGATCTCCGGCTACCCCGAAGGGCGGCGCATGTTTGTAGGCATCCAGGTCTATGGCCCGGACACCGCACTGATCTACGAGATCAATCCCTACGACGCGGAGGTGGGCACACTGAAGGGGCTGAACGCCGCCGGCAGCCCGCCCCTGGAGCCAGATGAAGCGCACCTGGATGAGTTGGTCTATGAGGCGATCATGGGCAGTTCGCTGACCGGCGAGACCAAAACCCAGCATTTTGTCCTCGGCGACCAGCGCTACAAGGACAACCGCATCCCGCCACTGGGCTTCGACATCGCCAACGCGGCCGCACGGCACACCGTGCCGGTCTGGCAAGGGATCGTCGATCCGGGCTACTTCAGCGCAGCCGAATATGCCGGCGGCTACGACGCCATCACCGTCACCCTCCCCATCAGCGCGGCCATCGTGGACATCAGCCTGTACTACCAGACCACCAGCCGCGAGTACGTGGACTTCCTGCGCCGCGAGATCAACGGCGAAGCGCCGCTGACCTTGCCTGACCCCGACCCTGGCACGCCCCTCAACGAGGCCTACATCGCGCAGAGCGATCTCTTCTTCAGCCAACTGGCGGCCTGGGGCGACACCATCTGGCAGCTCTGGCTGCACAACAAAGACTTGCCGGGCGCCGCGCCCGTGCTGATGACGCGGACCGAGGCAACGATCGGCCCCTACTGCTACCCGGCTGACGTGGAGCCTAATGCCATCCCCGGCAACCCTGAAGCCTGCGACGGCGATGTGGACGTGGCCGATGTGCAGCGGGTTTCTGGCTGCTGGGGGCAAGACTTCAGCCCGGCCTGCCCGACCAGGCTGGATGTCGATGACTCCGGCGCCATCGACCTGGCCGACGTGGTCCTTGTGGCCGGCCACTGGGGTTGGCTGCGCTAAACCACGAGTTTTCCGATTTGAATACACCCAGTTACGAAACCCAAATGAAAGAGACCTGAGCTGTTGTGCTCAGGTCTCTTTATATATTTCGCCCAATTGACCGGGTCTTGGCAGATCCGGCGGTCATTGTCCAGGTATGCAGCGGGCTGGTCGGAGAGCGCCGTCTTGACTCTGAACTACGTCCATCTCATCGTTTGATCGTGCCCGCAGAGGCGGGCCTATGCTGCAATGGCGCTCGACAGAATTTCGGGCGCGGGAGTAAAAAGTGACTAGGATTTACGTTGGTAATTTGCCCTTCAGTGCAACCGAGGATGACGTCCGTGGACTGTTCACGGAATATGGCAGTGTCGAGGATGTCAGCCTGGTGAGTGATCGTGAGACCGGTAGGCCGCGCGGCTTTGGCTTCGTCGAGATGGA
>JAAEKA010000262.1 GCA_014155705.1 Anaerolineae bacterium clx_CAG2 | reverse complement strand
CGTGCTGCGCATCGGCGACACGCTCTACGTGGGTCAGTCGGGACGGTCCAATGCGGCAGGCGCAGCCCAGGTGGCCGCAGCCGTCCAACCCCTGGGCTTGCAGGTCGAGACACTGCAGGTGCCGCGCGGCCTGCACCTGCTCAGCGGCGTCAATAGCCTGGGGAAAGGGCCGGCCGGCGACGGAGAGCGCGAAGTATTGGTAGCTTGGCGGGATTACACCGGGCTGCCGCAGTTCGGCGGCTGCGACGTGATCGTTGTGCCCGAGGAGGAAGCGCCGGCCGCCAACTGCCTGGCGCTGGGCGACACAGTACTGACGCCGGCCGGCTACCCCCGCACGGCCGCGCAGATCTGGCAGCGCGGCTACAAGGTAGTGAGCGTCCCCCTCAGCGAGTACGCCAAAGCCGACGGCGGCATGACCTGCCTCTGCGTGCTGGGATGAAAAAGCTGCCGGGCAGGCTGTCGGTGACAACCTGCCCGGCATGAGCGCATTCTTGCAGAGCCCATGCTTCACGACTCCGGCTCACGCAAAGATACAAAGGCGGTAACTACTCAGGCGAGGCCATAGAAACCGGGTTTTTGTTTCTGAGACAACCATCATGGCGCCTAGTGCGGTATATGCAGGCACTGGGTCTTTCCCACACAAGAAAAACCCGGTTTCTGAACGAATAGCTGAGTAGTTACCAAAGGCGCAGAGAAAGGCAGATCCCCTCGCGACTTGGCGTAAGGTCCGTGTCCTGCGGCGATGGGATGGCGGAACAGGGGTCAGCGCTCGATGCGGAAGGAGACCTCACCGCGCACGCGGTAGACATCGACATCGTTGTCCTTCATGCGGATGTCGAACTCTTTGATGCCGATGCGGGTGATGCCGCGCAGCGTGGCCCTGGCCTCAGCGACCAGGTTCATAGCCGCAGCCTCCCAGCTATCGGGCGACTCGCCGACCAGGTCGATGATCTTGATGATGGACATGGTGTACCTCCTTGTACAGCACAGACCAAGGGAAACAGGGGGTTGACCGGAAAGAAGGGGGCAGCGCCGCGCAGGCGGCCGAAAACCGCCTTCTACCTGTGAATGATAGCATGATACGGACGCTCTGTCAACAGGTTTTCGAGCTGACTTGCCAGCCGTCCCACGCGCGGTTATAATCTCTCTGTCTCCCGTTGCTCTCAGACTCCAGCGCGACCAGACCCGAAAGGCAGGCAGGTGCATGACCGTTCTGGCAATTTTCAGCAACAAAGGTGGGGTGGGCAAGACGGCCACGGCCGTCAATCTGGCCTACTTGGCCGGCCAGGCCGGCGTGCGCACGCTGCTCTGCGATCTGGACTCGCAAAGCTCGGCGACGTTCTACTTCGGCGTTCCCCCGGAGCTAAAGGGCAGCGCACGGGGCTTCGCCAAAGGGGGCAAGACGGTGCTGCGCAGCATCCAGCCCACCATCTATGACAATCTGGATATCCTGCCGGCCGATATCAGCCACCGCAACCTCACCCTGGCCTTCGAGGAGATGAGCCACTCCAAGCGCCGCCTGGCGCAGATCCTGGAGCCGCTGCAAGAACGCTACGCGCTGCTGATCCTGGACTGCCCGCCGACCATCGGCTTGCTGGCCGACAACATCTTCAACGTGGCCGACCGCCTGCTGACGCCCCTGGTGCCGACGACCCTTTCCTTCGAAGCGCACCGCCAACTGCTGGCCTTTGCCCGCGAGGATGGCCACAAGGAGCGGTTGGTGCTGAGCTTTCTCTCCATGGTCGACCGGCGCAAGAAATTGCACCGCGATCTAGCCGCAGCCGCCGCGGCGCAATTCTCCGGCATGTTGAACGCAGCCATCCCTTACACCGCCCAGATAGAACGCATGGGCATTCAACGCGAGCCGGTGCCGGTCTTCGCTCCCCGCTCAGAGGCGGCCAAGGCCTATCACGCCCTGTGGACCGAGGTAGCCGCGCGCCTATGGACGATACGCGTCAAACAGTAGTACAGACGGTTTGTTGTAGCGCCAGGGTCGATCTGGCAGTTTGCCAATCCACTCCCGTTGCGGTATAATTCACCTGCCGTTTTCCTGACCTTTCTCGGCCCTCAAGAAGGTATTGTCATGTCCGAACCGATGACCGGAACAAGCACAGAGGCTTGCCGGCTGTGGACAGACCCGACCACAGAGGGCGCCGCCACCGATCCGCTATGCAAACCTGACATAGCGGATTTTTGATTCTACGGTTTTTGGTCAGGCTCATGGAACGCAACGACCGCAGCGCTAACCGCCCGACCAATCACCAATCTACCAGTTCACCAACCTACCAACCCATCGTTCGACAAGGAGGTCAACCCAATGATCGCTGGATACAATGACCGAGTCGCCCGCATCAACCTGACGACAGGCGACGTCAGTTACGAGAAGCTCAACCCCGAGGATGTGCGCAAGTACTTGGGCGCCCGCGGCCTGGGCGTCAAGTATGTGCTGGACAATGGTCCCGATGTCGAGGCCTTCTCACCCGACAACCTGCTGTGCGTCATGAACGGCCCGTTGACCGGCACCGAGGTCAAGATGAGCGGCCGGCTGGCCGTCGTGACCAAATCGCCATTGACCGGCACCGTCACCGACAGCCACATGGGAGGCTGGACCGCGGCCAAGCTCAAGTGGGCCGGCTTCGACGGCCTGCTGATCAAGGGCAAGGCGGATAGTCCCGTCTACCTCTACGTCGAGGACGGCGAGGTAAGCATCCACGACGCATCCGCCTATTGGGGCATGGACACCGATGACGCTATCAAGGCGCTGCAGAACGAGCGCGGCGCTGACTGCTCCGTGATGGCGATCGGCCCTGGCGGCGAGAACCTGGTGCGCTACGGCAATTTCATGAACGAGAATGAGCGTTCAGCGGGCCGCGGCGGCACCGGCGCCGTGGCTGGTTCCAAGAACCTGAAGGCCATCGTCATCAAGGGCGACAAGAAGCAACAGCCCAAGCCAGCCGACCGCGTCGCCTTCAAGGACGCCGACAAGAAGGCGCTGGCTGCGATCATGAACGAGGCCGTGGTGACGGCCCCGCGCAAGGGCGGCCTGAGCGTCTACGGCACCAATGTGCTGATGAACATCGTCAACACGGTGGGCGCGCTGCCGGCCAAGAACTCGCAGAGCACTTCTTTTGTCCACGCCGAGAACACTTCGGGCGAGTGGGTCAAGGAGAACATCCTGATCAACGACCCGACCTGCCATGCCTGCCCGGTGGCTTGCAAGAAAGAGTACGAGGTCAAAGAGGGCAAGTGGAAGGTCAAGGGCGAGAGCTACGAGTATGAACCGGCCTGGGCGCTGGGCGCCAACTGCCTCAACGGTGACGGCGAGTCCATCGCCTTCATGATCAACCAGTGCAATCGCTTTGGCATGGACAGCATCGAGATGGGCAATGTGCTCTCCATGTGCATGGAGGCCACGGACAAGGGCTATCTCAACGGCAACGGCTTGAACTGGGGCGACGCGGACGGCATGGCTGCCCTGATCGAGCGCATCGCCTATCGCAAGGACGACGTGGCCTGGAAGCTGGGCGAGGGCGCCTACGGCGGCGCCGTCCTCTTTGGCGACCCCGATATCGCCATGAGCGTCAAGGGCCAGGCGATCCCGGCCTATGACCCGCGCGGCATCAAAGGCATGGGCATCGGCTACGCCACCAGCAACCGCGGCGCCTGCCACCTGCGCGCCTACACCCCCGCCGCCGAGATTGTGGGCAACGTGTTGGGGCCGGCCGAGGTGGTCGACCGTTTGGCCTGGGAAGGCAAGGGCAAGCTGACGGTGATCTTCCAGAATGTCCACACCATGACCGACTGCCTGGACGTGTGCAAGTTCAGCACCTTCGCCGAGAGCCTGGACAACTTCGCCGAGCAGTACAGCACCTTCACCGGGATGCCGATGACTGCGGCCGATCTGCTCAAGGCTGGCGAACGCGTCTGGAACCTGGAGCGCTACTACAACAACCTGAACGGCTTCCGCGAGGGCAGCGACTACCTGCCCAAGCGCTTCTCCACCCTGCCGGCCGACGGCCAGGGATCCGAAGGCAGCCTGAGCGAGATCGACCTGATGCTGGCCGAGTACTACGCCGAGCGCGGCTGGGTCGACGGTGTGGTGCCGGAGAGCAAGCTGAAGGAGTTGGAGATTCTGTAAGCGCTGAGCCGAGGGAACTCAGAAGAGCTGAGGGAACCTGGCGCAATGAGTGATCCGATCGATTCCAGATCGATCTGACAGGTGGGAGAGAGTCGCGGCGACTCTCTCCCACCTGTCTTTTTTCTGGTGTTGCGTCAACTCATGGCTGGCGAGACACAAATTCCTACAAACTCCCCCAAGCACCTCTGGCTTCTTCCACCGCCGCCAGCAAGCGATCCGGCTGGCCTTTCCACTCGTCGACTCGGGCGCGACCTTCCACCAGATCCAGCAAGACGCGCGTCAAGGTGCCATTGACCGGCGCGGGCAGATCCAGTTCACGCGCCTTCGCTGCGACGGCCCCGTTGAGCCAGGCCACCTCGGAGCGGCCGCGCGGCTGGGGCTGCAGATCGTAGACCAGCGAGGGCGGCTTGCTGCCGCGGCCGCCGGCGATGAAACGCCCCATGACAGGCCGTACCAGCCCCACGGGCATATGACGCACCAGCGCGCC
>JAAEKA010000261.1 GCA_014155705.1 Anaerolineae bacterium clx_CAG2 | reverse complement strand
ATCCTTCCAGGCTTTGAACAGACGCACTTCATACAGGTCTTCTGTGTAGACGACCGTACACTTGTGAGTGTCGGCGCTGCCCACCACTTGGACGAGCTTGTCCTGGTCGCGATTTACAGGGTCGACTCCGGCCTTGGTGCGCAACTCTGTCTGCACGTCGTCTACGAATTTGCGCGTGGCTGGCCCAAAGGCCGTGTCACCAGGATCCATCAAACGAATGAGCTGCGCCCACTTGGCAGGCCCGCCCTGCTCGGCTGGCTGCGCCTCAAAGAGCGGGTGAGATTTGTCGCCCAGATCCTGGGCAAAGGCGGCGGCATTGCCAGCGAATTCCTCAGCCAGGCGATCGGCAACCCGGACGTCGCTGGGCATTTCGCTGAAGCGCTTGCGGGCGTAGCCCAACATCGTCTCCAGGTTGCGCTGTGTCAGATGGCCGCGCACTTCAGGACGTTCCCGTCCGGTAGGTCGTTCGAAGACCGTCTGCGCTTCATCCTTGGGGGTAAACGCAAGCGCCAGCGAGAATGAGTCGGCTGCATCGTCGATGCTCCAACTGACAGCGCGCATCAGGCGATCCAGCTCTGCCCTGTCCTCGGGGTATTCCTGTCCGGGGATCGTAGTCTGTACGGCCTGCAAGGCGGCATCTTTCTCCGCTGTAGCTTGTACACCGGCCAAATTCTTCTCCAGTGAGCGGGTGATCCCGGTGATGTCAGTGGCCGGATCGCCGGTCGCCAGCAACTGGATCCACCGTCCTACCTCATCCCTGACATCGATGGCATAGGTCTGCATCTGGCGCGCAGTTCTGACTACCGCTTTCTGAAGCAACTCGTCTTTGCGTGCGCTAACTACAGCATCCCAACCACGCAAGAAGTCCGTCTGGGTGTTGTAAGCGGCAGGAGCGTTCCAGAGTAAGATCTTCTTGTCGCAGTTCTTGATCATCTCGCGCTGTTTTGCATCACGCAGCGCCTCAGCCTTCAATCGCGGCTGAATGTCGCCGCGCCGCTTCTCTTCAACTTCGTCCATGACATTGAGAAAGCGCTGAAGATTGTCTACAGCGCCGTCGAGCAGATCATAGGCATAGCCGATCTTGCCACTCTTGGACTCCAGGGCATTCTGTACGTCACGGCCCATCAGGGTATCGAGCAACCAGAGACGAACCTGGCGGCGGAAGATATCGACCTGGATCTGGCTGCACTGATCAAGCGACTTACCGAACTTGCCGCCATACTCATGACCGCTGGCATCAATGCCGCCAAAGTGATCCTTATACCAGAGCGGAATATCGCGCTCAAAGCGGCGTACGCCGTCCTTGGGTGCTTCCTTGAGGTCCTTGCTGGTCTTAAAGGACGTAGGAACAGCCAGCGCCGCCTCTTGCTGAATCTCGATCACCAACTTCTTGATATCATCACGTGTTCCAAGATTAGTGAAGTCGCCCAGCCAGGAATAGCCGCCCTTCATTGATCCCTGCGCCAGCATGCCTACCAGCGTAGCGCTGTAATCGTTGAGCACTTTGACGATGCGCGCAGTAAACTGTGTCGGTTTCTCACTGGCGTTCAGGTAGGCTTGGTCTTTAGCCAACAAATCATGGGCGTCATCTCTGCCGATGCGTCCAGGATTCGTGGGATCGGTCGGTGAAACTCGCGTGATTCTCGACGGATTCTGTGGGTCGTCACGCACCGGAGACAGGAGCTTATCCAGCAACCCCAGCGACAGTCGATGAGCAAATATCTCCTGGTCGTAGTAGACCGGCACCTTGTAGCTATGGGTACCCACCGTGCTATAAAGTGGAACGCCAGGTCGCGCCGCATACTCCGGCGACAGGTTGGTCACAACCCATTCTGTGTAGGCTGTCCCAGCTTTGTCGTCCAGCAGTGCGCTAATGGCGTCGGCGATAGCTGGGTGGACGCCGAATTCTGCCTCGTCGGCGACGCGCACCTCGGCCCGGACACCATCAACCAGATAGCAGGCGTCGAAGGCTCGGCTTCTGATCTCTTTGAGCTGAAGCTGCGTATCGGCCGAGTTGTAGATCATGCCCGGCAACGCAAAGTCCTTGCTGATGACCATGAAACGATTGAGCTCACGCCAGGCCGCGAAGCTGCGCGCCAGCATGTCGTTGTCCGGATCCTGGTCGAACACGCGTGGCAGGGCGAAATAACCGCGCACCAGATTGGGAACGCTGCTTGCTCGGTGCCTGGCCAACAGCGCCACATCAATGAACATACCCGATCCTGTACCGCCGGCAAACGACCCAACGATGATGATCTCCAGCCGCTCCTTGCCCTTGAACTGGCGTGCAAGGTTGGCCACAGCTACGTCGATGCGGCTCCATATAGCTGACTTGTTGCGCGCCCGCAGATCGGTGAACAGACCCAAGCGGCCAAACTGACGCAACTGCCCGGCGCCAGCGGCCAGAGACCAGGAAGCCCGTGGCAGCGATGTAAGCCAATGGTCGGCCTCGAACCAACTGTCGATATGCGGCAGCGCCTGAGTGCCCGTTCTTCGCCCATTGGATATTGTTTCACCGATGTCGTAGGTGTCGCCACCCAGATGAATGTATTCATCCAAAGGCTTCAAGCGCACAGAGCCGACCTTGATGTCTTTCTCCTCCTGACTCTGTTGAACTGAGGTGACGCTGGCGCCGGCCATGGTAACCGTATCGAACGCCAACAACTTGACGTTCTCGGGCATGACGCCGCCGTTGGATTCGATCAAATCCTTCTTCAGATAGGTCAGCACCCAAGCGCCCGTGCCGCCCAACCCGATGACCAAAGCGTGTCTTGTCATGGAGGCCCTCCTGTGGTCTTCCAAGAATCCAGTGCGATACTGAATGAATAGTTGTGCTCTACTCGTAACGAGCACTGATTTCGTAGGTAACTAAAGTATCGGAACCACTTTCGATCGTGGTAGCTCCCAGAGATGTACCTTCCTGGTCGAACACCTCCATCTCAACAGCTCGATGCGCCGCTTCGGGTTTGGCCTTAGCAACAACAATCCGCTTGACGTTGAAACTCTCCAGGCCGCTGCCAGACAACTTCTGCTTGCGCTTGAAGAACAGCGACGCGCTTTTGCCCAGAGCGTAATCCCTGAGCGCCATAGACGTCTCAGGATCGATCAAGCTTAGCATGCCGACAGGTCGCCGGAACCAGTTGAACAACATGAACGCCACCAGTCCAACTAACAAAGCCAGGAGCACACCGCTGCCAGTACGGCAGGTCGCAGGATTGTCGGGCAGGGAGAGTGAGCGCTGCACAGGCACCACCAGATCATCCTCGCTGAGCAATTCGTATTGCGAATTGAGAGCAGCCGGGTTGAGGATCGCTCGCACTGTGAAGGTACCAGGCTTGTGGTCATCGCCTCCAAACACAGCACGCAAAACCTGCCCTTGGTCGGCCATGTAGGGTTCAACAGTACCTACCTGCACCTCGCGTTCAGTGCCAGCTTCGAGCAAACGCATAGTTGCTAATGTACCGGGATCTGCCGCAATTGCATCAGGTCTCAGAACCTCGCCGGTGAGTGCATTCTTGAATTGCAACTGAACGTCAAACGTCAGCGGATCTGCGCCAATGCAGCCCACAGCGCCCTGGAAAGTCGAATTGATGACCTCCTTAGGCACAGCCTCCACCGTGACTGGCAACACAGCAAAACGCTCAAGGGTTGTACGCTGACTTGTGCTATCGGCCCGATATTTAAGGCGCTGATATCCCTTGGGATTGAGACCAGCTACAACCGAGTATCCACCGGCCGGATCAAGCATTCCTTGCGACAAGTCGTTTTGTTGCCGGAGAGACGCCTCAAAAACGTTCTTCGCCGAGTTATAGATCATCGGCGCTTCCTGGACAACGTCGCCCAAGTCAGAACGAATGGTCGCAGTAAACAAATTTGCTGGCTGAAAAAGCAAACTGGCGACCAAATCAGGAGACATGGGGGCGCCTGTCGCATCGAGCACCTGTGCAACCACAGCGACTGGCGCTGCCGCAACCTGGCCTTGGCCGACCGAGTTCAAAGCCAACAGATCTCCGGACTGCGGCGACAGCAGTTGAAAACTGAAGCGCTCCACCGGAGTAACCGTGAAGTCACCTGAGTCTGTACGGATAGCAACCGTTCCCGTTTGCGCCCCATCGGGGGCAATAGCAGCAATCTCCCAGGTATACTGACCAGCATCAGGTACGCGTATTGGTGCGGTGCTTTGCCAAGAGCCATCTGGCTGTCGCAGCAGTTCAAGCGATGTAACATCACCCTTCGGACCCTTGACCGTACCAGTGACAGTCAACGGAAACTCAGGTATGATCTTGAAAGGCTGGACACCATCTTGCTGACCAGCCTGGCTGGCTGGTGGATTCGTTTCCAGTATATAGTTAAGATACGCCGGGATCAAGACACCAGCATTGACGCTGTAGCGCCTGTTGAGACAAGCAGCGCAGCGCCTGCTGAGACGGCAGCACTGCCCGCCGAGCCGGCTGCTGCGCCCATGCCAGCCGAGACGCAACCGGCTGCCGCTACACCCGCGTCCACCCTGATGGGCAGGATGCGCGAGGGGCGGCTGGACCCGGAAGGCAGCTATGCGCTGCGTTTCACCGGCCTGACGCAGCCGGTCAGCCAGGCCCTGGCGCATGCAGCCCAGC
>JAAEKA010000260.1 GCA_014155705.1 Anaerolineae bacterium clx_CAG2 | reverse complement strand
CTCGCCGGCGGCCGCCAGACGCTGATAGCGATCCTGCCGCAGTTCGAACAGCAATTCCAGCGGCTGGCCGCCGCTGAGCTGCCGGGCCAGTGACGTCGCGTCGCAATCGGGCCAATCGACCATCTCCAGACTGACCTGCGGCTTCAGCCGCACTTCGAATTCCTGGCGCACGTGCATCAGTCCCTGGGGCGGTGTCAACGATTTCAGCGTCAGAAGACGCTCCCCGCTGCCGTCCACACGCACCCGGCAGGCGAAGCCGCCGCGCAGAAAACGTCCGCCCGCTGTATCCATGTACTGGTCGTGTAGGCGCTTGAGCCGGGCCGGGCTCAAGAGGTAGCCCGCCAAACGCTCGATCTGCATCAAGCGCTCCAGCGTGACTTGATCTGGCACGATAAACTTGGCCTCGATTTCCATGAGACCGATTGTAACACACGCGAGAAGCGCCAGCAAACCATTATGCAGAGTTGGCTTCTTTTCGGTAAAGAAGCCAACTTAGCGTCGATCCCTTCCTCACGGCGCCTCCAAACCATGCCGTTCCAGCAACGCCTGATCGGCCATGATCTCGCCCGTAGGGCCGTCGGCCACCACCCTGCCGCCGTCCAGCACGATGGTGCGCCCGAACAACTCAGCTACCAGCGCCATGTCGTGGGTGCTGACCAGCATGGTGGCGTCCAGCTCGCGCAGCAGGGTGATCAGGCCGCGCCGGCCGCGCGGGTCCACCCCGGCCGTCGGTTCGTCCAGCACCAGAATGCTGGGATCCATGGCCAGCACGGTGGCAATGGCCACCCGCTTGCGCTCGCCCACGCTGAGGTGGTGGGGCATGCGTGAAGCAAAGTCGGCGATGCCCACCAGATCCAGGGCGCGCTGCACCCGCCGCCGCACCTCGACTTCGGGCAAGCCCATGTGCAGCGGGCCAAAGGCCACGTCGTCAAAGACCGTGGTGGAAAAAAGCTGGTCGTCCGGATTCTGGAAGACCAGGCCAACTTTGGCGCGGATCACGCCCAGGTTCTCCTTGGCCACATCCATGCCGTCGACGCGGATACGGCCCGCGCCCCCCTTGAGGATGCCGTTGAAGTGCAGCATCAGCGTGGACTTCCCCGCGCCGTTGGGGCCAACCAGCGCCACCTTCTCGCCTGCATCCACATGCAGGGTCACCCCGCGCAGCGCTGGGCGGCCATCGGGATAGCTAAAGGCCAGCTCGTGAACGTGCAGAACCGGTTCGTTTTCTGTGCCGTTGATTGCTGTCATGTCAGGTGATCAACCGTGCCCAAAGTTGAATAAGCAGGAGCACCAGCACCAGCACCGCCAGCCAGACGATATCCATCGTCTGGCTGCGGGGCTTGTCCAGCCAGCGCAGCTCGCCCGCATAGCCGCGGCTGGCCATGGCCTGGTAGACGCGTTCGCTGCGCGCCAGGGAGCGCACGAACAGGCTGCCCACCATGCCGCCGACGATCCTGGCCCGCCAGAAGACCGTGCCGCCCCCCTTCTGCCCGGCTGGCCCCGCGGCCGAGCGGGCATCGCGCGCCCGCAGCATCGTCAGCGCCTCGTCGGCCAGCACGAAAATGTAGCGATACATGAAGGCGATGGTGCCGACCAGAACTTTCGGGATGCCGATGCCCCGCATGGCTCGCAGCAGGTCGGGAAAAGTCGTAGTCGCTGCCAGCAGCGTGGCCATCAGCACCGACACCCCGCTTTTCAGCAGGATCGTTACAAAGCGCACCAGGCCCGCGTCGCTGATGGTTAACTGCCAGCCGAACAGCGGGACCTGCACCGTCAGCAGCGCCTGGCCGGGCAGGGTGAACAGCACCGTGACGGCGGCCGCTGCAAAGGGCAGCGCCGCCAGCCCCCTGCGCAGCAACAGGCCTGGCGGCACGTCCGCCATCAGAACCAGAGCCAGCCACAGGACGAACAGAGCCAGAAAGGCCAGCCACGCGCCATCCGGCGTCAGCGCAGCCGCCAGGATGAAGGCCAACGCCCCCACCAACTTAACGCGCGGGTCGAGGCGATGGATCGGGCTGTCGCCGCTCTTGAACTGGTCCAGAACGTTGATGTGCATAGGCAGATAAGTCGCCGTCCGTCCGTAACGCAATCCGCTGGATTGCAGGCCCGTAACGCAATCCGCTGGATTGCGTCCGAACAATCCGGCGGATGGTTTTACTGGTCAACCTCGACGGGCGTCTCGGCCAGGCGGTGGTTGCGCCGCCGCAGGGCGCGGGCGATGCCATAGCCCACAGCGAAGAGCAGCAGCGTGCCCAACACCACGGCAAGCACGCCGGCCAAGGTCTCGTTGGCGATACCGGGCGCCACGTAGTCGGGGATGATCTCGAAGGGGGCGGCCTGCGCCGCCTCGATGAAGCCCTTGTCCTCGGCCACCCGCTCCAGGCCGTCGGGGCTGGGCGAGGCGAAGAAGACGGCCACGATGCCCACCACCAACGCCAGCACCACGCCGCCGGCGATAATCGTCCCTGCATCGGACTTGCGGCCGGTGACTTGCTCGCCGAACATGCCGGGCAGCGCAGCCTTGACCAGCGCCAGGGCCGCGGCCGTGATCAGCCCCTCGCCGACGCCGATCAGCATGTGGACGCCGGCCATGGCGGTCAGCACCACGCCCAGCGACGCCGTGCCGCTCAGCGCCAGCATGAAGGCCGTCACCACTGCGGCCAGGACCACGCTCAGCCAGCCGGCCGTGAAACCGGCTGCATAGCGGTTGACGCGCTGCAAAGCCTGGTAGCCGAAATAGCCGGTCCAGACGGTGACGATGCCCATGACGAAGATGTTGGCGCCCATGGCCAGCAGCCCGCCGTCCTGAAAGATCAGCCCTTGCAGGCCGATGACCGCTGTCATCACCAGCAGCGCCGGCCAGGGGCCTAACAGGATGGCCGCCAGCGCGCCGCCCAGGAAATGGCCTGACGTGCCGCCGGCCACCGGAAAGTTGAACGCTTGGGCGGCAAAGATGAAGGCCGCCAGCACCCCCATCAGCGGCACCAGGCGCTCGTCGAAGGTCTGGCTGGAGCGCCGCACCGCCGCCACAATGAAGGCCATAGTCACGATCCAGGCAAGAATGGCAACCGGGGCCGACAGAAAGCCGTCGGGAATGTGCAACTGCTGAGGCGCAGCGAGTGGCGAACGAAGGATACTGGTCAACATAGTTCCGATCCGTGTTAGGCCGAGGCCGCGCACTGCTGGCACAGCCCCGACAGCGTCAGGTGTATCGGCTCCAGCCGAAAACCGTATTTGCTCAGCAGCGTCGCTTCCAGGCCGGCCAGGTCGCAGTGCCCGACCTCGACCATGCAGCCGCAAGCGGTGCAGACGGCGTGGTGATGCTCCATGCCTGAGCGCACCGCCTCGAAGCGGGCCGGCTGGCCCTCCAGGCGCAGTTCGCCGATCAACCCCTGCTGACGCAGAAAGACCAGGTTGCGATAGACCGTTGACAGGTCCACATAGGGCGACTGAACGCGCACCTGCTCATAGACCTCGTCGGCTGTCAGGTGGCCCTCGCTGTGATAGACAACGTCCAGCACCAGGGCGCGCTGCGGCGTCAGGCGCACCCCCGCGTCGCGCAGTTGATCGATGACGTGTTCATGGCAGCTCATGGCGTGTGTCCAGAGAGAGTGCTGGCCGGCGCTTTACCGCCAGACAGGTGGCCGCTGATTGCTTCTGCAAAAATTTGCATCTGCAATGATTATAGCGCACTTTGCCCCCGCTGCAAATCAGCTCCCCCTGTCATCCGCTGGAAGCAGTGTTGCGACGATCAGACTCGTACAGACGGACATTAATAGACCTGCGGTTCGTTAGGAACGCCACCGTCCGGGCTGGATTGCGTCTGAACAATCCGCCGGATTGTTCTACGATACCACTGGTTCACTTTCGCCCGTCTGTACTAGAATCTGTTATGCACTTCTGACCCTGGGTATGACAAGAAAAATCTATCCGAATCAGTTTTTACATCCTGCCGGGCCAGCCGTGGTCAATGGCCGGACGCGGCCTTACTCGACCGGCAGCACAGCGTCCACGCCGAATATCCCCGACAGTTCCACCAGGGCCGCCTTCTCAGCGTCGCTGACGCGTACAGCGCCGATGCTCAGGAAGCCGCCCTCCTTGGTTGCCGTGGCCGCATTCAGCGCAACCTGATAGAGCCACTGCCGGATGCCCTGCGCCTCTTCAGGGCTCGCCTTCTGGTTGAGCAAGTCGACGGCGCCGCTCAGCCTGTCGGTCATCGCCTGCTTCAGTTGCACCGGGTCCTTGCTCTCGAACTGCGGCTTGGCCAGTTTGGCGCTCTCCTTGTTCTGAAAATCCGCCAGCAGCGCCGTCAGCAGTTCGTTGCCTACGGCCTGTTGCAGGCTGGCCGCAAGGGTCTTGGCAATTGACATGGACTCGCCGATCGAACCCAAGAGGCTCGGGCTGGACATGGAGATATACATACCGGCAATGACCGGCGCTTCAAGGAGTTGTTCCCACTCCTGGGGGTTAAAATCTGCTTTGACGGTCATGGTCTGTTTCCTTTCTGGAATCTGCTTGACTTGGCAGCGGCGCCCTTCAGACGACGCATAACAGGGTCAATTGTACCGGTTTCCGCTCTTTTGACAATCCACAGGCCCCCGGATGCGCCCCGAACTCCCCACTGCCGCTTGCCTCGCAGAGGAAATCGAAAGCGTCTAACGGGCGATCAACCCGTTAGACGCTTTCAGCCCGCTGACACGAGGCCGTGATCACAGCACGGACTGGCTCGCCCCCACAGCGCCGGCGCGCGCCCGGCTTCT
>JAAEKA010000026.1 GCA_014155705.1 Anaerolineae bacterium clx_CAG2 | reverse complement strand
ATCGCCGCGCGCCTCGCTCGCGCCAGCAGGTCGCCTTCACCCTCTGGCCGGATACCTCCGACGCCCAGGCTCTCACAAACCTGCGCACCCTGCTCACCCGCCTGCGCCAGGCCTTGCCCGACGCTGAGCGCTTCCTGGAAGTTGGCACGTACGCGGTGTGCTGGCGACAGGACAGCTCATTCACCCTGGACGTGGCCGACTTCGAGGCAGCCTGCGCCCAAGCAGCGGCAGCAGAGCAGCGCGGCCAGCCGGCCGATGTAATCCTGGCTTTGGAGAGAGCCGTGAGCCTCTACAGTGGCGACCTCTTGCCTGGCTGGTACGACGAGTGGCTGGTGCCGGAGCGCGAGCGGCTGCGCCAGGCCTATCTGGACGCGCTGGAGCGGCTGGCGGCACTGCTGGATCAAAGGCGCAGCTACCGGCAAGCGTTGGACTACGCCCAGCGCCTGGTGCGGGCCGATCCGCTGCACGAGGCTGTTTACCGCCAGTTGATGGACTTGCACCTTGCCCTGGGAGACCGGGCCAGCGCGCTGCGCGTCTATCACACCTGCTCTACAATCCTGCGCCACGAGTTGGGGGTGGATCCAAGCCCTGTAACTCAGGCGGTCTACCAGCGCGTGCTGATGGTTGACGCGAGCCCGGCCCAGCAGGAGCCGCCTGCCGTGGGAGCAGCCTTCGTCGGCCGGCAGGTCCAATGGGCGGCGCTGCTGAGCGCGTGGCGCCAGGCTGCGGCTGGCAAGGCGCAGGTCGTGTTGATTTCCGGCGAGGCAGGTATAGGCAAAACGCGCCTGGCTGAGGAGCTGCTGGCCTGGGTGCAGCGCCAGGGCATCGCAAGCGCCGTGGCGCGCTGTTACGCCAGCGGCGGCTCCGCGGTGGCCTATGGGCCGGTGGCCGAGTGGCTGCGTAGGGGAGCGCGGCAAGGCAGAGTACGCGACCTGGAGGGCATCTGGCGCAGCGAGACGGCGCGCCTGCTGCCCGAACTGTTGGTGGAACGGCCTGACCTGCCGCCGCCGGGGCCGATGACCGAAGCCTGGCAGCGCCAGCGTTTCTTTCAG
>JAAEKA010000259.1 GCA_014155705.1 Anaerolineae bacterium clx_CAG2 | reverse complement strand
AACCCCGGCCTGGGCGACGAGCGCATCTTCCTGGCGGCCGACGGCGCGCCGGAGCAGGTGTGGGCCGCCATGCAGGCCGGCGCGGTGATCGTCTCCGAGCCTTACGCCAACCGGGTCGGGCTGCCCCGCCGCGGCGGCCAGGTGACGCTGCTGACCGAACTGGGCGAGCGAACCTTTCCGGTGGCCGGCATCTACTACGACTACGCCTCCAGCCGGGGCACGGTGATGTTAGCCCTGCCGTTGTATCGGGAACTGTGGCAGGACACGGCCACCACCGCGCTGGCTCTGCGGCTGGCCACAGGAGTCGATCCCGACCAGATCACACGAGACCTGCAGGATGCTCTGGCCCCGGTGCAGTCGCTGCAGGTGCGGCCCAACCAGGCGCTGCGCGACGAGGCGCTGGTGATCTTCGACCGCACCTTCGCTATCACCGGAGCGCTACAATTGCTGGCCACACTGGTGGCCTTCATCGGCGTGCTCAGCGCGCTGCTGTCGCTGATGCTGGACAAGCAGCGCGAGCTGGGCATCCTACGCGCGGTGGGGCTGACCGGCCGGCAGCTCTGGCGTCTGGTATCGCTGGAAACGGGGCTGATGGGCGCGGTGGCCGGCCTGCTGGCCATGCCCACCGGCCTGGCGCTGGCCCTGATCCTGATCTACATCATCAACCGGCGCAGCTTTGGCTGGACCTTGCAGATGCAGCTCGCGCCGGAGCCGTTCATCCAGGCGCTGGTCGTGGCCGTGGTGGCCGCGCTGCTGGCCGGCATCTACCCGGCCTATCGCATGACGCGCATGGCGGCAGCGGATGCGATGAGATTCGAGTAAAGCAGAAGGTCAGAATCACGGATTAGACGGATTACTGGATGACACGGATGGCGCCTTCCGGTTCTGTGAAATCCGTTAATCCGTGGCAATCCGTGATGCAGACAGGAGAAGATCAGAATCACGGATTAGACGGATTACCGGATGACACGGATGCCGCCTTCCCGCTCCGTGAAATCCGTTAATCCGTGGCAATCCGTGATGCAGACAAGAGAAGATCAGAATCACGGATTAGACGGATTACCGGATGACACGGATGGCGCCTTCCGGCTCCGTGAAATCCATCAATCCGTGGCAATCCGTGATGCAGACAGGAGAAGATCAGAATCACGGATTAGACGGATTACCGGATGACACGGATGACGGAGCGCCCTACGCGCGGCGGCGCGTCTTCCGGCTCCGTGAAATCCATCAATCCGTGGCAATCCGTGATGCAGACAGGAGAGACCCTATGAGCAAGCTACTGACCCCAACCGAGATCGAACAAGAGCTAGCCACGTTGCAGAGCTGGACGCAGGCAGGCAACCAGATCACCCGCACCTTCACCCTGCCCAGCTTCCCGGCCGCGCTGGCCTTCGCCAGCGCCGTGGGCCACCTGGCCGAGCGCGCCGACCATCATCCCGACATCCTGATCCAGTACCGCAAGGTGACACTGACCCTTTCCACCCACTCGGCCGGCGGCCTGACGGAGAAGGACTTCCATCTGGCAACCGAGATCAACGCCATCGCGTGAACTCTGTAGATCCGGCTGGATCAAGGCGAAGCCGCCGGCGGTGCGGCGAGAGACTGCGAAAAAACAACCACACGGGGCCAGACTGGAGCTGGCCCAGCCGGGCATCGGTCTGAACCGATGCCTTTTCTTATTTGTCCCTGATTGACAAAGCCGCCCGAGACAGGTATACTGCGCCCTATGTTTGTGCAAGATAGCACAGTAATAGTATCCATCATTGCCGATCTGCTTGCCGCCGTGCCTGCCGATCACAGCCGCATCCTGGATGTGCGCATCGGCGCAGCCTGGACCGCCGTTGTGGCCGAGGTCGACGGCGCGCGGCGCTGCGGCCTGGCCGCGACTCTGTCGCGCATTGGCCACGACGGTCCGTCGGTGCGTGACGCCGGCCATCTGCACGAATGCGGCAGCCGGGAGCTATGCGAGTTGGCCCGTTCAGACAGCCCGGCCGAGGTCTCCGTGGGCATGGCTGCCATCAACGCCTTGCTGCCCCATCCGCCCGGCCCCTGGCAGGATGTCAACGCGTCGGAATTGCTGGCCGAGCGCGGCGCAGACAAGTCCGTGGCGCTGGTGGGGCATTTCCCCTTCGTGGACTGGCTGCGCGAGCGTGTCAAGACTCTGTGGGTGCTGGAGTTGGAGCCGCGGGCGGGCGACCTGCCGGCCAGCGCGGCGTCCGAGGTTATCCCCCAGGCCGATATCGTGGCCCTGACCAGCATGACGCTGCTCAACCGCACCTTCGACAGCCTCCTGGCGCTGCGTCGGCCCGATGCGCAGGTGATGTTGCTGGGACCCAGCACGCCCCTGACTCCGCTGCTGTTCGACCGTGGTGTAGATTTGCTGTCTGGCTCCGTGGTCGAGGAGATCGACGCTGTGCTGCATGGCGTCAGCCAGGGCGCCGGTTTTCGCCAGTTGCACCGGCTAGGTGTACGGTTGGTGACCATGACCAAGGCTTGAAAGGTTGTTGCTATGAGAAAATTACTCCTCTTGCTTGTGATGCTCTGCATGATAGTTATTTTCGCTCCGCTGGCGGCTGCCCAGACGGCAGGGGAGCCGGTGGTGCGGGCAGTATTGTTCTACTCACCCACCTGCCCTCACTGCCATACTGTGATCAATGAAACATTGCTGCCCATGATGGAGCAGTATGGCGAGCGCCTGCAGGTGATCGGCGTCGATATCACGCAACCGGGCGGCGCGGCGCTTTACGAGGCATCGACCGAGCAGTTCAATGTGCCGGCCGAGATGCAGGGTGTGCCTCGCCTCGTGGTTGGCGACCGCTTCATGGTGGGCAGCTTGCAGATCCCGCAAGAGTTTCCTGGCATTGTCGAGCAGGGGTTGGCCAGCGGCGGCATCGACTGGCCGGCTATCCCTGGCCTGGCTGAGGCGCTGGCGGCAGGTCAGCAGGCCGAAGAGGCGACGCCTGCGCCGGCCGAGGCCGAAAGCGCGCCGTCAGCCGCTACTAACACCCCGATCCCCGACGCCACACCCACTTCTGAGGTCGTCGCGATTACCACCGAATCGCTGCCGCCTACCGATGCTGGCGCAGCGCCCACGGGCATGCCCGAAGGCGGCTGGTTGGCTGCGGCGCTGCTCGGCGGCATGTTACTGGCCCTGCTCTACGCCGTGTTGCGCATCTGGACGGCGCGCCAGGGGCTGTTCCAACTGGGCCGGCCGTTGACGGCTGCGATCACGTCTCCGCTGATCCCGCTGCTGGCTGTGCTGGGTCTGGGCGTGGCCGGCTACATGGCCTACGTCGAGATCACCCACGTGACCGCAGTATGCGGACCGGTGGGCGAGTGCAATGTGGTGCAGAGCAGCCAGTACGCCACCATCGCGGGCATCCCGGTGGCGGTGCTGGGGCTGATCAACTTTGCAACGGTGCTGGGCCTGTGGCTGGTGCAGCGATCAGGTGCAGGCAAGTGGGCCCGGCCGGCCGCGCTGGCCCTGCTGGGACTGTCTGTGTTCGGTGTGCTGTTCTCCATTTACCTGACTCTGCTGGAATTGATCGTGATCCATGCGGTTTGTATGTGGTGCCTGACCTCTGCTCTCATCACGACGCTAATCATGCTGGTGGTGGTGACACAAATCACACGCGGCGCGGCTAGAGAAGGCGCTGCACAGCGGCAACAGGCGGCGGCAGCCTGAGAGTGACAGGGCGCCAAGGTGACCGGCCTTGCAGTATGTAGCTGCAAGGCCGGTTTCTTTGCGTTTCCGTGCTCTCCCTTTCATGCTCGGGCCGGTCTCCTGACCGTGCCCGAACGCAACACGCAACCCTATCACCCCGTCACCCGTTCACCTTGTCACCCTGTCATCCCTACTCCCCGCGCAGGGTCCGATCGAAGAATTCGCGGACCCGCTGCACAAAAAGCTGGTCCCCCTCGCCCACGAAGGTGTGCGGTTGACCGGCGTAGGTGAAGCATTCCACCGGCTTCTCCAGCGCCTGCAGGCGGCTGCACAGATCCTCTGACCAAGCCAACGGCACCTGGTCGTCCAGGCTGCCGTGATGAATGCTGACCGCAGCCGTGATCCGATCCAGGTAGTTGATCGGGGAGATGCGCTGCAGCGCCTCGTCGGGCGGCGCTTGATCCCACAGGCCGTTGGCGCCGTTGGTGAACCAGAGGATGCGCTGGTGATTGAGCGCCTCGTCGCCGCTCATCGCGCCGTAGAGCACGGCTGCATCCACGTCGTCGCTGACCGCGATCACTCGCTGGGCAATACCGCCGCCCATACTGTGCCCCCAAACGCCGATGCGCTCCGGGTCAGCTTGCGCCAGCGGCCCTGGCTGCCCGCCCATGGTTTGCACCAGCCCGATCAGATGCAGCACGTCGACGGCCTGACCGACACGGTAGTCCTCCGGGCCATTGTCCGAGGGAGGCCAGTTGCGGAAGTTGGGGTGGATGACCAGGTAGCCGGCTCGGGCCAGCGCGTCGGCGTAGCCCGTGGTGTAAGTCAGCGTAGTATAGCGCGCCGGATCCACGTAGCCATGCAGCGCCAGCACCACCGGGAACGGCCCCTCGCCCTGCGGCACATTCATAAAGCCGTAGATGGTCAAGCCATCGCTGGGAAAGGTGATCAGTGTGCGGGTGAAGGCGCTGGTGACAGCCAGCACCTGCTCGATCTGCAGTTCGCCATCGCCGTAGCTGCGCGCAGCCAGCCCCTCCACCGTCCATGCGGCGTAGGGGTCGGGTGTGGGCGTCGAGGTGGCGGTGGACGTAGC
>JAAEKA010000258.1 GCA_014155705.1 Anaerolineae bacterium clx_CAG2 | reverse complement strand
CGATCGCCTCTTTTTCATCCTCGTTGAAGGTGCGCAGCAGGACCAGGGCAACGAGAAAAACCGCTACCCCAGCCACGCCCACCACGATAACTTGCAGCAAGTGCGCATCATTCCGGCCGCCTTTGCTGCGGCCATGCTGCCCGTCTTCAGTGACCGCGCCGCCAGCCGCATGGACGAGTTCGACACCGCCTTCGCCAAGACTATCAAGCTTTTTACCGCCATCAGCCTGTTGATCACCCTGGCTTTCACCTTTCTGGCCGACCCGATGGGCATGCTGCTGCTGGGCGACACGATCGATCTGTCCACGGCCGCGCTGGTGCTGGCCTGGCTGGGCTGGGTGATTGCGTTCTACTTCCCCAACTGGTTGTACGGCGTGACGCTGGTCGCGCTGGGCCGGCAAAAGTTGGAGACGCTGGGACTGGCTCTGGGTCTGGTGATCGGATTTCTGGTGGCCTGGTGGGGCATCCCCCGCTACGAGGCGCTGGGCGTGGTCTATGGCATTCTGGCGGCCGAGGGCGCCTATTTCGTCGTCGGCACCGTCGCCATGCGCGGCCATTTTCATTGGCGCCAGTTGGCCCCATCGCTGGGCAAGGTGATCCTGGCCTGCGTGTTGGCCGGTGGAGTCTTCCTGGCCGGCAGCCGGCTGTGGACAGGGCTGAGCGAGGCCGGCCGTGTGCCCGTAAACACTTGGGGCGCACTGCTGGAAGTTATCGTGGTGGGCGCGGCTGGGGTAGCGGTTTTTCTCGTTGCCCTGGTCCTGCTGCGCACCTTCAACGAGGATGAAAAAGAGGCGATCGCGGCCATGATCAGGCTGCGATAAAATCAGCCATGTCATGTTCTGACAGTCAGACCGGACAGCGGTTGCGATGCGGCGCAGACGCCTGTCCGACCACCGTGCGGCCTGACGTTTGAACACCTAGCATTCATGTGCCATCATGTCATCATCTACTAACCGTCTGGTGATCATCGGCCTCGACGGCGCTACATTCGATTTGATCCAGCCTTGGGTGGCTGCTGGCGACCTGCCCAACCTGCAGCGGCTGATGGCCGAAGGCAGTTGGGGGCCGCTGGAGTCGGTGGTACACCCATTTACCGCCCAGGCCTGGACCTCGATGGTCACCGGCACGCAGCAGGGCAAGCATCGGGTGTTCGACTTCTGGGAGCGCGACTTCGCTACCTACGGTTTCCGGCTGATGAACGCCAGCCACCGCGCGCTGCCCGCGCTGTGGAACTTGCTCAGCCAGGCCGGCAAGCAGGTCATTGTTGTCAACGTGCCGCAGACCTACCCGCCGGAACCGGTGCAGGGCGTGATGATCAGCGGCCGCGACACCCCTGGCCTCAGCGCGGCCTACACCTACCCGCCGGAACTGAAGGCGGAGTTGGACACCGTGAGCGCTACCCCTTACGTGATTGTGCCCGACGACTGGCTGTGGACGCAACGGGACCGGCCCGATCTGGCGCGGGCTGAACTGCTGCGCGAGGCCGACGTGCGCTTCGACGCCACCCTGCATTTGATGGACACGCGGCCGTGGGATATGGTCTTCTATGTGGTGAGCGCCACCGATGGCGTGGCCCATTTCTTCTGGGAGTACCACGATCCCAGCCATCCCCTCTACGATCCGGCCAAGGCTGCGCTCTATGGCGATACCCTGCGCGAGGTCTATCGCCGCTGCGACCAGCGCATCGGTGAGCTGTTGCAGCGTCTGGAGGGCCAGACTGATGTCAACGTGTTGGTGGTCTCGGACCACGGCCAAGGGCCGCTGGGGCCGCAGGCCGTCCACCTCAACCTGTGGCTGGCCAGCCAGGGCTTGCTGCATTTTCGCAGCGGCCGCAACCAGGCCAGCCTGGGCGAGCGGGCGGCCATCGTCGCCTCGCGTGTGCTGCAACGCGGCAAGCGCTGGCTCTATCATCAGGTGGGCTTTCAGACGCTCACCAAGCTGCGCCATTGGTGGCCCGACAGCCTGCGCACGCGGCTGGGCGCCGAGACCTTCTTTCCAGGCGTCGATTGGTTCCAGACCCGCGCCTTCAGCGAGGAGTTGCGCGGCAACATCTGGATCAACCTGGCCGGCCGCGATCCGCATGGCATCGTGCAGTCGGGCGAGGAGTACGAGGCGCTGCGCGATCAAATCATCGCGACGCTGCCGGAGCTGACCGACCCCGCGACCGGCGCCCGCCCAATTCGTAAAGTATGGCGGCGGGAAGAGTTGTTCCACGGTCCCTATCTGGAACGCTTCCCCGACCTCCTTGTGGAGGCCGAATACGCGGACGTGTTCAAGCCCCACGGCGCCTACATGGGCGCAGACGCGGCCCGCCAGTTAACGCGCAGCGAGTTGGCCCAGATCACCATCACCGGCTGCCACCGCTCCAACGGCGTCTTTATCGCCTGGGGACCGGACATCCGGCCGGGCGGTCAGGTGCAGGGCGCTGCCTTGATCGACGTGGCCCCAACGGCGCTACATTTGCTGGGTCAGCCTGTTCCCGTGGAGATGGACGGCCATGTGCTGCAAGCTGCGCTGGTTGGGCCGGCCGCCGGACCCGTGCGCGCTGCCACGTTGGCCGAACTAGGCTTTGAGGGCGCTGGCGCTGAGGTCAGCTTCAGCGAGGACGAAGAGGAGTACGTGCGCGAGCGGCTGGCCGGGCTGGGCTATCTGGGCTAGGGCCGGTGACTACTCAGTCCAAGACTTCGGAAGTCGCCGCTGAGCTCGAGACTGTGCTCTCTCAAGCGCTGCGGCGACTTCCGAAGTCTTTCGGTCGAATATGGAAGGTGTACAGTGAGCAACATCGATTGGTTCGGAGTTTGGAGCAACGGGCTGTGGATTCTTGGCCTGGCCATCGCCCTGGCGGCGGTCAGCTATGCCGACTGGCGGCGCAGGCTGAGAAGGCCGCCCCTGACGCTGCGCCAGGCGCTGGGCAAGCCCTCCTTCCAGGCGGCGTGGAGCGCGGGCTTGCTGCTGTTCTGCGCCGGTCTGGCCCTGACCAGCGACATCTGGTGGCAGACAGCGGCCTGGGCTGCGCTGGCGCTGGCCTTCCTCTACCTGGGCGGCAGCGCGCTGCTGCAAGCTCGCAGAGGTGTGTCATGAGCAAACCGCGCGACAGCGTCATTTGGGGCGCTATCCTGGTGGTGATCGGCGTTGGCTTTCTGGTGTGGAACCTGGGCATCCTGGCCGCTGTTCAGACCACGGTCGCCTTGATCCTGATGGCCTCTTTCGCCCTGCTGGGTCTGGCCTTCGTCTTCAGCTATCTGAACAAACGCTCGGATTGGTGGCGGCTGATCCCTGCCTTCACCCTCCTGGCTGTGGCGGCCGTGATCTTCCTCTCGACTCGCGGCGTGGCCACTCCCTGGGTGGCAGCGGCGCTGCTGTCGGGCATCGCCCTGGCCTTCGTCGTGATCTATGCCAGCGACCGGGAGGAGCGCTGGTGGGCGCTGATCCCCTTTGGCTCGGTGATGGTGATGGTGGTCGTCATTTTGTTGGGCGCGCGACCCGATACCTCCACAGCGCTGCTGGGCGCAGTACTCTTCGGCGGCATGGGGCTGGTCTTCTTCCTGATCTATGCCCTGGCCCGGGATCGACAGCGTTTTGGCTGGGCCTTGGTTCCTACGGCGGCGCTGGGCGTGATGGCTCTGGTGGCCTTGGCCGCCTACGCGCCCGACTCTGTCCCCGCCCTGGCCGAGGCCGCCTGGCTGTGGCCGGTGCTGGTGGTGCTGTTGGGCGCCGGGTTACTGGGCTACGCGGCCATGCGTGCGCGCCGCGAGGCAGTACCGGCCGTGGAGTTGCCTGCGCAACCAGCCGCCGCCGAGACGACCCTGGCTCCTGGCGCGAGTGTGATGGACGTGAACGAGGATGATCCGCCGCCCAAGGCAACCCGCATCGAACGCTCCCCCATCACCCTGGTCGATGAGTCTCCTGCAACCGGCGCCAGCGGCGAGGTCAGGGACATCTACGAATTCCTTAAGAACGCGCCGCCGGAAGGCGACAAGTAGCGGCCTGCGTGCGTATCGCAAAGAGTGCAAAGAAAGAGACTGAAGCAGGGGTCTTGTGTTCTCTTTGCTTTTGTCCTGAATATTGTCCTGAATATTGGCGCTCTGGCCGGTCTCCGACCGGGCCAGCGGTATTTTCATTGGCCGTGGCGCCTATCCGGCATGAAAATTCGTGGTGAAGTTTCATGGCTGAGACTTATCGCGCAAGAACCTTTGCGCAGTTCAGATCAACTGGCTCAGCGCCTGCGCGATCTCCAGCGCGGCTTCAGGACGCGCCAAGGCTCGCGCCCGCGTCCGCATAGTCTCCAGGGCTGGGTTGCCCGGCTCCATCCACTCGCTTACCAGCGCAGCGATTTGTACGGGGTCGCTGCGATACACCCCCACGCCGTTTTCCTGCACGTAGCTGACATTGCCTAGCTCTTGTCCTGGCACGAAGCTGCTCAACAGCAGCGGCAGCCCGCAGGCCAGCGCCTCGGCAATGGTCCCCGGCCCTGCCTTTGTCACCAGCACATCGGCCGCGGTCATCCAGCAGGGCATGTCATCGACATAGCCGGTGATACGCGTGGGCATTGGCCAGCGCTGCCCGGCCAGTCGCGCGCGCAGCGACTGGTTGCGGCCGCAGATCACCG
>JAAEKA010000257.1 GCA_014155705.1 Anaerolineae bacterium clx_CAG2 | reverse complement strand
ACAGGGGGAAGAGCAGCGCGACTGATGTCATGAGTCAGATCAGGAACCGGGCGAATTATCTGCGCTTGGCGGCGCAGCCAGCCGGCCTTGCCGGTGCAGGCGTAACTCCCGAACGGCGAGCACTCCCAGTGTTAACGCCATGATGGGGATGACGAAAACAAGCATCGCCGTGCTGTAGAGAGTCAATCCCCAGTGCTCGACGGCATCCAGGAAGAGGAAGAGTACATAGCCTCCGTACAGCGCCAGAAAGAGCGCTCCCTCCCAACGGGCGATGGTGTAGCCGGTGAAGAAAATGGGCAGCGCAGCGACGGCCACGGCGATCATCACCGGGATATCGAAGCGCAGCGCGCTAACCGGCACGGCGATGCCGTTGGGAGCCAGGGCCGCGGTCAGCCCCAACACACCGAGGATGTTGAAGATGTTGCTGCCGATGGCGTTGCCCACGGCGATGTCGCGCTCGCCGCGCACGGCCGCCATAGCGGAGGTGGCCAGCTCCGGCGCTGATGTGCCGGCCGCGACGATGGTCAAGCCAATCACCAGCTCACTGACGCCCAGCGAGAGCGCGATAGTCGTGGCGCTCTCCACCAGCCAGTCAGCGCCTAACACCAACATGCCCAGCCCGGCTGCCAGTAAGACCACGTTTAGCGCCCACTGGCTGATGGACTTACCGCGGCCATTGCCGTATTCCTGGGCATATTCCTGCTGCACCTCCTCCGACTCGCTGCGGCCCTTCCAGATCTGAAAGATAACATAGGCTATCAGGCCCAGAAAGAGCAGCACCCCCTCGATGCGGCCGAGCTTGCCGTCCATGCCCATGATGAGCACCAGGATCGACAGCCCGATCACCAGGGGCACCTCCCAGCGCACCAACTGTTGATGGACCACCAGCGGAATGATTACTGCCGAGAGGCCGATGATCACCAGGATATTGAAGATGTTGCTGCCGATGACGTTGCCCAGAGCGATGTCGCCGCTGCCGGCCAGCGCAGCCTGCGCGCCCACGGCCAGCTCGGGCGCGCTGGTGCCGAAGGCCACCACGGTCAGGCCGATTACCAGCGGCGAGATGCCAAAAGCAGCGGCGATTTTAGACGCGCCGCGCACCAGCGCTTCAGCGCCTAAGACCAACAGCGCCAGGCCAGCAATCAGCAGAAAAATAGTGCTCACGCCTTATCTGTGCTCCTTGCAGCAGGGCTAAAAATTCGGTTCACCAATTTCCGGCTGGCGGCGACGGCGCACCTCACGCACCGCCAGCACAGCCAATGTGATCACCGTCAACGGTACGACGAAGAGCAGCATGACGTTGCTGAACAAGGGCAGGGCATCGTGTTGGGAAGCGTCGAGGATTAAGTATAGCACATACAACAGGTAATAGACCATGAATAGCCAGCCTTCCCAACGAGCGACCCTGAAACCGGTGAAGAAGATGGGTAGGCAGGCAAAGGCCACCGCAATCATGACTGGCAGATCAAATGCCAGCGCCGGAGCAGCAACGGGGATGCCATTCGGAGCCACCAGGCTAGTCAAGCCAAGCACAGCCAGCAAGTTGAAGATATTGCTGCCAACCACGTTGCCGACGGCGATGTCGCGTTCGCCGCGCACAGCGGCGACGATCGATGTCGCCACCTCAGGCATCGAAGTGCCGGCGGCGATAATGGTCAAACCGATGATCAACTCGCTGAGCCCCAGAGCCTGGGCCAGGCTAACCGCACTGTCCACCAACCAACGTGCGCCCAGTATCAACAAACCCAGGCCGGCAACGATCAGCAGCAAATTGACGATACCTTGTCTGGCTCCGCCGGACCGGCCTTCGCCAAATTCCTGGGCATATTCCTGTTGGATCTGCTGATTTTCTTTGCGGCTTTGGCGGATGAGAAACAAGATATAGACAATGATTCCGGCAAACAGCAGACCGCCCTCCAGACGGTTGATCTGCCCGTTAAGACCAAAAAGATAGACTACCAGGGAGATCCCAATCATCAGGGGTACGTCCAGCCGTACCAACTGCTGAGCCACAACCAACGGAATGATCGCCGCCGAGATGCCCAGAATGAAGAGGATGTTGAAGATGTTGCTGCCGACCACGTTGCCCAGAGCGATGTCAGCCTGACCGGCGAAGGCCGACTGCACGCTGACAGCCAGCTCTGGCGAGCTGGTGCCGAATGCCACCACGGTCAA
Organism: Anaerolineae bacterium clx_CAG2; assembly: GCA_014155705.1. GTDB lineage: Bacteria > Chloroflexota > Anaerolineae > JAAEKA01 > JAAEKA01 > JAAEKA01. The sequence goes on along the minus strand of JAAEKA010000257.1, from coordinate 2,428 downwards.
GCCGATTACCAGGGGGGAAATGCCGGCCGCGGCAGCCAAACGCGAGGCGCCGCGCACCAGGATCTCGGCGCCGGCAATCAGTAGCACCAGACCGGCGATCAATAGAAGAACTGTGTTCATACGGGACCAGACTCCTCACGACGACAAGCATGTGACCTGAGCGTTCAACCATCATGCTGACGCGGTGTCGGGTAACAAGTATACCATAGAGGGGATAGATCAGGTCAAGATCGGACACGCAGCAGCACGCTTAGCGCCGCCGGCGCAGGAGCGCCAGTCGGCCTAACACAGCCGTCGCCAGCAACACGCTGCCGGCAAAAGTCAGCGAAGGCGTCTCGAAGGTCACGCCTAGCGCCAGAAAGATCGCGCCGAAGTTCAGGACCCTGGGAGACTGAAAGGTGAGCAGCACCGCCTGTCCGAACGTCTCACGCTGGACGGCATGTCCCATGGCCTCCAGCTTGCTGGTGAGTTCAGCCAGCGTCGGCTCAGTCAGCGTGCTGCTGTCGGGGAAGACCAACGTGGGCACACTGGCGTTGCCGTCGTTGATCTCCATCACCCGTTCGCGGGCCGGACGGTTGCGAGAGATGCTGATATAGTCGTAGTCGGCCTGGGCGCGATCCAGCAGGTTGCGCACCGGCGGCACCATCGGGCAGAAGTCACTGCCGTACAACACGATTTTTCCAACCATTGAGGCTTTGTCACCGAGTGGATTTGTGGCCGCCGTCGAGCGTCGACCACGTCCTATGATACCACAGCCCGGGCGCGGCAACCAAAGCTGCGCCAGGCGAGATTGCCAGCGCCGCTGGATAACGCTATAATGCGCAACCGCGGGCAGCGCCCGATAAGCAATGAACAGATGTCTGGAGCATGTTGCGATGCGTCGTCGGTTTAGAATTAGTCGGTTGACGATTAGCTTCTCTGCCCACTGGCAGGACCCCGCCAGCCACGGGCAGGTGTGGGGATATTAATGAACGCCAACAGTGACATCGCTCAGGCTGGATCGCGCCGCGACCGCTGGTGGGCGCTGGGGTTGAGCCTGGCCGCGCTGGCGTTGTACGTTGTCACCCTGGCCCCCTCGGTGGCCACCGTCTTCGACGACAGCCTGGAGTTTCAGGTGGTTCTGCCCAGCCTGGGCATCACCCACCCTACCGGCTACCCGCTCTACACCCTGCTGGGCTGGCTGGCCAGCCGTGCGCCTGTGGGCGATCTGGCCTACCGGGTCAACCTGCTTTCAGCCCTGGCTGGCGCAGCCGCAATCGGGGTGCTGTTCCTCGTCGCGCGCCGCCTGGGCAGCGACCGACTCGCTGCTGCCCTCATGAGCGTCGTCTTTGCGCTGAGTACCACTTGGTGGTCGCAGGCTACCATCGCCGAGGTCTACACCCTGCACGGGCTGGCCGTGGCCCTGATTCTCTATCTAACTCTGTCGGATCGGGGAACGCGCACCCCCTGGTTGGCGCTGGTCTTCGGCTTGGCGCTGGCCCACCACCGTACCACGCTGCTGCTTGCTCCGGGCGTGGCGGTCTATCTGTTGTGGAGCGATCCAGGCGTGCTGCGCCGGCCGCGCGACCTGGCTATGTTGACCCTGGCCTTTCTGCTGCCGCTGGGGCTTTACCTCTATCTGCCCCTGCGCGGCCAGAGCATCGCCTCGCTGGACGGCGTGATGATCACCACCTGGGACAGTTTTCGACGCCACGTGCTGGCCAGCGATTATAGCTCGTTTCTCAGCGCCAATCCGTTGGCCATTGAGCGCCCGGCCAGCTACCCGCTGCGTCTCTTCAGCAGCCAGACAGGGCTCGTCGCGCTGCTGCTGGGCCTGCTGGGCTGGCTGCGTTGGCCCCACCAGCCGCGGGCCTGGACACTGCTGGCGCTGGTTTTCGTCGTCAACATCGTCTTCGCCATGGGCTACAAGACGGCCGACGTGGATGTCTTTTATCTGCCAGCCATCATGGTCTGGCTGTTGGCGGCCTCAGTCGGGCTGAGCTGGCTGTTGAAGCGCCTGGCCGCTTGGCTGGAAGGTCTCGACCTGCTGCGCTCTGGACGCGCCTGGTGGATTGTTCTGTCAATGCTGCTGGCTGCAGCCGTGTTGCTGCAGCCGCTGCTGACCACTGCGCGTGTGTTGGGCAGCGCCACTCGCCCACAGACCTGCGTCGAAGTGTTGGCCGTAGGCGAGACGCCCGCCTTCACCCCGCAGCGGCGCGACGCCTGGAACGCCTTCAACTGCGGTCTGGCGATGCTGGATCAGGACCTGCCGCCCCAATCCACCATCATTGGCCTGCAAGGAGAGATCACCCTGTTGCGCTACCTCCAGATGGACCGCGGGCTGCGGCCGGATGTGCGCCTGCTGGACGCCGACCGTGAAGATGAGCGACTGGCGGCCGTGGAGGCTGAGCTGGCGGCCGGCCGGCCGGTCTTTGTGACGCGCGAGCTG
>JAAEKA010000256.1 GCA_014155705.1 Anaerolineae bacterium clx_CAG2 | reverse complement strand
GTGGATCGCCGGCCAGCCCGGAGACAGCGCCGGCCGCGGCAGCGCCTGTTGCTGCTGGGCAAAGTGACGCGGCCCCCCTGAACCTGCCCATGACCATCGACGCCCAAACCGTTAACAGCCTGCGCGGCAACCCCGACGTGGTGCTGATCGACGTGCGCGAGGACTACGAGTATGCCGCTGGCCACATCCCCGAGGCGACGTTGATCCCGCTGGGCCAACTCTCCAGCCGGCTGAACGAGATCCCCAAGGACAAGACCGTGGTCGCGGTCTGCCGCAGCGGCAACCGCAGCGGCCAGGCGACGCAGTTGTTGCGCCAGGCCGGCTTCGACGCCCATAACATGGACGGCGGCATGATCTCCTGGGAGCAGGCCGGCTTCGACGTCCAGCGTTAGCCCCAGATCACGCTTCTTCCGCAAAGCCGCCAACAACGCCAGGAATAGAAGGCCGGGCATCCTGTGAAGGACTGCCCGGCCTTTTGTGTCATCCAGTGCGACCCCAGTGGCCGCTGCGAACAGCGACGGTGGACTTATGACGATAGCGAGTCTTTGACCGTTTCCGCCATGCCGTCAACCCCGGCCTGCACAGTCTGCGCGGCATCGGTGAACTCGGCCTGCGCCGTATCAACCACCTCCGCTGCCTGCTCCTGGGCCTCCTGGGCCACGTCCTCCGCCGCAGACTGGGCTCGCTGACCAGTGTCCTGCAGATCGGCCTGCCAATACTGCGGTCCTCCCGGAGCAAAATCCTGCCAGCCGGTGGGCGTCTGTTCTGCATGGTGCATCAAGCCGTCGACCTTCTCCCCGGCCCGCGTCTTGAGCTTGCTGCCTTGACCCTTGATTTGATCGATGGTTTCATGGCCGGAGCGCGGGACCTTGAGCAGGGTGTAGACTGCTGCCGCGGCGGCGCCGGCCAGAAAGCCCCGAACAAAGGCGCTTGAACTTTGCTTATCACTCATGATGGGTCTCCTATGGTGTCTGCGGGTCTGGAGCGCCCGCGTCCGGCCCGCCTTTGGCAGCCTCGCCGGCGTATCCCCACGGCGGTGGAGGCGCTCCTTGCGATGTTGCGCCCTGGTCGCCAGTCCCCTGTGGGCCGCGCTGCTGGGCGCCCTTCATCAGGCTGTCCACGACAAAGCGCAGCGAGCCCTTGACACGCGCCGTCTTGGCTGAGGCGTCGATAATCGGGCTGCTCACCTCATCGGTGACAAAGGTGG
>JAAEKA010000255.1 GCA_014155705.1 Anaerolineae bacterium clx_CAG2 | reverse complement strand
TCAGCGCCAACTGATGCCGCAATTGTGAGCCAATCGCCTTTTTCAACCCAGGCATTTGTTACCTGTGCTTCCCCTCGGGGCAAATGTGAGGCGTCTAAAAGTTCGCCGTCCTGACCGCACAGGAGCCAACCATGACCGAGCAAAGTTTACCGAAGTTAACCAAAGCGCCGATTCCTCCCCAAACCCACATCAAGCGGTTGGATGAGCGCAAGGCGATGGGCAAAGCGCTGCGTGAGAAAACGCCGCGCCAGGCGCAGGCGGAGTGGCAACCGCCGGCCGGCCGCCCCGACCCGGTCGAGATGCTGGTGGAAAGCAGCAAGGGCCGCGTGGAGGAGCTGCTCCCCATCCGCTACGCGCGCATGATGGCGACCCCATTTACCTTCTACCGCGGCGCGGCCGCGATCATGGCCTATGACCTGGCACACACACCTGCTGCCGGCCTCAGGCTGGTCGCCTGCGGCGACTGCCACCTGTTGAACTTCGGCGGCTTTGCCACCGCCGAGCGCAAGGTGATCTTTGACCTGAACGACTTCGACGAGGTCTCGGTCGCCCCCTGGGAGTGGGACGTCAAACGGCTGACCGCCAGCTTCGTCATTGCCGGGCGTTCCAACGGGTTTGCTCCTGCCGACTGCCGGGAAGCAGCCTGGTTGGCTGCCCAGAGCTATCGCCAGCAGATGAGAGACTATGCCGGGATGCCCATCTTGCAGGTTTGGAACGAAGCCCATTACCTGGACAACGTCATTGCCAACAGTACCGACAAAGAAATGAAGCGCTTTTATGCCAGGAAGCTGGCCGGCGCCATCAAACAGAGCGCGCACGAAAAGGAGTTTGCCAAGCTGACTTTCAGCGCTGGCGATACGCCGCGCATCGTCGACCAGATTTAGTTGGTCAAGGGCATGGGACCAAATTTGTGATGGCTTGTGTTGACTATGCCATCCAGAACCGTCACTATCGCGGCGAATATGTGCGGCTGGGCGTGG
>JAAEKA010000254.1 GCA_014155705.1 Anaerolineae bacterium clx_CAG2 | reverse complement strand
TGCTGGGGTCCAAGCTGCTCTTGGACAAGGAGACCGAGAAGGCGCTGGTCAGCATCGAGAGCCAGGCCCGCCAAACCCCCGGCAAGTACGGCTTCGAGACCTCCTTCGGCACCTTCATCCCGGCCACGGCCTACCAGCCCTTCATGGCCGAGATGGAGGCCCTCAAGGCGCGCTGGTTCGAGCGGGCCGACTACCTGGCCGAGAACTACGCCAGCGTGATCGAACCCCACCTGGACAAGTTCTCCGAGGCCGCGCGGCTCGCCTACCGCAGGGCCAACCGCCTGCAGGCGGGCATTGATCTGGACTACCGCTACCTGCCTGAAGACCAGTACGTGGACAGGTTCATGACCCGCATCCGCTCCCTGATCCCCACCCCCGACAGCATCCGCCGCTCCTTCACCTTCGAGGTCGAGCTTACCTTCGTCCCCCTGCCCTCCATGATCGCCGCCGACGAGGCCGAGGCCGACCGGGTGCGGGTGGAGGCGATCATGGACCGCGAGGCGCTGGAGGGCGAGCGCAAGCGCCAGGCCATGATCGACGCCATGAACGAGGACGTGCTGCGCCAGGCCAGAGAGCAGAAGGAGAAGCTGGTCACCGGCTTCGTGGCCGACGTGGCGGGGCAGTTGCGCTCCCTGGTCTACGAGGCGCTGAGCGACGTGCAGCGCTCGCTGGACCGCAACGGCAAGCTGCACAGCCGCTCGGTCGTCCAGGTGCGCAACCTGGTGGAGCAGTTGGATCGGCTGAACTTCATCGGCGACCGCGACATCGAGCAAGCCATCGCCAGGATGCGCCAGATCGTGGACCAGCCCGCCGAGCAGCGCGAGCTTGCCGACGTGTCGGCCACCATCCGCGAGCTACGCGCCATGACCCGCCGCCAGCTGGCCGCGCTGGGCCAGGAGAGCCGCATCGCCCGCACCGACTACGGCCGGCTGGTGACGCCGCAGTTGGACGTGCAGCCCGCCAGCCGCGTCAACGGCAGCAACGGCACAGGCAAGGCCGAGATCCTCGTGCCCGTCCTCGACCGCGCCAACGGCCGCTCTGCGGGCCGCAGCCTGTGACAGCCTCTCTTTTTTTCGCCGAGCGTATGCAGTTTCCGGTTGTAGCTGCCATACCATTACAAATGTAACTCGAAAGGAGACACCCCCCATGACCACCGCCGACCTCAACCCCGAAGGCCCGCTGCACCGCGAGGCCCGCACGCTGGCCTTCACGTCCTTCCTCGTCAACGGCGTGGAGATCAACCTGACCATGCGGGAAGGGGCCACTGCCGACTTGACCAAGAGCCTGCTGCTGGAGCTTGGGCAGGTCACCAAGTGGCTGAAGACCGACCTGCACGCCGTCCCCTGCCTGAGCCGCAACGCGCAAGACGGGCTGGCCGCCGAGCGGGCCAGAGGCAACGGCAAGAAGCCCAACAGCCCCATCACGCCCGAGAACGGCTACGAGCCTACGGGCGAGGAGGAGGAGCCGGAGGGCCAGGTGCCCGCCAAGGCTGCCGGCCTGCGGCCCACCCGCCAGCCTGCGCCCGCACCGGCGACCAACGGGAAGGCCGCCCTGCCCAAGCCTGCCGACGCCGCGCCCACCCGCCTGACCTTCCAGACCGACCGCCTGGTCGGCGAGACCAAGAGCGGCAAGACCTACTGGAAGCTGGCGGGCGGCAAGTTCGCCAAGTTCGGCGTGCGGGTGTGGCCGGAGGTGCTGGCGAGCGTCGGCATCGACGCCGAGAGCCTCGACCCGGACCTGGAGTACGAGATGACCATGACCGCCACCTACGAGGAGAAGGACGGCAAGCCGTCCCGCGTCATCGCCCTGGAGTAGACGCACCACAGGCGGGGCGTCTGCTCGCCGGGACGCCCCGCCAGGAGCACCCGCCATGCTCGACCTGACCGACCTGATCGGCCTCGCGCCCGAAGACGACACCCTCACCGGCCGGGGGCTGATCCGAACACTCGAAGACCTGCGTAGCCCCGACCCCGACCGCCAGCAGCGCGCCCGCGCGGCCCTGCGGGCAGGGATCCTGCTCAACCCCTGGGACGCCGCCATCCTGGCCCGCCACGGCCTGCTCAAGCAAGTCAGCCGGGTCGAGCTTCCCATGTGATTGCATTCATAACCCCAAAGGAGAACAACCCATGTCCACCCGTCACGACACTATGCTGATGCGCCTGCTGTCAATCGCCTACCCTGACTACCTCAAGCGCCGCCCGGAGGCCACACACGACCTGCTGTTCCTGGTGGTGGAAGAGGAGCGGGACACCGCCTACCTGATCGAAGCCACGTCGATCAGCCAGGGGCTGGAGGAGCTTGGCGAGATCGCGCCCGACCTGCACCCCGACACGGTCGCCACGATCCGCAAGGCCCAGACCCTGCCCAACAGCTTCGCCGCGCTGTTCGTCGCCAAGGACGGCTCCAGCGCCTACGTGTTGGAGCACCCCGCCAGGAAGCCCGCCGCCCCCAAGACCATGCCGCAGCCGGCCAGCGGCTTTTGGATGCGGCCCGTGCCGTATGTGCAGTAGGGGGCGGGCCATGAAGAACTGCGCCGTCTGCGGCAAGCCCTTCAGCGAGCAGGAGTGGGAAGACCGCCACGAGCTCCACGAGCCGGGCTGCAAGCGCCAGATGTGCGAGTGCGACCAGCCCTGCCACGCCGACTGCTGCCCGACCTGCCACCCGCCGCGCAGGCGGGGAGCCAAGAAGCCCGCCTCCTGAGCACCAGCCAGAGACCGCCCGCCCCGGATCATGCAGACCTGGGGCGGGCGAAAAATTGGGGTCAGATTTGGGGGCCGAAGGGGATTGACTTCTATACATAATCCTGTTATAATAATAAAAATATGAGTAAACTGCATCACACCAACACGAAAGGAACCCACCGATGACCACCACCCGACCTCAGCCCCACACCAACGAATACGACGTGATCCAGATCGGCTACGAGATCGCCACCTGCAACGACGAAGGCTACACCGACTTCGACGAGGCGGTTCGCATCTTCGCCGAGCGCAACCCCCACATCGCCCTGGCCGACGACGACATCATCGCCATGCTGCCGGCCTGGGAGCGGGAGTTCCCCAACGGCATCGCCCGCTAGCCCCCGACCTGCGAAAGGAGCCTTCGCCATGGTATCCCAAGCGTTCTACCGAGACTGGTCAGCCGCCCGCCGCAGCCGACAGCAAGCCAAGACCTACGACACCCGCAGCAAGGACGTGACCCTGATCCGCATCACCAAGAGCGGCGGCTTGTCCAGGATGAAGGACGACACCCGGCAGTTCCACAGCATCGAGGAGGCCGCAGACTACGTGCGGCGGGTGCGCGCCCTCAACCCCACCCGAACCCTGCGCTACGCTGTCTCCTGGCCCGGCATGGAGCCACACGAACTGGAAGTCAGGTAGGAGACCCCCCCATGAACACCAGCACCTTCGCCTCCATGATGCCTGACACTGCCCTGGTGGACACCATCGCAGCGGCCTTCGACATGGCCCCCAGCAGCGACACTGCCCACGTCATCCGGGCGTGCTTCTGCGCCTTGGTTAGCAGAACCGGCAGCCAGCAAGCGCGCGAGATGGTGTACGGGGCATTGTCCGACGCCGACCGCTACGGCCAGCGCCGCCTGTTCTACTTCGAGATGCTCCTGGAGGAAGCCGAAGATGATCTTGGCCTGCACGCCCCGATGGCCCTGAAAGATGCCATCTAGGTTGTGGCCGATCACGGAACCCAGGAATGACCCGCACACGGAGCCAGCCATGACCACCCGTATCACCCCCCTGAATCTGGTCGAAATTGACATCGAGCCATACCGCCTCTCCCACGGCGCGGCCCCCAGCGGCTATGGCCGCTGGACCTTCCAGATCGGCGGCAAGACCGAGACCGTCACCGACAACTACCTCCAGGCCATCGGCACCGCCAAGCGGCTGGCCGGCCTGAAGGGCCTGAGTGAGGTCAGGCTGCTGCCCTGACGCCATGCAGTTATGATCATAACCCCAAGACAAGGAGACCACACCATGACCCGCAACACCCTCTCGACCGACGAGCGCATCGACCTGATCCGGCAAGCCCAAGACCTGCTCTTTGAGGCCATCGGCCTGCTGGAGCAGGCCACGGCAGGCGACGGCAACGCCAAGGCGTATCTGGTAGACCACCTGAAGATCATGGCGAGCGAAGATCACGGCTTCCTCTCGCGCGACCTGAACCTGGACAAGCTGATCGAGCGCTACCGGGAAGAAGCCGACGAGCTCGAGGACGACCCGGACGACGACGGCGCATACGACGCCTACCTGGACAGGACGGATCGAGCGTTGTTGAACCGAGGCCGGTAAGATCACAAGCCGAAAGGAAACCATCCATGACAGACACTAGACGCATCGCCAGAGACCTCGACGGGACACCCATCCTGTGCGATGTCTGCGGCAAGCCCTTCACCTTCGAGGAGTGGGACGACCATCACGAAAACCACGAGCCGTTCTGCAACCACGAAGCCTGCGACTGCAACATGCCCACCCACGCCGATTGCTGCCCGTGCGTCTTCTGTGACCACGAGGAAGACATCGAGGACGACTTCGACGACGACGAAGAGGACTACTTCTAGCCCCACCCCCTGAAAGGAACGCACTCCCATGAAAGCCCTACAACAACAACACGTCAGCAATGAGGTCAAGGTCGGCGGCACCATCTGGTGCGAGGTCACGGCCTACAACGGCAACGGCGATATGCAACGGCTCTACGCCCCCTACCTTGTCACCCGCATCACCGACGCCAAGTGGGTGAAGGCCAAGCCCAAGCACGGCAAGGCCGACGAGGTGGTCTTCACACCGAACAAGTACACCACCCGCTACTACGAGCGGGGCGGCGGCCGCTACCCCTACGTGGCCGAGTTCGGCGACGACCCGGACACGATCACAGCCGCCTACGAGGCATACCTGGCGCAACGGGAGGCCGAGAAGCAGGCCGCAGCCGACCGCAAGGAGGCCGAGCGGCAGGCCCGCTGGGAGCGGGAGCAGGCCGAGGAGGCTGCCGCGGCGGCCGCCAACGCCAGCGCCGTGGTCAGCGAGATCCCCGGTGGGATGCACCACGTCACCATCGCCGACCGCAACGGCAAGCCCCACGAGATCGTGTTCAGGATCGAGGAGGACACCCACCTGGACTGGAACAGCGGCAAGGAGATGCCCTGCTTCCGCTTCGTAGGTGCCTTCTGCACCAAGTACTCCTATGGCCGCGGCAAGTCCGACTTCGGCACCCTCTCCGAGAAGGTCTTACGCACCACCGACCTCGCCACAGCCATCCGAATGGCGGTGGAGAACACGGCCAAGCGAATATGGTAAGCCAGCCACACACCCGCGCCAACCAGCGCTCCCGGACATCGGGGGCGCTGGTTTCGCGTCCGGGACTGGCCAGTCGAGACCCCAGGAGGCCGCCATGCGCTACACCGTCTACAAAGCCTTGAAACACCACTACGCCGTCCAGCCCGGCGTCACCTTCCGCGGCACAGTGCTGCTGGAAGGTGACGCCCGCACCCCGGCCAGGCTGGTGTCCGACCACCTGGACAGGGAGATGCCGGGCTGGGCCGGCTTTCGGGTGACAGCCAAGCCCACCCATCGCCCCGGCCAGTTCCGCATCACCTACGCCCTGTTCGACCAGGAGGGCCAGCCCTACGCCGGCCCTGACCCGTTGGCAGCGGAGGCGCGACGATGAACCGCAAGTCAAGCTCTGACTTCCCCAAGGGCGACCCGGTGCGCGCCGTGCTCAAGGCCCTGGAGCGGGTGCAGGCCACGTCGCACAACGGCATGTACCGTGTCTTCGAGGACTGGCTAGAGTTGACCGAGGCGGTGCTGGAAAGCCTGCCCGCCCACGTTGTCAGCGCAGCCAGAGAGCGCTGCCTGGCCGAGGACACGCCCGCCACCCAGGCGCTGCTCCAAAGGCTGCGCGCCGTCTACCCCCGCCCTGACCAGTGGGACAGGTTCGCCGAGGCCATCGCGATAACGCTGGACGCCGCCGATGGCTTCTGGCGGCGCGAACCGCCCGCCTCGACCTATAGTGGCTACGATATTCTGGGCGGCGTCTACATGGCGACCTCCTACAAGCCGGGCAGTGGGCAGTTCTTCACCCCCTGGGCCGTCGCCAACATGATGGGGCAGATCATCATGGCCGACCGGGGCATCGAGGAGGACGTGATCGACCGGCTGAACGCGGCCGGCCGCGCGGTGCTGGCCGACCCGGACGATCCCTGCAACGCTATCCTCACGGCTACCACCCTCTCTGGCCTGCTGCTGGACAACGAGCAGTTCTCCGACGCCGACCGCTTCGCCTGGTTGACCGAGAAGATGCTGCCCTACGTCCTGCACCGCTACGAGCCGGTGCGGGTGCTCGACCCCTGCTGCGGGTCGGGAGTGATGTTCCTGGCCGGCGCGTTCAACACCCCGGCCTGGATCGTCCAGTCCGGTCTCGTGCAGTTCTACGGCATGGACATCGACCAGACCTGCGTGCGCATGGCCCGCTGCAACGTGATGATCTACGGCCTGAACGGCTCCTACGTCCAGTCGGCGCTGGCGCTGTCCGATGCCGACCTGCAAGCCGCGCCCCAGCCCTACGCCGACGCCTACCGCGCAGCGCAAGAAGCGGCGCGCAACGGCCAGCAGGAGGTGGTGGACGCCCTGGCCGACGCGGTGCGCCAGCAGCAGACGCTGTTCGACCTGGACGCATTTCGGGCCACGGCCCCGACCAGCAGAAACGGAACCGGCAAGGCGCGCTCGCTGCCTGCCGCCGAACCGGCTCTGGCCGCCATGCTGTTTGAATTGTAACCACAAGGAGCAAACCATGTCAGCAACCGCAAGCAATCAGAGCGCCGATGACCCGCTCATCCTGCAGGGGATGGCAACGCTGGAGGCGCAAGGATATGTGATCGACAAGTGGCAGACGGTGGCCGGATCGCACATCTTCACCGTCAGCCGCCAGCACAACGGCAAGCCGCACACCGTGAGCATCGACGAGGTGGCGGCCGCGCTGCCCGGCGTCCCCACCAGTCGCCTCTACTTGATCTGCGGCAGCGTGGTGGTGAGATAGGATGGCGTGATGTTGCAGAACCTGACCAAACCCGAACGCGACCAACTGCTCTACTCGGTCTACTCCCTCGAACTGCAAGCCCAGCGGCTGATCGACCGCTACGTGCGCGGCGAGGCCCGCGCCGAGGAGCAGCAGGCGCTGGACGTGAAGACCCGCGCCATCGACGCGTTGCTGGTGAAGCTGGGCGATGGCGAAGACGCCCACGACGCCTGACGAAAAATCCCCAAGGCCGTTTTCTGCCCGCTCAAGCCCATAAAACAGCCTCAGAAACGGTTTTGCCCAGGGTCTACGAGGAATTCTGAAGACACCAACCCGGGCGGCGCGACGAAGACGAAAGGAGCCATGATGACCACCCCATCCCCCTCGATCTACGACCAAGCCAGGCAACTGGTGGAAGGCAAACCGCAGTGGTACTCCGGCGAGACGGTGATGCTGTGGGGTAGCCAGGCCGCGGGCGGCCCGCAGGTGCTGGTTCGCGAAGGGGGCCGCGACGGCGGCGGCCTGCTGCACCTGAGCATGAAAGTGGGCAACAAGGACGCCACCGTGGACTGCGGGCATCTCAACTGGGACAAGGGGGGCTGGGTGTTCGACCTCTCTCAGACCCGCTACCAGGAGTGGACGGCCAAGGCCAGAAGGCTGGTGGAGCAGCACCGAAGAACGCACCACAAGCCACGCCTGCACTGAGACCGCTTTTCTCCAACACACAGGCCCCAAGGACTACCCTGGGGCCTGCTCTTGTCACACCAGCCTACTCACGAACATCTCGAACTCCTGCCACGTGGCATCTTCTGGCACTCCGCCCTCAGCGGCCGCGGGCGGGCCATCGGTCAGCCAGAGCAGGATCAGCGCCAGCAGCCCGCGCCACTCCTCCTGGGTGAACAGCTGGCGCACCGGGGGGAACCTGAAGAAGACCCAATCGGCGATCTGCTCCACCTGCCCCGGCGTCAGCGCCGTGCCCAGCCGGGCTGCGCTGTGCGCCACCCGGCCGACGATCTCGCCGATCTGCAAGAGCAGGTCGTCGGGAAGCTCGATCTCGCCGTCTCGATCCGTCAGGCGAGAGTAGACCAGCAGCGCGATGGCCGCCGCCAGCAGGCCCAGCACAAAGCCGGCCAGAAGGTTCTCGATCATGATCCGGTCTCCTCACTTGCGGCTACGTCTGTAGCCTCTGTGGTTACATTCGTAACCGCTTGATCTTTCAGCACGCGTTCCAGCGCGAGGATCGCGCCGTCCAGCATGGCGATCTGGCGCTCGGCCTGGCGGATGAAGGTCTCGCGCTCCTGGCGCGCCAGAGCAAGCTCTTGTTCGATCTGTTTTCTGTCCATCCTCGGTTCCTCTCTCATCGCAGCAACCCCAGGTTCTTGAGGTCGCTCCACAGGGTATAGACCACGTCGGCAAGCTCGCCAATCGTGGTACTGTCGCAGTTGATGGCGCGGTCAACCGCGCCGTTGGTGATGGTGTAGGCCGCAGGGCGGGTGACGGGGGGCACGCCGAAGAAGCCCAGAGTGTTGTTGCCCACCTGCACCAGCGTATTGCCGTTGTTCTTCAGCCGCACGCTGCCGCCTGACCGCGGCTCTCAACCTCGTGCAGATCGAGGACATCGCCATCAAGGCCGTCCACTCCGGCGCGCTCCAGCGCGAGACGGTGCTGGCCCGCAAGGCCGAGCTTGTGGCCGCCGAG
>JAAEKA010000253.1 GCA_014155705.1 Anaerolineae bacterium clx_CAG2 | reverse complement strand
TTGCCGGCCATCTGCGCGTTGGGGCTGGCCGCGTAGCTGTTTGCGCCCGTGTTCGCCCAGGCGGCGCCGGACGGGTTGGGGGAGGAAGGCGGCGCAGAGCTGGCGTTGGCCCCGTGGGTGTGGGTGGGCAGCTCGGAGACGCTCAACGTGTGCATCTCCTCGCCGGCTCTCTCGCCCTGAGTATAGCCAGCGCCGACGCCCAGGGAAACCCGTCCGCGCAGATCAGGCAGGGCGAAGGTAATGCGTCCATCGCCGCCGTACATGGTGCCCAGCAGCGAAAAGAGCGCCTGGTTCTGGTTGATGGGCAGCAACTGGCCGTTGCACTGCGCCCAGCCGCGCGGCGCGAAGCCGAAGGGAAAGACCTGAATCTCGCCGATGAATGGTTCGGTCATGGGATAGCCTCCTAGCTTGGCGAGGGGTAGATGCCCTCGAACGCGATGCAGAAATTGAGCGTCTGGAACGGCAGCATGTTGTCGTGCGGCTGGCCGCCGCCGCTGGCCGCGACCGACGTCGCGCTCATGGCCACGTTGGCCGCCGCGCCGGCGGTGTAGATGTTGACCGGACTGCCGGCCCAAACGGCGCCGGATGGATTCGGGCTGGTCCCGGGGCCGGAATTGCCCATCACCGGATGGCTGTGCGGCGGCAACTGGCCCACGGTGAGCGTGACCGCCTCCGCGCCGCCGCTTTGGCCCAGGCTGTAGCTACTCAAGCCCGGCCCCTGGCCCTGGTGCAGAGGCGCCCGGCTGCGCAGGTCAGGCAGCGCGAACGTGGTCTGGCCGTCGCCGCCATAGGTAGTACCGATCAGGGAAAACAGGGTCTCATATTGTGAGATCGGCAGCAGGCTGCCATCGCACAGCGCCCATCCCTGCGGGGCAAAGTTGCCCCCGAACGCCATGATTTGGCCGATATACGGTGTGGCTGGCATAGGTATCTCCTTGAAAGTTGAAACTGCAAAGGAAACGACAATTGTTGGTTGGCGACCCCAAGACTTCGGAAGTCGCCGCCTGAGGGTTGAACTGGTCTTTGACCCGAAACTACGTCCATTCGAGTGCTGCGGCGACTTCCGAAGTCTTGGGCTGATCTGCGTCACCATCGGAGCGCCACTGCATCTCAAGGTACACGTCGTCCCACGCAGAGACGACAAACCCAAGCCGTTGGTACAGCGCGCGGGCCCGGTTGGATCTGGCGACGTGCAGAACGACTGGCTTGCCGGCGTCTGTGGCCTCGTCCAGCAACTGCCCAAGCAATCGGGCGCCGATGCCGGCGTTGCGATACTCGGGCAGCAGGGCAATGTCCACCAAACGGATCGCGCCGGAGCAGCGGTCGACGATCAATCTGCCGACGGGCTGGCCATCGCAGACCACGACCTGGCAGTCCGCCTCGGGGTACGCCTGGGCAAAGGTGCGCGCCTGCAGGTCGAACTGCATGTCCAGGAACCATGCCCGCTGCGCGTCGTTCCATTCGACAGCAGCCAGTTCCTCTTGCCGGGTGCTGGCGTAGACACGGCGAAGCAGCGGCAGGTCATCCTGCCGCGCTCGACGTAACGTCACAGACCGCGCTCGCACTGTGCACATACTTCACCACCCCTATTCTAGCCCATGAACGTAAACAAATCGTAAACTAGCAACGCACAATAGGCGTATCTGTCCCCCGATTTGACACAACCCCTCAATCGAACCCTTGGAAGCCAGCGTCGCCGCGCATCTTGCGCACATTCTCGGCCAGCCGCGCCGGCAGCTCGGCCTCGTCCACGTAGCCCATGGCCTTGTAGAAGTCCAGGTCGTAGCTGCGGGTCTGCACCACCACCGGCATAGGCACGGCGTGGCCCAGGATCAGCGCCTGCTGGCGCGTCTCCAGGCGGGCCAGCACCTCCTTCAGCCCGGCCGCGCCGCTGACACCCATCAGCACGGCGCGGATGTCGTTTTCCTCGTCCAGCAGCGCGGTGACCCGCGTGCCGATCTGGCTCATCACCTCGGGGTCGATCTGGCTGGGCCGCTGGTCGACAATGAAGAGCGTGACGTTGTACTTGCGCAGTTCACGCGCGATAGTGCCAAAAATCGTGTGACTGGCAATGACCGGATCGAGAAACTTGTGCGCCTCCTCGATGGTGATCACCAGCGGCGTCGGCTCGGCGTCCTTGTTGCCAAAGGCGCGCTCCTTCTTCTCCACATATTTCTGGTGCAGCCGGCGGGTCAGGAAGTTGGCCACGAAGATGTAGGCGTCCAACATGTTGCCGTAGCGGCCAAACTCCAACACGATATTGGTCTGGGCGTCCAGGTGGCGCAGAATGCGGTCCACCGAATCGTCGTGGGCCTTGGCCTGGAGAAAGCCGTACTTGTGGAAGACCTCGAAACGGCGGCGCAGCGCGGCCAGCGTCTGATAGGTCTGGCCCATGTCGTCGGCCAGCGCCTTGAGGCCGTTTTCCGACTTGCCGCTCTCTGGATCAAATTCCCCCTGGCTATCGATCCAGTTGTCGTCCAGGAAGTTGACCAGCCATTTCGGCCCCAGCCGGCGGCGCAGGGCATAGATCGCCCCCACCTGCGGCTCGCTCAGGTTGAGGATGCCTTGCAGCATCTCCAGGTCTTCCGGCTCCACCTGCTCATAGCCGATAGTGACGGTGTAGTCGGGGTTGGAGCCGCGGCGCCGGCTGGACTCGTCGTCCAGGGTGAAGATCTTGACCCGGCCGTCGGGAAAGATCTGCTTCAACCCCTTGACCCGCTTGCTGGCTCCCTCGCTGCTGCCCTCCCAGCCATACTCGTTGTGCATGTCGAAGATCAGGTTGACGGCCACCCGGTCACGGATGATGCCGGCCAGCAACAACCGGCTGAGGAAGGTCTTACCGGTGCCGCTCTTGCCGAAGACGCCCGACGAGCGCTCCACCAGCCGTTCCAGACTGAGAGTGACCTTGACCTCGCCCATATCCAACGGCTGGCCCACGTGGAAAAAGTGCGCCTCGCGCTCTTTGTCGTAGCCCTCCTGGCCGAAAACCTCGCTGACTTCCTCCTGGCTGGCCGCGCGCACCGGGCTGAAGTGGCCGGGCACGGTCTTCACCGGCCGCGGCTCGCCGCTGGCGTCCAGCACCAACATCGGGCTGAGGTGCAGCAGGCCAAAGGTGCTGGTGCCCACATGCACCTCGCGCAGGAAGTCATCGGTCAGATCGGGCGGGTTGAGCGTGATCTCCTCGCTGGTCGCGCCCAGTTGCACGTCAGTGATCATGCTGAAAAAGCGCTTGCTCTGCCCATGCACCACGGCATAGCTGCCCACAGCCTGCTCCTCGGTGCTCACCTCACGCGCCAGCCGCACATCCAGCCCTTTGGAGAGCGAGCCGCCCACTACCATGCCGAGCCTTCTATGCTCTGGCCGGTCTCCGACCGAGCCATCGTTGCCGTTGGAGTCGGTCTGCGACCGAGCCACGCTGGCGCTGGGCAGCGCGTCGAACTCGGCCTCGAAGCTGGCGTCATCGTGAGTCGAGGGATTAGTTTGGTCGGTCAACAGTCAGCTCCCTGGAGAATCGCATCGGTCAGAAACCGGGTTTGTCTCGTGCGGGCATGGTTCATGTCTTCGCCACCACCTTTCAGGGCGCACTGACCTGGGTCTGCGAGACAAAACCCGGTTTCTAATGTCACCGCTCAGGCGGCGAAGCTCACCTCATCGACAGAAGTCGCAGCGTTCTTCCGTCCGGGATAGGAGAGCCAGGTCATGGCGACGTTGAGATCGCGCACGACATCGGCCGCGGCGATGGTCGCGCCGTCGTCGAAGTCCATCGATTCGGTGGTGTGGGCGTCCTTGAGCAGCGTCAGATCGTAGCCGCGGTCCAGGGCGCCATAGGCTGTGGCGCGGATGCACCAGTTCGTCGCGGCGCCGGCCAGCACGATGCGCGTCGCCCCCAGCTCAGCCAGGGTTGCCTCCAGATCGGTCTCTTCGAAGGCGGAGTTGAAGCGCTTGTGGATTTGGCGTTCCTCAGGGGCGGGCGCAAGCTCCGGAACCCACTGCCACTGCGGGCTGCCCTGGGGCAGGTCGTCGTCCCCGTGCTGCACCCAGATCACCGGCGCCTGCTCGTCCCGCGCACGCTGCACCGCGCGCGCCACGTTATCGATCACGCGCGGAGCGTCCCAGCTTTCCGCCACGACGCCGACCTGTACATCGACCACCAAGAGCACTGACTTGTTGCCTGCCCGGATTGTTGCCATCGACGAGTTCTCCTTCGCTATCATCCTATGCAGCCCGCCGATAGCGCATGAACACGACGCCGGTCGGCAGCGGCGAGACCTCCACCAGCGTCAGATCGAGGCGCTTTCCTGCCGGATACAAGCGCTTGCCGCCGCCCAGCACGATGGGATAGACGTGCAGGCTGTATTCGTCGATCAGATCGTGCTGCGCCAGCGCCTGGGCCAGTACGCTGCTGCCATCCATGAGGATGTTCTTGCCGGGCTGCTGCTTCAGTTCGCGCACCGCTTCAATCACGTTGTCGCGAATCAGGGTAGAATTGCGCCAGGCCGAGGCGGATTGCAGCGTGGTGGAGACCACGTACTTAGGGATGGCGTTCAACGCATCGGCGAACGGGTCGCCCACCATCGGTTCAAACGCGCTGCCGTGGATCTGCCATGTCTTGCGGCCCAGCAAAAACGCGTCGGCCTGGGACATGGCCTGAAAGAAGCGCAAGCCGATGTCATCGTGCCAATACGGCCACGTCCAACCGCCATGCGCAAAACCGCCTTCGGTGTCTTCGTCCGCGCCGCCTGGCGCCTGGATCACTCCATCCAGCGTGATGAACTCAGCGACAATTAGTTCTCTCATATTCACTCCTGTGAGATTCGAATTGGACGGCTGTCATCTGATCACTGATGACCGATAACGCGATGCGGCACATACGGCTCTTCCAGATACGCGACATCTTCTGCGGTCAGTTTCACCGAAAGCGCTCCGATGGCTTCTTCCAGATGCGCAATCTTGGTTGCGCCGACGATGGGAGCAGTCACGGGCTCCTTCTGCAACAGCCAAGCCAGCGCGATATGCGTGCGCGCAACTCCGTGCTTCTGAGCAAGTTCAGCGACCCGTTCTACCACTTGCCGATCCATGTCGCCCGATGCATCGTATTTCATTTTCTGGATTTGATCGGTTTCGGAACGCAGCGTGCTCTCCGACGACCCGTCGCGTGTCAATCTTCCCGATGCAAGTGGGCTATAGGGAATCACCCCGATCTGCTCCGCACGGCAGAGCGGCAGCATCTCCCGTTCCTCCTCGCGATAGATCAGGTTCAGGTGATCCTGCATCGAGACAAAGCGCGACCACCCGTGCATGTCAGAGACGTGCAGCGCCTGCTGAAATTGCCAGGCCCACATGGCTGACGCGCCGATATAGCGCGCCTTGCCGGCCCGCACCACATCGTTGAGCGCTTCCATCGTCTCTTCGATGGGGGTTTCATAGTCCCAACGGTGGATTTGATAGAGGTCGACGTACTCCGTACCCAGCCGCCTCAGGCTATTGTCGATCTCGCTCAGGATCGCCTTGCGCGACAGCCCGGCGCCGTTCGGCCCGTCGTGCATGCGGCCGTGCAGCTTGGTAGCGATGACGACCTCGTCGCGCTGAGCGAAGTCCCGCAACGCGCGGCCGAGGATCTCCTCGCTCGCCCCAATGGAATAGACGTTGGCCGTGTCGAAGAAGTTGATGCCCAGCTCGAGGGCTTTCTTGATGATCGGGCGGCTGTCTTCCTCGTTGAGCACCCACTTGTGGACCCAACGCTGCGCGTCCCCGAACCCCATGCAGCCGAGGCAGATGCGTGAGACCTGCATCCCTGTCGAACCCAAGCGTGCGTATTGCATGGTTTTCTCCTGCCAAGCAGCCTCAGCTTACCGCCTTCTTCACCAACTCGGCGATCCTGGCTTCAGCGGCGGCGGTCAGTTCCTTCAGCGCGAAGGAGGTCGGCCACATCGCGCCATCGTCGAGATTGGCATCGTGTTGGAATCCCAATGTCGCGTAGCGGACGTCGAACTTGCTGGCCGCCTGGAAGAAGCAGATGACCTTGCCGTCCCTGGCATAGGCGGGCATCCCGTACCAGGTCTTCGGCCAGAGATCCGGCGCGCTCTCGGTGATGACCTCATGCAGGCGCAGGGCCATGGCGCGCTCCGACTCCGGCATCTCGGCGATCTTGGCCAGCAGATCGCTTTCCCCTGCCGCCCGGTTCTTGGCCGCGCGCGCCTCCGCCTTCAACTCTTTGGCGCGCTCCTGCATCGCGGCTCGCTCCTCGGCGGTGAAACCCTGCGACGTCTTATCGCTCGCGCTGGTGCTCTTACCTTGGGTCATGAGAATCTCCTTCCATCCGGTTAAATCAAGCCGTAAGACACGTTGGCAGCAATTATGGCACACTTGTTCTGCAATGTCAACAGCTTTGCAACCATTGCCAAGCGCCTTTAGAGTTCAGCTACTGCCGGGATGATCTCATTGGCAAAGGTTGTGAGCGGGGTCATCTTGTAAACATCCGGCATATTGAAGATCGCGTGTGTGAAGCCCATCGCAGAGAGTTGCTTGATACGACTGATGGTGCTCTCTACCGTGTCATCCCCGGAAAGATGCACGGTGCAGAGGGATGTTTTCTCGATGGCGTCGTACTCGCGTCCCAGTGTCTCACAATGTTCCTTGAGCGCGTCAAGGGCTTTCTGCATGTTGTCTGCGCCGACCCATTCTCCGATGTTGCAGGCATCCGCATACTGAGCCACCATGCGCAGAGTCTTCTTCGGACCGGTACCGCCAATCATGATGCGTGGATGCGGTATTGAGAGCGGACGGGGGTTGTTGGTGATTGCCGGCGCAGTAAAATGCTTGCCCTCAAAGGCGATCTCATCACTGTCCCAGAGCGCCTTCGCCAGTTTCAGATTGTCCTCCAGGTGCTCGAAGCGCTGGGAGGTTGACGGGTAGGGGATGCCATGGCCTATCGCTTCATCTTCATACCATGCCGCGCCAATGCCGAGATAAGACCGGCCGCCGGAGAGAACATCGAGCGTGTTGACCATCTTCATCAGCACGGCGGGATGACGATAAATGACGCCTGTGACCAGGACGCCGAGATAGGCTTTTTCAGTCAATCCGGCGAAATAACCGAGCGTGGTATAGGATTCCAGCATCGGGTCGGTATAGGCTTCGCCGAACAAGCCCTTGATTTGATAGTAATGATCCATCACCCAGAGGCTATAGAACCCTCCTTCCTCTGCGGTTGTGACGATTTCTTTCAGTTTGGGGCGGATCGCCGCCGTGCCGCCGGGATACTTGAAGGACGGAATTTGTAATCCGATGTGCATGATCAATCTCCTTAGGGTCATTGAAATGTCAGAAACAAGTAGTTAGTGACGACGGCCGGTAACTCTGTGCGCCGAAGCACCACACCCGCTCTCCTATGCGCGACGCCGGGATGCCTTCGCCAACCATGTCGATCGTGCCCGCCCCGTCGCTGTGGGGTATCACCCTTGGAAAAGGCATGCCAACGCCAAAAGTGTCCTGGCGTTTCTTCACATCGCCGGGGTTGGCACCAGATGCGAAAATGCGGATACGCACCTCGCCTCGGTCAGGTTGAGGATCAGGCATCTCCCCAACGACCAGCACCCTGGTTGCGGGTCCCTGCTCTTCGTACCAAGCTGCCTTCATGCTGAGCTCCGAATCATGCTGGAAGGGCGGCCTAACGCCCGCATCACCCGCTTTGCGAAGCGCAGCGGAGCAAGGTCGGGTGATGTGCGCCCGTAAGACTGGACACGAAAGTGCCCAAAGACAGTGAAAAGACCAGGTGCCTTGGCTTCTGTGGATGGTTGATCCCATTGTAGGGAAGAACGGCAGACTGTCAAGCCGATTTCGCCGCCGGTCTTGTGACCCAGCCGCTCGCTCTCGCATTGAACACGATGGTTCATTGAGCTATGCGTCCGAATCAAGCGCTGTCATTGTTCGGGCATCAACTGTCCATCGGCTTCTGGATGGATTGCCAGAGGGTAGACAGCAACATGGTTGTGATGAGCAAGGCTCCAATCACAAATCCAGCCTCCGCTATGATGCGAATGGCAAGGCCCTCAAATTCGCTGACCTTTTCTTCGAACGGAGCAAGCAAAATGAGCGCTGATCCAAGTAACAATCCCACCAGCAACACACTGATGACCACCCGGCGAATGCCCGACTCAAGAGCTGCTTGCACAACACTCATCCGCTGATCAATGCTGTCGACATTGACCTGAAATGCCAATTGACCTCTCTGGAAGTCGGTGAGAAACGTTTCGGTGGCTGTCTGCAACGCCGGCAAACGCCCCATGAACTCGCGCACGAGAGGCGTACCCGTATGAGACAGGAGGTTGCCGAACGTGAATTGCTCGAAAAACAAACCCTTCATCTGAGTGTAAGCGACGTCGAGGATATAGTCCATCGGTTTATCGCCCATCAGAGTGCGCATGATCGACTCCCCTTGACCGATGGCTTTGATGGCCAGAGTGAATTCCTGGCGCAACTGCAGGCCGTAACGCATGATCACCGCAACGATATCACTCATCATCGAAGTGAGAGAGGGGGGCGAGTCCGCAAAGAGCAGATTGCGGTTCATCAGGCGTTCGATGTCGCGTTGGAGGGCGATGGAGTTGTAGCCCCTCGCGGGCCTGCAAATGGTGACCAGAACACGCGTCACCGACTGGACGTCGCGGTCCCGCAATGCCCAGATG
Source organism: Anaerolineae bacterium clx_CAG2 (assembly GCA_014155705.1). GTDB lineage: Bacteria > Chloroflexota > Anaerolineae > JAAEKA01 > JAAEKA01 > JAAEKA01. The sequence goes on along the minus strand of JAAEKA010000253.1, from coordinate 102 downwards.
AGTTCCCCCAAAGCAAACCGGTCCTCCAGGGCCAACCGGCCCATCAAGCCCATATCGAGGAAGATGATGCGACCAGTCCGGACGTTGACCCAGACATTGCCG
>JAAEKA010000252.1 GCA_014155705.1 Anaerolineae bacterium clx_CAG2 | reverse complement strand
AACCACCTGGAGAAGCCGACCCACGGCCATATCTTCATCGAGGGCGTTGACCTGGAGGCCAAGAGCACCAACATCAACCGTATGCGCACTGAGATTGGCATGGTGTTCCAGCAGTTCAACCTCTTCCCTCATCTGTCGGTGCTGGAGAACAGCACCCTGGCTCAACGCGTGGTGCGCAAGCGAGATAAAGAGGAGCGCGAGCAGGTGGCCCGCCAGTTGTTGGAGCGGGTTGGCATCCCCGAAAAGGCTGACGCCTATCCCGGCCAGCTCTCCGGCGGCCAGCAGCAGCGTGTGGCCATCGCCCGCGCCCTGGCCATGAACCCCAAGATCATGCTCTTCGACGAGCCCACCAGCGCGCTGGACCCTGAGATGATCAAGGAGGTGCTGGACGTGATGCAAGACCTGGCCCAGACCGGCATGACCATGGTCTGCGTGAGCCACGAGATGGGCTTCGCACGCGCCGCGGCCAACCGTATCATCTTCATGGACCAGGGGCTTATCGTCGAGGACACTACCCCGAACGATCTGTATGACAACCCGCAGCAGGGTCGACTTGCCCGAGCCGCTGGGGCCGATGACAATCACCACCTGGCCCGGCTCGATCTCCAGGTTGACACCGTTCAGAGCCGGGACTCGGCCAAAATGCTTGTGCAGGTCGACGACGCGAATGATAGGGTCAGACATTGGTTCGCCATCTCCTTTCGATCAGACGGACGATAATAATGAACACCAGGGTCAGCACCAGGTAAACAAAAGCCGCCGAGTTGTAGCCCTCGAAGGCCCGGAAGGTGCGCGAGACGAACAGGCGAGCCATCTGCAAGATTTCTGGCACCGCCACCACACTGACCAGCGCCGAGTCCTTTAGCAGAGCCACCAGGTCATTAGCCAAGGGGGGCACAACGCGACGAATGGCCTGCGGCAGGATCACGTAGCGCATAGACTGGAAGTAACCCATGCCCAGCGAGCGGGCGGCCTCCATCTGGCCGTGCGAGATCGACTCGATGCCGGACCGGTAGACCTCGGCCAGATAAGCAGCGTAGCCAAAACCCAGGCCGAGAATCGCGCCTTGCACGCCGGTGATGGGAAAGCTGCCGCCGGTTTGCTGGCGCAAGAAAGGCACCACCACGAAGCCGATCCAAATGACCAGCACCAGCATCGGCACACCGCGCATCAGTTCGACGTACAGCGTACTGGCATGAAAGAGGATCGGATTCTTCGACACCCGCATCACACCCAGGAAAAGGCCAAAGATCAGCGCGATCATATAGGCCACCAGGGTGGTGAACAGAGTCATCATCAAGCCGTTGCGGATGTCGATGCCAAAGACAACCTCCGTCGATGTGGGTGGCCGGATAATGAAGTTCAGCGCCTCCTGATACGTCTCGCTGCCTATCATTGTCACAAAGGCCAGGCTAAGCCCAGCGATCATGATCACCGCCCACCACGGGAAGTGGCGCATCTGCTCGCCAAAGGTCAGGCGCGAGCGGATAGCTGAGTCCTGCGATCCTTTTTGGGTGACACTCATGGTTTCCTCCTGGCGGGCTTGTCCAATGGTTGGCTTGGAGATTCATTATGCTTGAAACGTAACTCGTAATCCCTAACCCGTAACCCGGAAGAGACCTGGTACAGCGCACACGTCCGGGTTACGGGTTACGAGTTACGGCTTGTTCACTGCGCGTGCAAGCGCAGTCCAACAACCTTTACCGGTTCTTCATGCGCGGGTCCAGCGAATCGCGCAGGCCGTCGCCCAACAGATTGAAGCCCAGCACAGTCACCACAATCGCCAGCGCCGGGAAGATGATCAGGTGGGGGGGGGTGAACATCTGGTTGCGTTCGGCGCCGATCATGGCGCCCCACTCGGCGGTCGGCGGCTGCGCGCCCAGGCCCAGGAAAGAAAGCGCGGCCGTGTCGAGAATCGCCGTGGCAATGCCCAAGGTAGCCGCCACGATCAGCGGCGCCATGGCGTTGGGCAGGATGGCGCGGAAGAGAATGCGATTGTCTTTGGCGCCAATGGAACGGGCGGCCGTGACGAACTCTTGCTCCTTGAGCGACAACACCTGCGAGCGCACCAGACGGGCATAGGTCGGAATCGACACAATAGCAATGGAGATCAGCGCCGTCAGCAAGCCGATATCCTCGAAGCCCAGCGTGCGCTGCATGACCCCCAGGCCGCGCGAGAAGATGCTGTCTTCAGCTACGGTCAACAGCGCCGAGTTGATGGCGATGGCCAGGATCAGCGATGGGAAGGCCAGCACCACGTCCAATATACGCATCAGGGCGTTGTCTGTAAACGACCCCACGTAGCCCGCCACAGCGCCCAGGACCATGCCGACGAGGATAGCAAGCGTTACCGTGTAGATGCCGGCCTTGAGCGACACCTGTGCCCCGAACAGCACCCGGCTGTAAAGGTCACGGGCATTGCCGTCGGTGCCAAAGTAATGCTCAGGCTGGCCCGGTTCGCAGCGGAAGAAGTCGACAACCGGCAAAGATGGCAGGTTGTCGACCGCATAGATGCAAGGCGATTGGCGGCGTTTGACGCCTTCTTCCTTGCCAATCAGCACCATATTAGGCGGATGTGTGGCCAGCGTGGGCGCCAGCAGCGCAACGGCGATCATCGACAGCACGATGATCAGGCCGACCTGGCCCGATCTGCGGCGGGTGAACAGATCGCGCAGCGCTTCCGACCAGAAGCCGCGCGATTTGCGCCGCGGGCTGAAGTCGATGGCAGCGGGCTTGACAGGAGAGATAGGCGATTCTTGCGTCGTCATAAACTCTTCCTACGACAGGCGAATGCGGGGATCCAGGAAGCCATACAGGATATCGACAACCAAATTGATGAGCAGAAATATGCCCGCCACCACCAGCGTGAAGCCCTGGATAACGGCATAATCGCTCGAGGTGATGCCATCGTACAACGCCCGGCCCATGCCAGAAAAGCCGAAAATGGTCTCAGTCAGTACGGCGCCGCTGAGCAGAAAGCCCAGCGACAGACCAATGATAGTAATCACCGGCAACATGGCGTTGCGCAGCGCATGGCGTAGCAATACCGTTCGCTCTCCCAGTCCCTTGGCGCGCGCGGTGCGGGTGTAGTCCTGGCCCAACACCTCCAGCAGGCTGGAGCGGGTCATACGGGCGATGATGGCCATGGGAATGGTGCCCAGGGCAATCGCCGGCAGAATCATATGCTTGGCGCTGTCCACGAACAGTTCGCCGTCCAGATTGATAATTGCGTTGACGAAGTAGAGGTTGGTAAAGAACTGCGCCACCCGGTATAACGGATCACCCTCGGTGAGATTGAACTTGTCAGTAAACGAAGTGACTGCCATGCCGGCTGACAGGCGGCCCGAAGGCGGCAGGGCAAAGGGGGTGTCTTTCAGTAGGATAGCAAAGACGTAGGCCAGGAAAAGGCCCAGCACAAAGACGGGAATGGACACCCCAAAGTTGGCGCCGATCATGGTGAACACATCGGTCGCGCTGTTATGCCGTCTGGCCGAGATAATCCCCAACGTCATGCCAACACTGACGGCAAAGATCATGGCGCTGAAGGCCAGCTCGATGGTCACGGCCAGACGCTCGGAGACCATGCGTGTCACCGGCTGGCCGTAGCGGAACGACGTACCCAGATCGCCGGTCAACACATCCCCCATGTAGATCACGAACTGGTTGACGATCGGTTCGTCCAGGCCATAGCGGGCGTTGAAGGCCGCACAGGTGACCTCGTTGGCCTTCTCGCCCAGCATGGCCACGCAGGGGTCGCCCGGCAGGAGGCGCGCCAGGGCAAAGGTGACGAACAGGATGCCAAACAACACCGGCAGTGCAGCCAGCAGGCGCTGAATGATGTATTTGGTCATGATTGCCTGGCCTCGGATCGTTGCACGCAGGTTGCGTGGCTGGCCAAAAACCTAAGATGGGGCACTGCATGAGCAGTGCCCCATCTCCTCGTACCTAAGGCACCCCGGCGCTTCGCTGCCGCCAGCAAGCATAGCCTAAGTCAGTCCACGGCTGACAGCGCCAGCAAGCTGCGGGAATGGCGGCAAGAAAGCGTGGGGACCGGTCGTTCATGACACTATTCGGTGTGTGCGTTCTTGAAGCCGCCGAATAGGGCAGAGAAGTACGTGAAGTCGCCTGAGCGTCCCACGTGCAGCGGGTGAGATGCGTCCCACTGAACCGTCCAGGAGAGCACCACATCATTGGCATCCAACGTGCTGCCGTCATGGAACGTGACGCCAGGCCGCAGGTTGAACGTCCATTCAGTCAGGTCCTCGTTGGCTTCCCAAGTCTCGGCCAGCGACGGGATCACGTCCGTGCCGCCGACCTCGAAGGCCAGCAGCGCTTCGCCGACCTGCTCACAGGCGCGCAGGCTTTCGCCATCAGTCTCGTCCGCACAGTAGAGGCCGATAGGCTCGGCGTTCTGCATCCAGACCAGGGTGTCGCCGCCGCAGCCGATCACGGACATGGCCTCGTTGCCCAACGGGCTGGCATGGGCGCCCTCGCAGGCGGCCAGGAAGGCCGTCGCGGAGCCGCCGTGCGCCACAGGGATCATGGGCACGTGCTGCTTGATCAGCTCGTTGGCCTGGTCATAGAGCGGCTGGCGCACGGCCGGGTCGGCCAGAGCGGCAGCCTGCTGGAGGATGGCCGTCAGGTCGTCGAACTTGCTGCCGAATTGCTGGCTGGCGCTGGCGCCGAAGTGGTAATCCAGGAAGTTGGTGGCGTCAGGATAGTCAGCGCCCCAACCCAGCAGGTGGAAGCCCTCCAGCGCGCCGTCATCGGCCGCGTCCAGGAAGGTGCCCGATTCCATCACGACGATTTCGGCCTCTACGCCGATCTCAGCCAGTTGAGCCTGGATGTCCTGCGCCACAACGCCCGGCTCGGGCAGATAGCCGCGCACGACATCGCGGTAGGAAATCTGGGTCTTGAACACGCCATTCTCGTCGTACACGCCCTCTTCGGTCAGGATCTGCTGGGCCATCTCAGGGTTGTACTCGTACCAGTCCAGTCCCTCCGTGTAACCAAAGATGACGGGCGGCATGAACTGGGTGGCGACAATCGAGCCGGCCGGGTAGAAGTTATCCACGATGCGGTTGCGGTCGATGGCCATCGCGAAAGCCTGGCGCACCTTTTCGTTATCAAAGGGGGCAAAGGCGTTGTTCATGCCGAGGTAGAAGACGTTGGTGCCCGGGCGGGGATAGAGTGTCAGGTTGGCGTCGGCTTCGATCACATCGAAGTCATCGGGGCCAGGGTTGTCGATGCCGCTGACGTTGCCGGCTTGCAACTCCAACAGCCGCTGCGCAGCCTCGGAACTCCAGCGGAAGACTACGGTCGGGGTCTTGGCCGCTTCGCCCCAGTAGTTCGGGTTGGCTTCCAGGATGAGCTGGTCGCCACGGCGCCATTCCTTCATCATGTACGGCCCCGTGCCGACAGGTTTCTCGATCAGGTCGCCGCCGCCGCCGGTTGCCTCCAGGTACTCAGCCGATTGAATCTGGAAGGCCGAGAAGGCCGCCTTGGCCGGGAAGGCCGGATCGGGCACGCACAGGTCAAAACGCACGGTCAGATCATCCACGGCCACGATGTCCTTGATGATGCCGCCGTAGGCGCAGGGATCTTCCTCGCCCTCGGCCGGCGCTTCAGCCACAACTGCCGGCGGCGCCATGCCGAACCACTTCTCGTAGATGGCGTCGTACTCGCCGGAGGCCTTGACCGCAGCCAGGCCCGCATTGATGGCCGCCAGCACCTCATGCTTGGCCTTGTTGATGGCAACGCCATATTCTTCCGAGGTGTAGATCTCAGGAAGCATCACCAGGCCCAACTCCGGGTTGGCCAGGATGATGTCGGCCGACACGGGCGCGTCGTTCAGCACGGCGTCAATGTCGCCGTTGGACAGCGCCTGCATGGCCAGGGTGATCTCGTCGTAACGGACCACCTCGGCGCCGGTGTTCTCACTGGCCCAGATGTCGCCGGTGGTGCCGAGCTGCACGCCCACGCGCTTGCCGTCCACATCGGCGATGCCGGCGATGTCGCTGCCTTCCTTCACGCTCAGGCCCTGGCCTGAGAGGAAGTAGGGATCGCTGAAGTCAACGGTTTGCTTGCGCTCATCGGTGATGGTGGCAGCCGACATGACGGCCTCGAATTCACCCTGGGCCAGCGCCACGAAGATACCATCCCAACGGGTGTTGACGAACTCAGCCTCGAAACCACCGGCCTTGGCAATCGCGCCCATCAGGTCGATGTCGAAGCCGACGACCTGCCCATTCTCGTCCACGAACTCGAAGGGGCGGTATTCAGCGTTGGTGCCGACCTTAATGCTCAGCATTTCCGCTGGAGCAGGCTCTGCGGCGGGCGCCTCGGTCGGCGCAGCAGCCGGTTCTTCGGCAGGAGCCGGCTCTTGGACAGGAGCTGTAGTGGGCTGAGCAGAGGTGCCAGCGCCGCCACAGGCGGTCACGACGAGAGCGGCGATCACCAGGATCGCCAGCAATGTCATCAGTTTTGCTTGTCTCATGGATTTCTCCTCCTTACAGAGAACGGAACAGGAACATAGGGTATCGACGTACCAGCAGCAGTAACGTCAAAAAGGGCTGGCGGTGTAACACCCTGGCAGCATCGCCAGGAAAGTTACCCGTTAACCCTTCAGACAAACCACTTCTGGCGGGGCAACAAGGCAGCGACGGGACAATAAAACAAAAGGTGATGGCAATTATAATCTGCCATGAAGCCTTTGTCAAACAGATCAGCGATGCTGAGCCTTGTGGAGCATATGCTGCGGGTCAGCCGTCATCCCGCTCGATCACCGTCATGGTCACCCGGTCGATCTCCTCCAGCGACGCGCCGCGCGCCCGCTCCAGCCGCTCCAATCGCTTCTGGAACTGGCTGATGGCGAAATCACTGAAGTCGGCCGGCGTCAGGCCAAAGGGCACAGGGTCATAGGGTTCGAATGCGTCGCCGATGACGTCCATAGCCAGCGGCAGCAGCTCATTCATCGTGTCCTCGGCCACCTGCCACAGCGCGGGATCGACTGCGATCAATCGCGAGAGGAGGTAGATGCCATAGGCGATGTGGCGCGACTCGTCCTGCTTGAGCAGTTGAATACCGCGCACCTGACCTGGCATCAGGCCGTTGCGCTGCAAGACGCTGAAGTAGCCGTGGTAGCCGGTCTCAGCCAGCACGCCTTCCACGACCATGTTATAGGTCACCGCAGCGCGCACCTGCGCCGCCGGCGATGCGTCCGTCAGCAGCCGGCCCATGATCGCGGGCAACATCTCGTAGAACAGGATGCGATAGCTGGGGCTGTGGTAGTTGCTGTGGCCGGCCGCCCGGCCTGTCACTTCGCTGAAGAAGCGGCTGAAGAAGTCGGTGTGCTTGGCCTCCTCCCACAGGAAGGTGGTCAAATATAACTCCTCCTCCAGCCGGCCTTCCTGGGCAACAACCATCAGCAGCGTCAGCAAGTCTACTGTGACCGCCTCTTCGCCAGCCTGGAACAGGGAGGTGAGGCGCAACAGAATGTCCTGCTCCTGGTCATTCAGTCCCAGCCAATCGCGCCGATCCTGGCTGAAATCGATGTCGCTGGGATTCCAGACGCCAAAACGCTTGGCCTTCTCGAACAGCCGCATGGGCGGCAGATCGCGGCGCAGGCCCTGGGTGGTGGTCAGGAAGGTGTCATGGGGCATGGGGGGGCTCCAGTGGGTAGTAGATTGGTGGCCTGGTAGATTGGTCGCGCGATCAATCTACCAGGTCACCTCTGCCCACACCCGCAACACCTCGGCCACTGTCCAAGCCTGGGCGATGCAGCCACGCGGGGTGAACGGCGGGTCGCCGTCGAAGATCTCGCTCAGGCTACCGATGCAGTGGCTGTTCAGGTGTTGCAGCATGGGGAACAGCAGGACGCGCGCTGCTTGCGCGTCGCGATAGACCCTGAAATGGGCGCTGATGAAGGGGCCTAGCAGCCAGCCCCAGGTGGCGCCCTGGTGATAGGCCGCGTCGCGACTGTGGCGATCGCCGCCATAGCGGCCGATGTAGTCCGGGTGCCAGGGCGCCAGGCTGCGCAAGCCGTGGGAGGTCAGCAAGTGGCGGGCGCAGACGTCCCCCCCCGCGCGGCTTTGTGCATCGTTCAGCGGGCAGTGAGCCAGCGAGACAGCGAAGAGCTGATTGGGGCGTAGGGCCGGGTCGTCGCCGTCCGGTCCATCCAGTACGTCGTAGCAGTAGCCCAACTCGTCGCTCCAGAAGCGCTGAAAGCCGGCCTGGGTTTGATCGGCCAGGGCGTCATAGGCCGCCGCATCCGCGGCGCGGCCCAGGCGGCGGGCAAAGCCGGCCAGGCTGCGCAGCCCATTGTACCACAGCGCGCTGATCTCCACCGGCTTGCCGATGCGCGGGGTCACCACCCAGTCGTCCAGCTTGGCGTCCATCCAGGTGAGCTGCACGTCCGGCGAGCCGCCATAGAGCAGCCCGTCGGCCTCGTCCAGCCTGATGTTGTAGCGCGTGCCGCGGCGGTGCCAGGCCACGATCTCCTGCAACACCGGGTACAGCTCGGCCAGCAGGCGGTCATCGCCCGTGGCCGCATGGTAGGCCCTGATCGCCTCGAAGTACCACAACGTGGCATCGATGGTGTTGTACTCCGGCGCTTCGCCTGCGTCGGGAAAGCGGTTGGGCAGCATGCCCTGATCCATGAAGCGGGCGAAGGTCAGCAGGATCTGGCGCGCCTCGGCTGCTCGGCCAGTGACCAGCGTCAGGCCCGGCAGGCTGATCATGGTATCGCGCCCCCAGTCGCCGAACCAGGGGTAGCCGGCAATGATCGAGCGGCCCTCAAAGCTGCTCTGGCCGGTCTTTGCTTGCACCCCGGACGGGGCCGCCCGAGCCAGGTCGCGCTTGACAATGAACTGGTCTGCCGCCAGCGCCAGGTGCTCGATGGCT
>JAAEKA010000251.1 GCA_014155705.1 Anaerolineae bacterium clx_CAG2 | reverse complement strand
CACGCTGCACCGGCCCCGGCGCGCGAATCTCGCCCGGTCGTAGCAGGTAGACGACGCGCTGGATGTCGGAGCAATAGTCGTCCTGGCGGATGCCAAAGTCGAAATGGACGATGTGGCCCCGTTCCAGGCGCAGGTCGGTCGGCCCGGCGTGGCCCACCGGCGAGTCGGGTCCGCTGTTGACCGCCGGGCAGCTCTCCCGATCCCAGGCCGTCTCTCGAAGACCCAGCCCAGTCATCTCCCCGTGCATGAACGCGCCCACCTGGGCCTCGGTCATGCCTGGCTGCATGAAGTCGAAGACGCGGCGGTAGATCTCCAGGGTCGTGGCCACGGCTGTGCGGATGCGCGCCACTTCGGTTGGCGTTTTGCGCCCGCGCAGCGCGCCGATGATCCCCTCAGCCGAAATCAGACGGCCAGCGTAGGGGGCGCCGGCCAGATAGCCCAGCAACACCTGGTACAGCCCATGCCCCAGCCCATCGGCGTAGACATCGTTGGGCGAGTAGTTGAGCGCGATCTGCTGCGGATCGATTCGCTCCAGGGCGGCCAGCACGTGCGGCTGGATCGACTGATCATAAGGGACAACCTCGCTGTATGCGCCCAGACGCTCGGCCGTAATGGCGTCGAAGCGACCTACGATGGCGATGCGTTCCCCTGTGCGGCTCAGCAGCAGCGCGCTCTGCCAGGTCAGGCTGTGCGGTCCATAGATCAGCGGCAACACGGGGTCGCCCCCTGCTGAGGTCTCACGCACGAAGGTCAGCCAGGCGTCGATGCCCAGCTCGTTGAGGATGGCGATGGCTTGAGTGACTTTTTCTTGGGTTAGCATGACTGAACACCTTTCAGCGCAGCTTGCGGATATAGGGCAATCGCCACCAGATCAGCGTCGAGGCCAGCAGCACGACGCTGGCATTGATCAGTACCGTGGTCGGCTCGCCGATGCGTTGGGCCATGGCGCCGGCCAACAAAGACCCCAAGGGCATGCCGCCGAAGAAGGTCAGGGTGAAGATGCTCATCACCCGGCCGCGCAGCTCGTCGGGCACACGCGTCTGCACCAGGGCATTGGAGCTGTTGGCCACCACCATAAAGCCCCAACCCAGGCACACTAAGAGGACTAACGACAGGGGTAACCAGCGTGCAGCGGCAAAGGCGGCCATGGCCACCGGCAAGACAAAGCTGCCAATGGTCCACACGCGGCCGCGCGCCGCGCGTTGGCCCAGGGAGGCGATCATCAAGGCGCCGCTCATCGCTCCCAGTCCACGGGCGGACAGCAGCAGGCCGTTGGTGCGCACATCGCCCCCCAGCACATTGACAGACCAGGCCGGAAAGAGCGTCACCAGGCTGATGCCGAACAAGCCGACCACGGCCATGTTGAGAATCAGGGTGCGCGTCACATGCTCGCCCTTGACGTAGCTCAACCCCAGGCGCACCTGGTCTTTGGTCGATCCCACGCGCGGCTTGGGCAGGAAAGCCGGCAGTCGCATGGCCAACAGCGCAGCGATCACGGCCAGGTAAGAGAAACCGTTGATGGTGAAACACCAGGCAGGCCCCAGCAGGGCATAGACCACACCGGCGATGGCCGGGCCGACCACCGCCGCTGCGTTGAACATGGTCGAGTTGAGCGCAATGGCGTTGGTCAGGTCATCACGCTCGACCAGTTCCACGACGAACGCCTGGCGAGCCGGCGCATCGAAGGCGTTGGCCACGCCGTTGAGCAGCGCCAGCACGATCACATGCCAGGGCTGCACCAGACCGGTTACTACCAGGCCAGCCAACGCAAAGGCCAGCACCATCATGACCGACTGGGCCACCATGATCATCGCACGTCGCGGCACGCGATCAGCGATGACGCCGCCGTAAAGGATGAACACCCAGGAGGGAATGCCGGCCGCAAAGCCCACGTAGCCCAGGAAGGCGGGGGATTGGGTTAACTCGAAAACCAGAAAGCCCTGAGCCGTGGTTTGCATCCAGGAACCGGCCAGGGAAACAAGCTGACCGAGGAACCAAAGGCGGTAGTTGGGGTGGCGGAGGGCCGCAAAGGTCTGCTGCACCGTTGCAGCAGCATGAAACTGGCCAGGGTTCATTCGCATGATCGGTCGTCGATCTAGGTTGAGAAAGGACTGACAGCTCTGGTGATGTACGGAGCAATCATTCGACGCGCAAGCGTTGCTGTCGGGTGGGCCAGGACTGTCAGTCCCTGCGCGTCACGGCAAACACCAGCCCCGTCTCGCCCGCGTCCACGCTGACCACCGTGCCGGCCGGCGGATCCTCGGTCAACATGCGGTCAGCCAACGGCTCGCGCAGGTGGCGCTGAATGATGCGGCGCAACGGCCGCGCGCCCCATTCCGGATGGTCGTTCTGGGCCAGCATCCAGGCCTTAGCAGCATCGCTGATCTCCAGCCGCAGGCCGCGCGCCTCCAGCAACCGCGCTTCTTTCTTGAGCATCAGGCCCAGGATCTGGCCCAATTGCTCCTGGGTCAACGGCAGGAAAAGCACAATCTCATCCAGGCGGTTGAGGAACTCCGGCCGAAAGAACTGCTTGACGCGCAGCATGGCCAGCTCGCGCGTGCCCTCGTCCAGCTCGGTGGTCTCCAGGATGTCAGCCGCCAGATTGCTGGTCAGGATGATCACTGTCTCGGCGAAGGAGACGACGCGGCCCTGGCCATCGGTCAGCCGCCCTTCTTCCATCATCTGCAAGAGCACGTCCAGCACACGCGGATGGGCCTTCTCCACCTCGTCGAAGAGCACCACAGTGTAGGGCTTGTTGCGCACCCGTTCAGTGAGCTGACCGCCCCCTTCGTAGCCCACGTAGCCAGGCGGCGCGCCCACCAGCCGGCTGACCGCGTGCTCCTGCTGATATTCGCTCATATCCAGCACGACCATCGCGTCCTCAGAGCCAAACATGAACTCGGCCAGCGCCTTGGCCAGCTCAGTCTTGCCAACGCCGGTGGGACCCAGAAAGAGGAAGGAGCCGATGGGCCGGCTGGGGTCCTTCAAGCCGACGCGTGCGGTCTTAACCGCCCGGCTGACCGCCAGCACGGCCTCCTCCTGGCCAATGATACGCTGATGCAGATGTTCGACCATGCTGGCGTAGCGGCTGCGTTCGTCCGCGCCCAGGTTGTTGGCAGGAATTCCGGTCATCAGGCTCAGCGCCAGGGTAACATCTTCGGCGTCCAGACGTCCATCGCCGTTGCCAGAGGGACGGAAGGCCTGGTGGGCTTGTTGATCCATGCGCACGAGGGCGCAGGCCCGATGCAGCAACTGCACGGCCGAGGCGGGCAGCGGTGTGGCCGTCAAGTAGCGCCGCGCCAGCCGGGCAGCCGCGGGCAACCCATCGGCAGCGATCTGGATGCTGTAGTCGGCCTCCAGCTTGGGCTGATGCACGGCCAAAATGGCGGCAGTTTCTTTTTCGTCGGGCTCAGGGACGCGCACCAGGTGCAGGTGCTCGGCCACAGCCGGATCGCCGGCCAGGCGCTCGTTGAAGTCGTTTTCCACGGCTGTGCCGACGATCACAACCCCGTTATCCAGCAGCGCTTTCTGCACGAAGCGCGTGGCCTTGGGGAAATCGGCCCGCACCACGCCGCCGAAGAAGCGATGAATGTTTGGCAGGAAGAGAATACCGCCGGCAGCCTGGCGCAGCCCGGCCTGCACAGCCGCAGCCGCGTCGTCCAGCAGCGCGCTCTCGCCTACCTGCACCAGCTTGCCCAGTCCGGCTGGCCCCTTGCCCTCGGCCATCAGCAGCGCCAGACTCTGCACCAGCGAACGCTTGCCGACGCCAGCCGGCCCCAGCAGGATCACGTGGCGGCTGCGGGCCATGCTCAGCAGGTTGAGCAGCTCGCGCAATAGCGTTTCACGATAATAGACCGGGCTCAGCTCGCCGGCCCTGGCCAGACTGGCCAGGTCGGATGTGGTGATGCGACGAGCCAGCACGTCGTCGGCCAGCACGCCAGAGAGGACGGTGGGGGTCAGACCATAGCGCTGCAAGAGGCCGGCCGTGCTGACCCCGCGCTGCGACATAGCAGCCAGCGCATGCACCGTGCCCACGTAGATCTCGTCCATTGACTGGGCCACGGCCTTGCCCTCGTCCAACACCACCAGCATCTCGTCCGACAGAGGAACATGACGGCCGTCGGCTGCCACGAAGTCGAAGTCGGCGCTGCGGCCCTCGCGCGCCTTGACCTGGTCCTCAGCCGCGCGCTCGACATCGGCCAGCTTGAAGCCCCGCTCGCGGCTGAAACGCTCCAGCAGACGATAGCCCGGCAGTTCCGGGCTGCGCAGCAAGGTCAGCAACAGCAACTCTGGCGTCAGCATGCGGCGGCCATAGACAGGCAGGGTGCGTGCTGCGCCGTTGAGGGCCTGGGTGAGATCGGGGGCAGGGATGTTGGGGTTGAGAGTGCCCAAGGCAGTTGATCCAGTCAGCGAGGGTCTGAGAGTCAGGCTGCCAGCCCGGGGTCGGTCATGACTACCGAGTTATGGCCGCCATAGTCGTTGGCATAATAGGCGTCGGCCTGATTGTCGTTGAGCCAGTCGCCATCGCACAGATAGCGGAACTGATAGACGCCGCCGGCTTCCACCTCGATCGTGGCCTTCCACTGACCCTGGGCGTCTTGCTGCATGGGCAGCGCAGTCATATCCCAGCCGTTGAAGTCGCCCACCACATAGACACTGTCGGCCCAGATCAGCTCCGGCAGGACAAATGTCAGGCGACACGTAGTAGTTTGCAGTGTACGTATGTATTGTTTCTGAATCATGACACCATGCCAACGATCCCGTCTGTACGACATTGAGTGGGGTGAGAGAAGGTTCCCCGCAAATGCGTTGCCCACGCCGCAGCGATGCTACCTCCTCGCTTTCACCCATTGATCAGGCACATCATACCGCAAAGTCGATCTTTTGGAAATTGTGACTGCGACTGTTCAACGATCATATCATGGATGCAGGCCAGCGACAAGTGCTCATTCTCATTGACAGCAACGCGTTCTTCCCAGACGACGAGCAGGCGGCTATAATGCAGACGCAACAAAACTGCTCAGGCAGGCATGAGAAACCGGGTTTTTGTCTCGCAGACCAAGGTCATGGCGCTATGAAAGACGGTTGCGAAGACATGAACCATCTCCACACGAGAAAAACCCGGTTTCTGACCGATCGCCTGGGCAGTTATCACGCAACAATGAACCCTGCGCCGCGGCCGCGCGTGCAATCCCTGAGTTGTAAGCCCCGACCCCCTGAGCGTCCGCATGAAGAGCCCAACGTGGGGCGACGGGCGATCGAACGAAAACGCTGTTGAGTTGAACTATGCCACGACACATCTTGCTGATCCTCCTCCTGGCCACTGGCCTCGCGTCGCTGACCGCTTGCGACAGCGGTACGGCCCTCAGCGTCTACCTGGAAGCCAACCAGGCGCGGCTGAGCCAGCCGGCCGGCGTCGATGCCCAGCCAGTCACGTTCCTCGTGCCGCAGGGCGCGCCGGCCAAGGCCATCGCCCAGGATCTGTACGCAGCCGGCCTGGTCAGCGATGCGCTGCTGTTCGAGGCCTACGTGCGCACAGGCGGCCTGGCAAACCGGCTGGAGGCGGGGGAGTACACGCTTAACGCCGCCATGACCATCCCAGAGATTGCCGCTGCCTTGCAGAACTCGGTTGCGCCCAGCGTGACTGTAGCCGTGCGGCCGGGCTGGCGGCTGGAACAAACCGCCGACCACCTGAACCAACTGAACGTGGCTGACGGCGACGAATACCGCCGCGCTGCGCTGGCGGTCGATCTGAGCGGATTGGCGGCAGAGGACCGTCAGCGCTACACTTTCTTGCAGTTCCTGCCGGCCGGTCAGAGCCTGGAAGGCTACCTCTACCCCGACTCTTACCAGCTTCCCCGAGAAGGCGCGAGCGCAGCCGATTTGCTCCAACGCCAACTGGACGAATTCGAGCAGCGGGTGATGCCAATCTATTGGGAGGCCATCGCCCAGGGAACCACGGACCTTGAGTTGCACGACGTGCTGACTGTGGCCAGTATTGTCGAGCGCGAGGCAGTGCTGGATGAGGAGCGGTCGCTGATCGCCGGAGTCTACCTGAACCGGCTGGCACGCGGCATGCGCCTGGAAGCTGACCCGACGGTGCAGTACGCGATGGGCTTTCAACTGGACAGCGGCCAGTGGTGGAAGACTCCCGTCTTCCTGGAGGAGTACAGCCAGGTCATCAGCCCCTACAACACCTATCTCAACGCCGGCCTGCCCCCCGGCCCCATCGCCGCGCCGCGGCTGGCCAGCATCCAGGCTGTGCTCAACCCGGCGCAGCACGACGACCTCTACTTCGTGGCCGAGCCAGGCGGCACCGGTCGCCACGTCTTCGCCCGGACGTTCGAGGAGCACCTGGAGAACGTGCGCAGGTATCGGGGCCAGTGAGCGGTGAACAGCGAACAGTCTGGAAACGGCGCAATTCATACTCCGCCCGTACCGCAATCCGCTGGATTGCGTCCGACATCCCGCCTGTAGCGCAATCCGCTGGATTGCGTCCGGCACAATCCGGCGGATTGTGGTACGGGCGTTGGGTGAACAATTCCGCTGCCGGGGCGTGTCATGTGTGACATGAACGCGGCCAAACTTCTCTCCACCAACCGAACGTGCAGCCGCCGTGCAGGCAGCCTGATCGGCCTGTGCTTGCTGGCCGTGATGCTGCTACTGGCCGGCTGTATGGCCCCCAGGCAACTGGGCGAACGGCCCGCGCCGTCGGCCAAAGACGCAGTCGAGATCTACCTCCAGCGCTATCAGCCCGGCCCCCTGCCGCGTATCTTCGAGACGACGCGCATTACCGACCGCCACGGAGCGCTGCTGGCGGAACTGTGGGAAGAGGGCCGCCGTACATGGATCCCGCTGAACGCCCTTTCGCACCACCTGATCGACGCGACCATCGCCGTCGAGGATGCCACTTTCTATGCCAACCTGGGGGTCGATCCGGCGCGCATCGCGGGTGCAGCCCTGCAGAACGCGCAGCAGGGTGGCGTGGTCAGCGGCGCTTCAACCATCACCATGCAACTGGCGCGCAATCTCTTCCTGGGGCCTGACTCGCGCTACAGCCAGAACATGGACCGCAAGATGCTGGAAGCCGGCCTGGCCCAGGAGTTGACGACCCTCTTCAGCAAGGACGAGCTGCTGGAGATGTACCTCAACCTGCTCAACTATGGCCACCTGGCCTACGGGCCGGAGGCAGCCAGCCAGGTCTATTTCGCCAAGCCCGCGGCCGAGCTGACCCTGGCCGAGGCGACGTTGTTGGCTGGCATCCCCCAACAGCCGGCCAACCTGGACCCCCTCAAGAACTTCGACGCAGCCCGCAGCCGCCAGCGCATCGTGTTGGATCTGATGGTGCGCCACGGTAAGCTGAGTCAGGCCCAGGCCGACGCAGCCTTCGCCGAACCGATCACCCTCAACCCCGATCCCGACCGCCGCGCCGTGGCCTCGCCCAACTTCGTGCAGCACGTGACGCAGAAGGCGCAAGCCCTGCTGGGCGAGCAGTCGCTCCGGCGCAGCGGCTGGGTCATCACCACCACGCTGGACCTGCCCTTACAGTCCGTGGCGCAGGACCTGATCGCAACCCGCGTGGCCGAATTCCAACCTCAATTCGACCTGAGCAATGCAGCCATGGTGGCGCTGCGGCCGGGGACAGGCGAGATCCTGGTCATGGTGGGCAGCGCCGACTTCGACGACGCCAGCATCGACGGCCAGGTCAACGTAGCCACCAGCCCGCGCCAGCCGGGCAGCGCGATCAAACCGATGCTCTACGCCGCGGCCTTCGACGACAACCTGCTCAGTCCGGCCAGTGTGATCTGGGATGTGCCGGTAACCTACACCGTCAGCGCAGACAACGTCTACACCCCTGCCAACTACGACCGCCAATTCCATGGCCCGGTCACAGCGCGCACCGCCCTGGCCAACAGTTACAACATTCCGGCCGTCAAGCTGCTGGATGCCATCGGTGTGGGCCATATGCTGGAACGCGCCCAGGCCATGGGGTTGCACAGCCTGACGCAGGAAGAAGAGTGGTACGGCCTGAGCCTGACTTTGGGCGGCGGCGAGGTGACATTGCTGGACCTGACGACCGCCTTCGCCACCCTGGCCAACGCGGGTACTTATGTCGAACCGACGCCATTCCTGGCCGTGGCCGGCGCGTACGGCCAGCCGGTCGCTCTGCCCAGACCCGCCGTGCGCCAGGCTGTGTCACCGGCGGCGGCATTCCAGGTAACAGACATCCTGAGCGACAATGCAGCCCGCGCACCGGCCTTCGGCGCCAACAACCCGCTGCGCCTCAGCCAGCCGGCGGCCGTCAAGACCGGCACCACCAGCGACTGGCGCGACAACTGGACTGTGGGCTACACCCGCTATCTGGTAGCAGGCGTCTGGGCGGGCAACAGCGACGGCCGGCCCATGCGCAACACCAGCGGCCTGACCGGCGCGGCGCCCATCTGGAGCGACTTCATGCAAGCTGTGTTGGCCGATCCAGCGCTGTTGGCCACGCTGGAAGCAAACGACGACCCCATCGCCTGGCAGTTCCAGCCGCCGCCCGACATGATCCAGCGCAACGGCCCCGGTGAGCTGGCGTGCCCACCTGGCCTCTTCTGCCGTGAGGGCGGCGAGTTCTATAGCAGCGCCTGGCTGGAAGCAACCGGGGACGACGGCCCGCTAGCCGACAGCGTCGCCCTGGTCCCCAGCGCTCCGGTCTACATCGACCGCGGGCAGGGAGCGCAGTGGGCCGCCTACTGCCAGGTGGAGCCAGCCTTGCTGCGGCCATTGCTGCGTCTGCCGGCCGGCATCGGCTTGAGCGTTCCTGCCAGTGGTGAGGCCAGCGACCGCGTGCAGCGCGAGCGGGAACAGGCCATGGCCTGGGTGCTGCGCAATCCTGCGGCCGTCAACCTGGGGACATGCGACGGGTTGGGCGAGGCGCTAACGCCCGCGCTGGCGCTGGACACCCGGCCCGATCAACCACCGGTCCAGGTGCTGGCAGACCTGGCTGCCGCCATGGATCCCAGCGCGGGACCGGTGTCCGGCGACGC
>JAAEKA010000250.1 GCA_014155705.1 Anaerolineae bacterium clx_CAG2 | reverse complement strand
AGATTGCGAGACGAAATCCTTAAGCTCGATCCAACTACGAGGTTCGGCGTTGAGGCTGGCTGGCGCGCTTAACTTCTCGGCGCCGATGAAGCACCAGCCCGGCCAGCCGCCGGCCCGAGCCAGGTTGCGGAAGGCGTTGCCGTCGGCCATGGCCGTGTCGCCGATGAAGAGCAGTTCGCGTACGGGCGTGGCGGGCAAATCCAGCGCCCGCGCCTGCCGCACGAACCACACCGAGGCCCGGGCATACTCCGGCTCATGCTTGCGTGGGATGCGCGGGCTGGGCAGGCCCATGTCCTGCCAGGCGTCGGCCAGGCCAGCCAAGCGCTGGTCGAACGGCGTCAAATTACGCAGAATGACCAGGTCGGCGAAGATCTCGTAGAGGGAGGTAGTGCCGTGGTTTTGCATCATGAAAAGAGTGTGCGCAATCGTAACAAGTAATGCGTAACCCGGAAAGGTGGGAGTCGTGCCCGGGATTCCTGGTTACGTGTTACTCGGTACGCATTACGTCAAAAGATGTATCCCTGCTGCAGCAATAACTCCGCATTCAACACTGACCCGCCGGCCGCGCCGCGCACGGTGGTGTGGCCCAGCAGCACGAACTTCAGGTCCAGGATGGGATCGCGGCGGATGCGGCCGACCACCGTGGCCATGCCGTGGCCAGCCATGCGGTCCAGGCGCACCTGGGGGCGGTCCGGCTCATCGCGCACCACGATGCAGGGATCGGGGGCGCTGGGCAAACCCAACTCCTGGGGCACGCTGCGGTAGCTGCGCAAGACTTCAGCCGCCTGTTCTGGGGTTGCTTGGTTGCGCAGAGCTACCGAAACGCACTCCAGGTGGCCGTCCAGCGTGGGCACGCGGTTGCAATGCGCGCTGATGGCGAAGTCGGCGAAGTCGATGCCGTCGCCAGTGAAGCGGCCCAGCATCTTGAGCGGCTCCTCCTCCAGCTTGGGCTCCTCGTTGCCAATGTAGGGGATGACGTTGTCGCTGATGTCCATGGTCGAGACGCCAGGATAGCCTGCGCCTGACACGGCCTGCATGGAGACCACGAAGACCTTTTCCAGGCCAAAGGCGTCGTGCAGCGGCTTGAGGGCAGAGGTCAGATTGGTAGAGGTGCAGTTGGAGTTGGCCACGATGAAGCCGGACCAGCCGCGCTGCGCCTGCTGCACCCGGATCAAGGCCGCGTGCTCCGGGTTGACGTCGGTGATCATCAGAGGCACGTCGGCGTCCATGCGGTGCGGACCGGCATTGGTGAAGACGTAGAAGCCGGCTGCAGCGAACTCGGCCTCGACCCGCTCAGCCACGTCGTTGGGGGTAGCCGAGAAGATGACCTGGCAGTCGCCGAAATTCTGCGGCTCGCCCAGGCGCAGCGTCATATCGCGCTCGGCTTCCGGCATGTCGGGCTGCAAGACCCAGCGCCGTTGCTTGTATGGGACGCCGGCCGAGCGATCGGATGCGCCCAGCGCGGCTACTTCGAACCAGGGATGATCGGCCAGCAACTGCACGAAGCGCTGGCCCACGGCGCCGGTCGCGCCCAGGATGCCTACTTTGATCTTGGTCATGAGGTGTTTGTGTTCGCGGGAGTTGTGTTCGTGATGTGATGCATGACACGTAATGCGTAACCCGTAACCCGGAAAGGGGAGAGGCTTCTTCGGGTTACGAGTTACGGGTTACGTGTTAGAAGTCGATGTCAATCTCTTGCAGCCGGCTGCCCTGCGCCGCCATGCGGCCGCGCGACTCCACCAACTCCAGACGGGCGTCGATCAACGCGCGGGCGGCCAGCAGCAGCTCGCGTTCGGCCCCGCGCAGGTGCAGCCAGAACTCATCGTTCAACCCTGCGCCGCGCAGCGCAGTGCGCAGTCCGCGCAGTCCCTCGATCAGCCAGCCGTTGAGCGAGAAGTCCTCGCTCTCCAGGGCGTCCGGGTCGATCCAGGGGGTGTTGAACAGGCGCTGCCAGGGGTCGGCGTCGGCGGTGCTCCGGCTGGCCTCGGCCTGGGCGCGCTGCTCGGCCTCAGCTTCCAGTTGGGCGATACGGGATCGGATCTCTTCGCTGGTCATGAGTGCGGTTCTCGTAGTGCGTAGACCCCAAGGGCCTGGGCAGTATGCCGGTCGAAAGGCTCCCCGATTGTAGCCGAAGATGGGCGGGTTGGCAAAAGACCCAGGGATTGGAAATCCGGGGCTGACAGTGCAAAGCGGCCTCAGCCGCCTGGGAACGGGGCGCCAGGCACTGAGGGCCTTCGTGCTGCCAGCCGGTGAATAGAATTCACCGGCTGGCTCTGGCACAGTATAATCTCTGCCGCCGGCTGCTCGCCAGCGATCTGGGCGTCGAGCCGGCCGCAGTAACCACCCGCTTGTACGAACAAATCAGGGACAGCGCATAAGACTGCCAGGCTGGCGCTCAAACCGGGACACACTATCAGCGCGAGAACCCACCCCTAAGTCCCACCCGCCCACCTGACAGTCCTGGGATGCTATCGCTCCGCAATGCACAGGATCGACGTGCCGATAGGCAGCGCCACTCGCTTGACCAGCGCAGCCTCCACCTTACCTACGCCGGTCAGCACGCCGTTCATGCCGGGCGGCGCAGGCTCCATCTCCACCTGGTAGGCGTCATCGTCGAAGTGAGGCGAGGCCAACTCTGGCTCAGCCCGGCCGCGGCGCGCCAGGATCAGCCCGGCCGCCATAGGAAAGAGGAAGAAGTTGTTGTAGGAGGCAGCCAGCACGTGCAGGCCGTGGCGCTCTAACTTCTGGCTCAGTTCAGCGCGGGTGTAACGCCGCTGGTGCGCGTTGATTACGTCGTTGTGGCTCCACAACCACATCAAGGCTGGCACGGTCACTACCAGCTTGCCGCCCGGCTTGAGTACCCGGTAGCACTCGCTGAAGACGCCATGCTCGTTGGGCACATGCTCGACCACATCCAGCAGCGTCACCACGTCGAAGGTGTGATCGTCGAAGGGCAGATCGTCGGCGCTGCCCTCTTGCACATCGAGGCCGCGCTGGCGGGCCACCTCCAGCGGCTTGCTGTACAGATCAACCCCCACCACCTGGCCATAGTGACTGAGGTGATGGACCATGTTGCCCGCGCCGCAGCCCACGTCCAGGATGCGCCGATCGTTTTGGGCTGGTTCCACGTAACGATCCAGATAGGCCAGAATTGCGCGCGTGCGGCTGGCGAACCACCAATGGCGATCCTCTTCTAAAACGACGTTCATCGGGGTTGTTTTCATCGGTTCGACTTTGTCCTTTGTGTGATCTCTGGGAGGCATTGTAGCCGAAGCGACGTAGGTTGACAAAGTAACA
Source organism: Anaerolineae bacterium clx_CAG2 (assembly GCA_014155705.1). Taxonomy (GTDB): domain Bacteria; phylum Chloroflexota; class Anaerolineae; order JAAEKA01; family JAAEKA01; genus JAAEKA01. Next base: position 11,046 of record JAAEKA010000250.1, on the reverse strand, counting down.
ACCAAGGAATCATGCGGGTAGCTCAGTCAGTCCCGGCGTTGCACCCGACACAGCCAGCAGGCGTCTGGCCGCGGCCAACACCTGCGCCACCGTGATGTCGCGCAGGCAGCCATGCTCACCCAGCGCGCGATCGGGCCAGTCCAACCGATTACAGGGAATACAGATCCAGTCCGACGTGACCACGGCGTGTCGTTGCGGGCTACCCCAGGGACCGAAGGTGCGCCGGTCCACCGGGCCATAGAGATGCACGGTCGGCGCGCCCGCGGCCACGGCCAGATGCAGCGGGCCGCTGTCGGGGCCAATCACCAGCGCGCAACGACTGTAGAGCGCCGCCAGCACGCCAAGGCTGGTCCGGCCGGCCAGAGAAAGCGGCGGACGGGCCAGCGGCGGCCCAACTTCCAGCAAGGCCAGCGCCGGGTCGATCAACTCAGCCTCTCCGGCCGATCCGGTGAATATCACCTGCGCGTCGTGCTCCACAGCCAGCCCTTTGGCCAACTCGGCCCAGGCCGCGCCGCGCCAACGCTTGACCGCCGCGCCGCTGCCAGGGTGGATGGCCACCAGCGGCCGGCCGGGCTGCGTCGGCAGGAACGCATCGGCCGTAGCCACGTCTTTATCAGAGAACTCGAAACGCAGTCGCCAGTCGCTATCGAACTCGTTCGCGCCGCCCACCAACCGCTCACCGCTCACAGATAGCTGGTCGCCCTCGCCAGCCGCCAGCGCCAGCGCCAGGTTCTGCACCACCTCGTGCCGCCCTCGCACATAGGGGATCGGCCGCGTCAGGAATGGTTCGACCTCATCGATGGCATAGCCCAGGCGCTGGGGGATGCCGGCTGCGGCCGCCAGCCAGGCGCCCCACCAGTGATCGAAGCGCAGCGTCAGCGCCAGATCGAACTGCATGGTCGCCAGCCATTGGGCTTCAGCACGCAGCAGAGTGTACGGGGCCAATGGATCGCTCTTAGGTTGGCGGGTGAAACCCGGAAAGGGACAGGTGAGAAGCTCGTTCAGGTCGCGGTTGCCGGCCAACACAGCTTCTCCCCACGGCCCCACCAACACGGCGATGTGTGCGTCGGGGAAAGTGGCCCGCAGCAGGTGCAGGGCCGGCGTGGCAAAGAGCAAATCCCCCAGATGGTCGGGGCGGATCACCAGGATGCGGCGGGGCGCCCTTTGGGGCGATGACTGGGGATAGCGGCGGCCCCACCAGCGCAGCAGGCGCAGCCGGGTTGACTGACGGCGGCTGCGCTGCGTGCTGCGGGCCATGGTCTGGCGGTGCTGCCGGGCTAGCGCTTGGCGCTGGGCCGAAGGGGTGATATCGTCCATGAATACCAGCAAAGTTGGCTTCTTTTCTCGCAACGAAGCCAACTTTCAGGAGTCGCCGTTCACACCCAGGTCGTGGTAGACCGCCTTGAGCTTGGGCACGATGGCCTGCCAGCCGTAGTGGGCTTGCACGAACTGCCGGCCGGCCTCACCCAGGCGCGCCCGCTGGTCCGGGTCTTGCAGGAGAGCAAGCACGGACTGTGCGAAGGCCTCGGCATCGTCGGCAAAGAGCAGCTCCCTGCCATTGAAAAGCGGAAAGCCCTCACAACCCAACCGGGTGGACACCATCGCGCTGCGCATGGCCATGGCCTCCAGTACCTTGAGCCGCGTGCCGCCGCCCATGCGCAGGGGCACCACATAGACCGCGGCTGCCGCAATGTGGGCGCGGATGTCAGGCACGAAACCGGTGACGGCGACGCCGGGCTGGCTGGCCAGTTCCTGCACGCGCGCGTGCGGCTCCTTGCCAACGATTACAAAGGTGGCGTCGTTGACCTTGCGCCGAATCAGCGGCAGCACTTCGTGGGCAAACCAGGTCACGGCGTCCACGTTGGGGCGAAAGTCCATCTTGCCTGTGAAGACAAGTGCGTTGGGGCCGTAGTCGGGCGCCTGAGAGTCGCGTTCCCGGCTATACGCGGCGTAGTAGTCCAGGTCGACGCCGTTGGGAATGACGGTGATGTCGAGCTTGGGATCGAGGCGCAGCAAGGCGTCGCGGTCGGCTTCAGAGACGGCGATCACCCGGTCGGCCTGCTGACAGATTTGGCGCTCGTAGCGGCGCAGCTTGTCCCACTGCACCAGCGAATAAGCCGCCGCGTGCCAGCGGGTTGGCTTGAGCCGGTCAGTCTCCCAAGCGCGCTGTTGCAGCACGTACTCCGCGTTGTGGTCATCGAACACCAGGTGCGGCCGGCCGATAGGTATGGTGGGCAGGTTCTCCTTCTGCTGGGCGTAGCGCCACAACGGATGCTGCACCAGCCACAGGCCATAGGGCGCCATCTCGATTCCCTCGATCTGCACCACGTCGTAGCGGTAACGCTCCAGCAGCATACCGAGCTGAGCCTGGAAGGTCTTCGACGCCAACCGCAACCCCATATCGGGGGATGGCGAGACAACCGTCTTGAAGGCCCGGTTGAGCAGCGAACGAGGCTCAGGGGCCAGCACCGACTCGACCACGGAACAATAATGCGGCAGTGGCGAATTGTCGGGTGGATTATCCCCGCTGTTCTGGAAGCAGAGCAGATGAATCTCGTAGTCCCCGGCCAGGTTGGCCAACAGGTTGTAGTTGCGAATGGTCGTCCCCTGGTGCGGCGGATAGGGGACTTGCGGCGTAAGGAAAAGCAGGCGGCGGGTCATGGCGTGCTTCCTGCCTCGTCCAGCGTGCGCTGGTAGACGGCCAGTGTTTCTTCGGCCGCGCGTTCCCACGTGAATGTGCGGGCGCGCGCCAGCCCTTTGTCGCGCAACGAGGCGTGCAGCGCGTCGTCTGCCAACAGGCGATGCAAGGCCACGGCCAGTTCCTCTTCGTTGTTAGGGTCGATCAACAGCGCCGCATCGCCCACCACCTCCGGCAAGCTGGAGACGTTGGACACCACCACCGGTGTGCCGCAGGCCATGGCCTCCAGCGGCGTCAGCCCAAAGCCCTCGTAATAGGCCGGGTGCGCCAGACAGCGGGCCAGATTGTAGAGATAGACCAGATCGCCGTTCTGCACACGGCCCAGGAAGGTGACGTGAGATTGCAAATCAAGCTGTTCGACCGTATCGAAGATTTGTTGCGATAACCAGCCCGTGGCGCCAGCCAGCACCAGTCCCGCGCTAATCTTATAGGAGTCTAACAGCCGGCGATAGGCATGCAGCAGGGTGGTGATGTTCTTGCGCGGCTCGATGGTGCTCACGAAAAGGATAAACTCATCGGGCAAGGGATACTTGCTGCGCATCGACGCCAGCGCTTCAGCGCGCGCCATAGGGCGGTAGATGGGATCAGCCGCCTCGTAAACCACCGTGATTTTATCGCGCGGCGCGCCCAATAGCTTGACCAGGTCGTTCTTGGTGCTCTCGGAGACGGCGATAATATGGTCAGCGCGCTCCACGGCCGCATCCACCTGGCCGTAGTAGCGGGCGCTGTCCTCGGTCAGGAAATGCGGCCAGCGCAGGAAAGCCAGATCATGGACGGTGATCACCGACTTGAAGCTGCGCACCCACAACGGCGGGATGAAATCGGTGCTGTGCAGCAGATCGATGTGCAGCCGGCGCGCCACAGGCCAAAGAGCGAATTCGACTGCCAACAGACCCTGTTCCCAGCGGTGATGGCTGGGCGTCCAGATGCCCTGCCGCTGGACGTGCGGCTCGTCGACCAGCAACCGATGATCCTTGCGGCTTTGCAACAACAGGTATTGGTTGGCCACATCGCGCCGCGCCAAAGCCTGCGCCAGGTGAACAGCATACTGGCCGATCCCTGCGCCGGTGTAGTGGGCAATGCGGGCGTCAATTGCGATGCGCATTTTTAGCAACAACCTGGAGGTGAGCGAAACACAACAAAAAACCTCCATGCCCTACAATGCTCTGGGATGGAGGCGCCGGTGCCTGAACCAACCCAACTATACCATACTCAAACAGCAGACGCAAGTTTGCATTCTCAGCCTGGTCCGGTGAGCGCTTGTCTGGGGGGGGGACCCATGCTATAATTCCTCCGGCAACGATCTGGGCGCCGGTCGCAAGTCCCGGATGCCGTATAAGGAAACACCGAGGGAACACCGCATGAGTTTACTGGAACAATTGGACAGCGATCTGAAAGCCGCGCTGCTGGCGCACGACGAGGTTCGCAAACGAACTGTGCGCTCGGTCAAGACAGCGGCAACCAATGCCATGATCGAAAAGCGCACGACAGAGGGCTTGAGCGCCAGCCTGAGCGACGAGGAAGTGCTGAAGGTGATCGCCAGGCAGGCCAGCCAGCGCCGCGATTCTATTGCCGAGTTCAGCAAGGCCGGCCGGATGGATTTGGTAGCGCAAGAAGAGGCCGAGCTGGCCATCCTGCAAGAGTACCTGCCCAAGCAACTTAGCCCGGATGAGGTCTCGGCTATTGTGCAACAGGTGATTGCTGAGACCGGCGCCAGCAGCGCCAAGGATATGGGCCTTGTGATGCGCACAGCCATGGCACGGCTGCAAGGCCTGGCAGACGGGAAACAGGTCAACCAGCTTGTGCGCGATCTATTGGGCGCATAGTCTGGCAAGTAAGGATAACGATGACATCCGGCGCGCGTGCTACCATCTCTGACCCACCAGCCAGGCTGCGACCTTCTATGCGATCTCGTTTGCTGCTGCTGGTCTTTGGCGCGCTGTTCATCGCAGGCACCACGCTGGCGCTGGTGGTGCAGTGGCCCACGATGGGTCAGTTTACACTGCGGGTGGGAGATGTCAGCCCGACGGATATCCGCGCGCCCCAGTTCATTGAGTACATCAGCGAAGCCCTGACCGAAGAAGCGCGCTTACAGGCTGAACGCCGGGTGACAGATGTCTATGAGCCGGTACGGCGCGTGCGCAGCGAACAATTGGCGCGTGCGCGCGAGGTGGCTGCTTTTATCGCCTCGGTGCGGGCCGACGACAGCAGCACCCTCGATCAAAAGCTCCAGGTCTTGGGCAACCTGCCCGACATCCAGCTCGAACAGGAGGAGTGGCAGACCATTCTGGCGCTGGATGATGAGGCGTGGGAGCGGGTGGCCGATGAAGTGCCGACCGTGCTCAGCTTTGTCCTGTTGAGCGAAATTCGCGACAACCAGTTGGCGACTATCCGGCGGCGGGTGCCTTCCTTTGTCGATCTGGTCAGCGACGACGAGGCGCGCGGGGCCATTGCCCTGGTGCGAGCACTGACCAAACCCAACATGGCCTTCAACGAGGAGCGTACCCTGGCGCTGCGCGAGGAAGCTCGCGCCGCCGTACCTCCGCAGATCGAGCGCTATGAAGAGGGCGAAATCATCGTGCGCACCGGAGATTTGATCACGGCGCCGCACATCGAAGCGCTGCAAGCTCTGGGGTTGAACCAGCCCGGCTGGGAGTGGTGGCGGCTGCTCAACGCGTTGGTCATCGCCTGCGTGATGGCATTGATCTTCGGACTGTACGCTTTTGGCAAGGAGTCAGCCGAGCCTGTGACGCCCAGACGGATGGGCTTGTTGGTGGCGCTGCTGCTTGCCTTCCTGCTGCTGGCCAAATTTATGATCCCCGGGCGCACTGTCCTGCCCTTTATGTTCCCATTGGCTGCTGTGACGATGTTGGTTGGCGCGCTGTTAGGCATGCCGACGGCCTTTCTGACGGTCGTCTATTTCGGCGTGATTGCTGCGCACCTGAGCAACGGCAGCGTCGAATTGGTCGTCTACATGATGCTAGGAGGCCTGGTGGGGACGTTGGTGCTGCGCAAGGGAGAACGAACCAGCGCCTTTATCACGGCTGGCGCGGCGGTCAGCGGGGTCAGCCTGGCCCTGCTGCTGGCCTTCAACCTGCCCCTGGATAGCCTCGACCTGACTGGCGCAATCCAACTGTTGACGGCGAGCCTGGCTAACGGCGCGATTGCCGCCAGCATCACCCTGATCGGCTTCTATCTGTTGGGCGCGATTTTCGACATCGCCACACCGCTGCGGTTGATGGAGTTGGCCCGTCCCAACCACCCCCTGCTGCGCGAGTTGGTGATGAAAGCGCCGGGCACCTATCATCACTCGCTGCTGGTGAGCAACATGGCTGAACAGGCCGCGGAGGCCATCGGCGCCGATGCATTCCTGACCCGCGTGGGCGCCTACTACCACGACATCGGCAAGATCAATCGCCCCTATTTCTTCGTGGAAAACCGCATGCAAGGCATCGACCCCCACACCCAGCTTGATCCCTGGTCCAGCGCGAAGATCATCATCAACCACGTCAAAGACGGCGAAGAGATGGCCAGGCGCCACAAACTGCCCCACCGCGTGCGCGACTTTATCGCCGAGCACCAGGGCACTGGCATCGTGCGCGTCTTCTATCACCAGGCTCAACAGGCAGCAGACCCGGACACGGTCGACGAGAAGGACTTCCGCTATCCAGGACCCAAGCCGCAAAGCCGCGAGACTGCGCTAGTGATGCTGGCCGATAGCTGTGAGAGTGCGGTGCGCGCCATGCGCCCTGAAACAAAGGATGAGATCGACGAGCTGGTGCGCAAGATTATCAACCAGAAGCTGATCGAGGGCGAATTGTCGCAAAGTCCGCTGACCTTGATGGATCTGGAGACGACCCGGCGTATTTTTGTCCAGTCGCTCCAGGGAGCCCACCACCCGCGCATCGTCTATCCCGATGCCAAGACGTCCCAAAAGGCCGCGCTGGAAGCTGAAAAACCAGCAGCGCACCAGATATCAGAGCCAAGATCCGATGAACCTCAACAGCCCAAACCAGCAGCAGCCGGCTAACATCGACCTGCAAATCGACCCCGCCTACCAGGCAAGCGTGCCGGCCGAGCGCCTCATTCGGGTCGTCGAGGCCACGCTGCACCACGCAGGCGCCAGCCAGGGCGAAGTGACCCTGGTCATCGCCCACGACGAACTGCTGCACCAGCTCAACCTGGACTACCGCGGCATCGACTCCCCAACCGATGTGCTCTCCTTCGCCGCCCAAGAGGAAGCCGAGGGCGCGAACGTCTTCATCAGCGCGCCCGAGGCGCTCAACTATCTGGGCGACGTCATCATCTCCTTCCCGACGGCCGAACGCCAAGCCGCGGCCGTCGGTCACAGCGTCGCCGACGAACTGAGCCTGCTGACCGTGCATGGCGTGCTCCACTTGTTGGGCTACGACCACGCCAATGCAGACGAGGAGGCTGACATGTGGGCGCGCCAGTCACAGATCCTCGCCAGTCTGCCCCCAGTGCCATGAAAAGCCGCAACCGCTGGCACTCATTCACAGCCGCAGCCCGCGGCGCAGCCTACACCGTTCGCACGCAACGCAACACCTGGATCGAGCTAAGCGCTACGGTTCTCGTCGTGGCAGCCGGCCTATGGCTGCGCATTGAGACGATGGCGTGGGCCATCCTGGCTTTGACCATCGCTACAATCCTGGCTCTGGAGGCGGTAAATAGCGCGATCGAGGCTGTGGTGGATCTGGTCTCCCCCGACTATCACGAGCTGGCGCGCACTGCCAAGGACTGTGCAGCGGGCGCCATGGTCTTCGCCGTATTGGGATCACTGGGGGTCGCGGCGGCCATCTTTGGCCCACCGCTGCTACACCTGCTGCGACCGGCCTCCTGACCGAGCCACGCACTGCTGCACCAAAGCGGGCTCGGTCAGGAGGCCGGTCCGATCGAAGGCGGGGGGAACAGGAGTGCGATCGCTCACGCAGCGGCCTGCTCCTCGACCACGAACAGGAAATGCCCGCGCAGCACATTGCTGGCCCCGCGTACTTGAATGGCTCCCAACGGCGGCGGCCCTTCTCCCAGCGCTGTCTGGCTCACGTAGCAGACGCGCGGCGGCTGGCCGAACTTCTGGCGGAAGCGCGCCGATGCCTGGCTGACCTTTTCCTCCAGGCTGGTCTTGGGATCGTCGTCGAACCACAGCCAGCCTAGGCTCACGGCCGTTGCGATGCCGCTGTCCATGTTGGCCTCCCGCCAGCCGGCGTTTTGGCTGGCTGCGTCTGAACGGGCGCCGGCAGTTGCAAAGGCTGGCGGGTCTTGGCCGGGTGGCTGGGCCGGCGCTGGCTGCGCGGCAGAGGGAAGCGCGCAGGCGTAGCCGGCCTGGGCCAGGGTAAGAGCAGCGCCAGCGGCCAGCGGCTGACCTGCCAGGTATCACTGGCCACGTACTGCTCCAGCACAAAGCTACCTGTTGCGCAGCGCACCCGGAACATGCGTCGCGCGCTTGGACGCTGCACAGTCCAGCACTTCTCCACCGTGGACACCTCGAAACGGCGACCGCGCCAGCGAAAAGCGGCTGGAAAATAGCCGTGGCTGCGCGCCAGCAAGCTGATACGTTCACTCTTGACGATCTTCATGATTCACCTCTAATTTTTGCATCACAGGCGCCTGGCGCCTGCGATTGATGACTACTCCCAACGGTTGTTGTCGGCGTCTTCCAGCCAGTATTCCGCTTCGCCAACCACCTTGAAACGCCGGGCCGGCTCGGCCATGTAGTAGCCTGCGGGCGCCTGTGGCAGCGCTTGTTGGGCTGGACCAGGCAGGCCGGGAGCCATCTGCCCAGAGCTGACAACGTAGATTTGCGGCGCGGGCGGACTGGGTTGATAGTCGTCGCGGCGATAGGGTGGCTCGGTGCGCCGGCTGCCGCGCGCAGCCAGGGCGATGAGCAGGCTGGTGGGGATACTGGCTGCCACGCCAAATACGACGCCGACCATGACCGCCATGGCGTCGGTGCTCATGCGTTGGCCAATGATAATGGCCAGCGTTACCACGCCAGCCATCAGGCTAATTCCCAGTAGGCGTTTCATCGTCGATTCTCCGTGACTGTCTGGCGTTCAACGTGACGGGGAGCTTCGATCTCGCCGCTGGCTCCGTTGTCGTTGCGCATGCGGATGCCCAACGTGGCTTGGGACATCTCTTCCTCGGTGGCATAGGCTGCCTGGAAGCGAATCACGTCGCCTTTGGCTACCAACAGAAAGTCGCCGCGCCCCAACAGCTTCTCGGCGCCAATGCCGGCGATGCCAGCGGCGACCTTAGCATCCTCCGGGCTGGCAACTGCACCCACCAGCCTGACGGGAAAGTTAGCCTTCAACAGCCCGCTGACCAGCTCGGCCGATGGCTTTTGGGTGCAGGTCACCAGGTGGATGCCTGCTTCCCGGCCGCGCTGCGCCAGCCGTACCAGCGCCGTCTCCACTGCTTTGCCGCCGGTGAGGAGCAAGTCGGCCAACTCGTCGACGCCAGCCACGATAATCGGGCTGCTCACCGATTCAGCATCGCGCCGCTCCATCTCTTTCACCAGCCAGGCCAGCGCCTTGACCCCTTCCTCTGCGCTGGCTGCTACTCGTCCGATAACGTGGGGCAGGCCGCCCAGCGGACCAAAGCCACGACCTTTGGGGTCCACCAACATCAGGCGCAGCGCGTCGGGCTGGTTGTAAAGCGCCAGTGAGAAGAGCAGCGAGCGCGCCAGCGCCGTTTTACCCGATCCAGTGGTGCCGGCCACCAGCACATGCACGATATCAGGGCTGGGCAGGCGCAGCAGCAGCGGCGTGCCCTCGTCGTCCAGCCCCAACACAGCCGTCGCCGGGGGTGCCTCGCCAATGCGCTGGCACAGCGGCAGCAGACGCACAGGCTCTGGCTGCGCGCGCGGCACCTCAACCTGGATCGCCCCCTGTTTGCGGTAGACCCGCGCTGAGCGTACACCCAGTGAAAGAGCGATCTCCTCGGACAGATCGGACACCTTGCTGACCTTGGTGCCCATGGCTGTGGTCACCTGAAAGCGGATGAAACGGGGAGTGATGGTGGCGCCCCAGACGCGGCCTGCGACTTTGTGCGACGCCAACACTGCCTCAATTCGATCAGATTGCATTTCCAATTGCCGCCGGCGCATAGGAGACTCCTGGTGTGGTGCCAGTCGAGGTTTATGGGGCGGCGCGCCGCATCTGATGCTCCTTTTGTGCCACAGCTAATCGAGTTTCAGCCACCCGAGAGGATGAAAAACAGATAACTACTCCACAGGCCGTGAGAAACCCGGTTTCTGAACTGCCGGTTGAGTAGTTACGAAAACAGAACGCTTGTTCTATTTATATTGTACCAGAACAAGCGTTCTGTGTCAAGGATCAAAAAACCCCAATTCGCGTCACGCTGAGGGACGCCGAGACCCTTCGCCGAGCCTCAGCGTGACGGAGCGCATCTTGTCTTCCACCGCCCCACGATAAGTCGGAGTCCGTTCAGCCAGCCAGGTTGTTCTGCCGCGTTACCTGGCTGTACCAGCGGCCACTTTGCTTGACGGTACGCGCCAAGGTCGCATAGTCTACGTGGATCAGGCCGAAGCGCTTGCCATAGCCACCACGGGCGACGTGGGCATCACCAATGCGGCGCTGCCCGTGGCCACCCCGGCCCTGTCGATCCTGCCCTTCTGGGACGACATCGACTCGGACACAGGGGACGTCTACTGGGAGGTCCAGGGCACGGCGCCCAACCGCATGCTGATCGTCGAGTGGTACAACCGGCCGCACTACAGCAACACCGGATCGGCCACCTTCGAGGTGATCCTGTACGAAGGTACGAACGAGATCAAGTATCAGTACCTGGACGTGGACTTCGGCAACGCCTTGTACGACTTCGGCGTGTCGGCCACGGTGGGGATCAACAAGGATGCGACCACGGCGTTGCAGTACTCGTTTAACCAGCCGGTGATCCAGAACGGCATGGCGATCCTGTTCTACGAGGTGACGCCGATAAGTGCGAGCGACACGGACAGCGCCACCGTGACCGTGCTGACGCCCAACATCGATGTGGACCCGTTAAGCTACAACGTGGCCCACGCCTCGCCGCAGGTGACGACTGCGCCGATCACTGTGACCAATACTGGCCAGGGCGATCTGGTATGGAACATCGCGGAGGAGCCGACAGCCGTACGGCCGGCGCCTTTGAGCGGCGGCGATGCAGCCGCGGCGGCCGATGTGGTCGATCCGTCCGACCTGAAGCCGCAGGGACCGCCTTCGGCAGCAGCGCCGCTGTCTTCGTGGCGCTCGCCCGAGGCGTTGCTGTACGACAACGGGCCGCTGATCACCCATCCCCCGGGTGGGGCCGGCGGTGCGGCAGCCCGC
>JAAEKA010000025.1 GCA_014155705.1 Anaerolineae bacterium clx_CAG2 | reverse complement strand
CGGCAATTGCTCAAACTGCTCGGGCGAAGCAGCCTTGCCATCGATCAGGGGCGCAAAGAGCAGCCCCATGGGCATTTGAACGCCGCCCAGCAGGCTGCGGCCGGCCCGGCCGGCCACCTGGGTCAACAACTGGAAGCTGCGCTCGGCCGCGCGAAAGTCGGGCAAATACAGCCCCACGTCGGCGTTGATCACCCCAACCAGCGTTACCAGCGGCAGGTCGAGGCCTTTGGCGATCATCTGCGTGCCTACCATGACATCGGCTTGGCGATCGGCAAACTGGCTGAGGATGGCATCGTGGCTGCCCTTGCGACCGGTCACATCCCGGTCCCAGCGCACCACCCGCGCCTGCGGCCACAGCGCGCTGACCTGCTCGGCGATCTTTTCCGTGCCCGCGCCCAGGTAACGGATGCGCCGGCTGGCGCACTGCGGGCACTGGTCCGGCTGCACCGCCCGCCGCCCGCAATGGTGACACATGATCACCCCTGAACTGCTGTGGCCAGTCCCTCGCCTATCCTCGGAACCGGCGAGCCAGGGTCCGGGATGGTTCCCAATCTCCGAACGAGCCGCGCCTTCGTGATAGGTCAGCGGCACGTCGCAATGCTCACAGTTCAGCACATGTCCACAGTCGCGACAGATAACGAATGTGGCTGTGCCGCGGCGGTTGAGGAAGAGAATGGCCTGTTGTCTGGCGTCCAGCACCCGGTCCATGGCTTCTTGCAGCGCACGGCTGAACATGGAGCGGTTGCCGGCCCGCAACTCCTGGCGCAGGTCGATCACCTGCACCGGCGGCAGCTCGGCGTAGCGCGTCTCCGGGTGCAGCGCATCCACCGGCCGGTAGACGGTCTGGCGCAGATGCAGTTGCTTCTGCTGCTCGGCGATGGCCCTGGCGTGGCCCATGATGCGCCGCGGCAGCTCCAGCAGACGGATTTGGCCTAGTTGCGCGGCGTAGAAGGTTTCCAGCGCGGGCGGGGCAGAGCCCAACAGCCAGAGTGTTTCCAAGGACCCTGTGCGCTTCGTTCCCATGCTCTATCGCAACTATTGCCGCTTCT
>JAAEKA010000249.1 GCA_014155705.1 Anaerolineae bacterium clx_CAG2 | reverse complement strand
AGTGCAGCCGCCTCCTCGCCCCGGACCGCCAGCGCCAGCGCATGCAGCGCGTCGATCTCGATCAGATTACGCCGGCTATGGCAGGCAGCCGCCCGCGCTCGCTGGCCCGCCAGCAACTCCTCTGCTTGAGCCAGCTCATGGGGGGCGCCGCTGGCGATCAAGGTGCGCGCCTGGGTCAGCGCCGGCTGTTCCCAGAACTGAAGGGAAATGGACCCCCCCGGCGCGCGGTAACCTCGAGCCAGCGCTGCCGCCGGGTCGCTGGCCAGCAGCACCCGTTGCCGCAGCGACTCGGCCAGGGGAGCCATCGCCAGCATCCCGCGCTCCAGCAAACGCGCATCCAGCGCAGCGACGGCAGCCAGGGCCTCGTCGGGCCGTCCCTGGGCCAGCAGCGCCAGCGCCACCCCCGTGAAGCTGTCCAGCGTCGTCCGGCCATGGCTGACGATAGCTTCCAGCCCACGGAAGCCCTGCTCGGCGGCCGCCAACTCGTTGCGCTGATAGTGCAGCCAGCTTTGGCTGTAGGCCGCCCAGGCTATACTCAGCCTAAATCCTGTGCGCTGCGCTGCCTGCTGGAGGAGCGTGACCGCGCTTTGCAGGGAGGGCAGGTCTGCCAGCGCGTAGTTGATGCTGCACAGGGCCAGGAGAACGCGCAGGATCAGCGACGGGTACTGGCCATGAATGGCGAGCTGCTGGCGCGCGACTTCGTTGGCCGCAGCAGGCTGGCCGGCAGCCTGCAGTCCGTTGATATAGAAAAAGGTCGCCAGCCCCATGGCATACTGCATCTCTGGCCGCAACTGCCGCATCCCCTCATCCGCCCAACGCAGCATGGCCTCTGTATCGTCAGCCCCGAAGGCGGCTGCCGCCCGCAGCGTCGCAATCTCACCGAGCAGCGTCACACCAGGTTGCTCCGCAGTCTGCGCCGCCTCGCTGGCCAGCGCCGCCTCCACGGAGTTCAGCAGCGCCACAATCGCCGGGAATTGGAAGCGAATGAAGCCCAGCCAGGCCTGCGCCAGCAGCAGGCGCGGGCGGCCCCGCATCTCGGCCGGCAGCAGCCCGATCCAGCGCTCGAGCTGGCGCCACTCCTCCCGATCCAGCGCCGGATGGATCTGACACTCCACCAGGCTGGCTGCACTCAACGGATCCTCCGCCTGCAGGGCGTGGACAATCGCCTCGTCCAGCAGGCCCTCCCCGGCAAACCAGGCGCTGGCGCGGGCATGCATGGCGCGTATTTCGACCTTGCCGAAGGCCTGGCCCAGCCGGTTCAGCAGCAGTTGCCGGAACAGTTGATGATAGCGATACCAGGTTCCTTGATCGTCCAGGGGGGTCAGGAAAAGATTAGCTTGGCGCAGCTCAGCCAGCAGATCGACGCCGGGCCGGATAGGGCCGTTCTCGTCCAGGACGGCGTCCACCAACGGCGCGCAGAAGCGCTCCAGCAGCGCGGTCTGCAACAGCGCGGCGCGCCGGTCGTCGGGCAGCCCTTGCAGCGCCTCAGCCAGCAGATAGTCGAGCATCAACTGGTGGCCGCTCTGGACGATCCTGCGGGCGAACGCGGCCGGGTCGCTTTGCCCGCGCAAAGTGAGCGCTGCCAGGTGCAAGCCCACCGCCCAGCCCTCGGTCCCAGCCTCCAGAAGCGCAGTGGTCTCTTCGTCGGCGGCCGCGCCTAGCTCCTGGCGCAGCAGCTCTGTGGCTTCCTCGGTCGTGAAGCGCAGGTCCGCGCCGCGCAGTTCGCACAATTGCCGTTGGCCGCGCAGCCGCTCCAGCGCCAACGGCGGATCGGCGCGCGTCGTTAGCGCCAGATAGATGTGGGGTGGCAGGTGCTGCACCACCCGCCGCATCACCGCATGCACGTCCAGGGACTGGAGCGCGTGATAGTCGTCCAACACCAGCAGCCACGGCCCCGGCAAGGCTGCCAGATCGCTCAGCAGGGCATCGGCCAGAACGGCAGGGGCAGGCAAGGCCGGGGCCTGTAGCAAGGTTTCGACGGTCTGGCCGGCCTCCGGGTAGACTGAGTGCAGCGCGGCCAGCACGTAGCTCAGAAAGGTCGCCACGTCGCCGTCGTGTTCGTCCAGCGAGACCCAGGCCCACAGCAGGTCGACCGTGTCCAGCCACTGGTTGACCACCGTGCTCTTACCGTAGCCGGCCGGCGCGGAGACCAGGAGCAATCCCTGGTCAAGGCCGGCTGTCAGGCGCGCCAGCAGGCGCGGGCGCGGCACCAGCGGCGCAGCCAGGCGCGGCCGGTGCAGCTTGGTGGCCAGCAGGGGCCATGCTGCGCCGGGCGAGGCTGCAGATGGATTCCTGGGGTGTTCGAAATCGCTCATCGGCAACTCAGCGCTGGCCTGAGGAGGCGTCTATCGATGAGTTCCATCTGTGGCCGGTCTCCGACCGAGCCACAGATGGAAGATACCTGGACAGGTCCTGAGTCGAAGGGTGCAAGCAGTGTCAGGCTGCGTCGCTGGTGGGATCCTTGCGGCCCAGGATCGTCCAGCCGATGATCACCACGCCGATGATCACCAGGATCCAGCCGCTGACGGCCGGAATGTCGATGCTGGAGCGGGCGAAGAGGATGATCAGACCCCAGGCCAACAACGCGACGCTGACGATCACCGGTCCCCAGGCAAAGGGCTTGCCCTCACGCTTGAACACGCCCTGGAACAGGCCCATGGCGCCGAAGATGACCAGGCCAATGGCCAGGATGGTGTAACCCAGGCTCAGGCTGCCGATGTTGAAGATGGCCATGGCCAGCAGAACACCGCCGAAGATCAGGCCGATAATGCCGCGGATGAGCAGCAGGCTGCTCTTACCCGGGCGCCGCGCGATAACGCCGCGCATGGTGTAGATCAGGCCGGTGACGAGCAGATAGATCGCCGCCAGCAGGCCAACGAGAAACGTGGCTGCGGTGGGATCGACCAGCAGGAACAGGCCGGCGCCCAGGGCCACAAGACCCTGGATCAAGGCGAGCCACCAAGGGCTGTTCTTGGACACGATGAAGACCTCCTGTGTGAAAATGGGATTTGGGGCGGTCACTGAATTATCAGCGCCGGTGATCACTCTTCCTGGTACGAGACCACGGCTTTGCCGCCTTGGGCCAGCACCGTGTCAGCGCCGACAGCGCCGAACATCTGGATCAGCTTGGCCACCAGGCCGGTCCAGCCGGTCTGGTGGCTGGCGCCCAGGCCTGCGCCATTGTCGCCGTGGAAGTACTCGTAAAACAGCAGGTAGTCCCGCCAGTGCGGGTCCTCCTGGAACCTGGCGGCGCCGCCGAATACCGGTCGCTGCCCCTGCTCGTTGCGCAGGAAGATGCCCGCCAGGCGGTTGCTGATCTCCTCGGCCACTTGATAGAGGGTCATCTGCTGGCCGGAGCCGGTGGGACACTCCACGGTGAGGGCGTCGCCGTAGAACATGTACAGGTTGAGCAGCGCACGCACGATCAACGCGTTGACCGGCATCCAGATCGGCCCGCGCCAATTGGAGTTGCCGCCGAACATGCCGCTGTCGGACTCGGCCGGCAGGTAGCTCACCCGGAACTCATGCCCGCCGACGGTGAGGGCAAAGGGATGCTCCAGGTGGTAGCGCGACAGGGCGCGAATGCCGTAGGGGCTGAGGAACTCTTCTTCGTCCAGCATGTGCGCCAGCACGCGGCGCAGCTTGGTTTCATCCAGGATCGACAGCAGGTGGCGGCCGCCATGGCCCGTCTGGAACACGTTGTGGATGTTGGCCAGCAGCTCGGGCCGGTTCCTGGCGAACCAGACCGCCCGCTCCCTGAAGCCCGCCAGGCCGTCGTATTGCTCCGGCGAGATGATGGTCGAGGCGCACAGCGGCAGTAGCCCCACCATGGAGCGCACCTTCAGGCGCCCGGCCCGGCCATCGGGCAGGCGTAGCAGGTCGTAGAAGAAGCCATCCTCCTCGTCCCACATCTCATCCTGGTTATCGCCGACGCGGTCCATGGCCGCCGCGATCCAGAGGAAATGCTCGAAGAACTTGGTGGCCATGGTCTCGTAGATGGGGTCGTGTCTGGCCAGCTCCAACGCCATCTGCAGCATGTTCTGTGAGAAGAGCGCCATCCAGGCTGTGCCGTCGGCCTGCTCCAGGTGGCCGCCCGTGGGCAGCGGCGCGCTGCGGTCGAACACACCGATGTTGTCCAGGCCCAGGAAGCCGCCTTCGAAGACGTTCTTGCCGGTAGGGTCTTTGCGGTTGACCCACCAGGTGAAGTTGAGCATCAGTTTCTGGAAAGCATGCTCCAGGAAGTCCAGGTCGCCGCCGCCTTCGCTCTGCTGCTCGGCCAGATAGTTAAAGATGGTAGCCCAGGCATGCACCGGCGGGTTGACGTCGCCAAAATTCCACTCGTAGGCCGGAATCTGGCCGCTGGGATGCAAGTAATTGTGGTGCAGCATCAGATCGAGCTGGTGCTTGGCGAAATCGGGATCGACCATCAACAGGGCGATGGTGTGGAAGGCCAGGTCCCAGGCCGCGTACCAGGGATACTCCCACTTGTCCGGCATGGAGATGATGTCGGCGTTGATCATGTGGTACCACTGGCTGTTGCGCGGCGCAGGCCGGCGGCTGCTGGCCGGCGCCAGCGGATCGGCCCCGCGCTCTTCCAGCCAGCGATCGACATCGTAGTAGTAGAACTGCTTGCCCCACAACATGCCAGCCAGCGCCTGACGCATGACCAACTGTGCGTCGGCGCTTAACGTATCGGGCGTGACACCGGCATAGAAGGCGTCGGCCTCGGCCAGGCGCGCTGCGAAGACCGCGTCGAAGCCGTCGAAGGGATCGGCCAGCGCGTCCGGGATCTGGTCGCTCAGGCGCAGGCGAAGCACAGCCGTAGCGCCAGGCGGCACGGTGATTTGGTAATGCGCGGCAGCCTTGGTGCCTGCCTGGGCCGGGTTGACGGCCTCGCTCTGGCCGTGGATCACCGCCTGGTGAAACGCGTCTTTGACGTAGGGCGACGCGTTGGCTGCGCCGAACAGGCGCTCGTTGTTGCTCTCGTTCTCGGTGAACAGCAGCGCTGGCGCACCGTCGCAATAGAAATAGCGCGTCCCCAGCGCCTCGTGGCTGGCCTGGATCGCGGCCGCGCCGGCTATGGCCGCCAGCGCCGGCTTGGGCGACTCTGCGCGCCACGACCAGGTGTTGCGGAACCACAGGGTCGGCAGGACGTGCAGCACGGCCGGCTCCGGCCCGCGGTTGGCCACCTCGATCTTGAATAACAGATCATCGGGTCCGGCCTTGGCCGTCTCGACGAACACGTCGAAGTAGCGGTCGCCGTCGAACACGCCGGTGTCCAGCAGCTCGTACTCCATCTCCGCGCGCGAGCGCTGGCCGTTGACGCGCACCAGGTCCTCGTAGGGGTAGGCCGCCTGCGGATACTTGTAGAGGTACTTCATGTAGGAGTGGGTTGGCGTGCTGTCCAGGTAGTAGTAGTACTCCTTGACGTCCTCGCCGTGGTTGGCCTCGCTGTTGGCCAGGCCGAACAGCCGCTCCTTGAGAATCGGGTCCTTGCCATTCCAGAGAGCCAGAGCGAAGCACAGGATCTGCTGGTCATCGCTGATGCCGGCCAGGCCATCCTCGCCCCAGCGATAGGCGCGCGCGCGGGCCTGGTCGTGGGTGAGGTAGTTCCAGGCGTTGCCGTCCTGGCTGTAGTCCTCGCGCACGGTGCCCCACTGGCGTTCGCTGAGATAGGGACCCCATTTGCGCCAGGGCGTGCCTTGCTCTCGGGCTTCTTCAAGTCGTTTTTGTTCCGCGTCCATCAAGGTTTCTCCTGTGTTCTATAGCGAACACTTGACCATGCAACTCACGTTTCAGAAAGTTCCAACTGTCTTTCGACCAACGAAGTTCTCTGCAACACAGCAGTGTATTACATGAAGCGGCGACATCTGGGGAGCGTTGCTGACTATCAGCCACATTCTACCGTAGTCAATGCCAGGCGGCAATTCTTTCCACGGTCTTACGCTGTCAGCCACCCCATAGCGCCCTGAGTCGCCCCCAGCCTTGCCTGAGTTGCTCCTGCACCGAGCGCTGCTCGGCCGGGTCAGCGCCGGGCATATAGCGCGCCAAGGCAACCACCCATTGGGTGCTGGTGAAACCGTCCAGAATGTCCAGGATGATCAGAGTCAACGGCACAGACAGGATGGCGCCGATGCCGCCCAGCAGCCAGCCCCAGACAAACACCGAGATGAACACCACCAACGGCGAGATGCGCAGGCCCTGACCCATCAGCCGCGGCTGGATCAGATTTTGCACGCCGCCGTTGATCAGCACGTAGGCCACAAAGACCACCAGGGCGGTCCCAAAGCCGAACTCGGCGTAGGCCAGGATCACGGGCGGGATCAGAGCCAGCCAGAAGCCAACGGTCGGGATGTAGCCCAGAACCCAGGACAGTACACCCCACAACACGGCGAAATCGACGCCCAGCGCCAGGAGCAGGATGGTGTTGCCTACGCCCACCAGAAAGTTAATCCCGGTCATGATCAACACGTAATGGCGCACCTCACCGGTGAATCTGGCGAAGCGCCCCACGACAGGATGATCCAGGCTCAATCCAGCCTTGCCGCCGCGCGGCAGGGCGATCGCTGCACTCAGCATGAAGACAAAGATCAGCAGCACCATGAACACGAGCACAACGCTGTTGCCGATGACCTGCACGGTCTTGGCGGCCACCACGGCGATTTGCTCGGGCTTGAGCACTGCGCTCAACCCCTCCGCCAGCCAGGAGTACCGGTCTTGAAGCTGCCCGGCTGCCATCTCCGCCTGCTGCAAAGAAGCCCCGGTCACGTAGGTTGGAATGGCGCCGGCCAGCCTGCCGATGGAATAGGCGGCCACGGCCAGGATCACCGCCAGAATGCCGATCACCAGACCCATGGTGATCACCAGCGCCAGCCACCCGGGCAGGCCGCGTTGCGTCAGCTTGCCCGGCAACGGCAGGACCGTGATGGTGATCACCAGCGCCAGCAAAATGGGGTTGATGATTACCGCCGACGTGCGGATGCCCCAGATAATGATAAAAACGCTGGCGATGCCAAGCAGCAGATACAGCAGGCGACGGGACGAGTCTGCAAGATGCTCCATGCAGTTTTCTCCTTGAAGAAGGCGCCAGGGTCCTGGGAAGTCGTCATCAGTGGATCACCCATGACTTCTGGTTGGGTTTCCATTTCTGTCACAATGTGACCAGAATTGTAATGCATCCACCCAGCAGCAACAAGTCCAGTTCGTAACTGCTCAGGCTGGGTTTAGAGAAACCTGGTTTCTGACTGGCTGGCTGAGCAGCTACTCCAGTTCAACCTGAACGGAGACCCACGCGAGACGCATGCGCAGCATGGCATGTTTGTATGTCCTAACCCTTGACATCCATCGGATGCCGTGTTAGGATGGCGCGGGCGCTGGGCTTGAGCGCTGCAAATGAAGTGTCGTCGCAATGGGCTGCGGTGCTATCTATCAGCACGACCCTGATCCTGGTGCAAGGGAGTGCAGAATGGATATCTCAAGATCGAGTCAGCTTCTCGACTGGCCCCGACGAAACCTGGGCCCTGCTGCTCGACGAGATGGGCGCCTTGCCGTTGCAGATGTATTAGACGCCAGACCTTGGAGGCGCCGTTTCGGTAGTGCGGCGACTCCATGGTCCTATAAAGTAAGGAGATCGCGCTGAGAATGCTCCTTTTGCTTCCCCGCAGGGCCTGGCGAATCGCCAGCGTCCTGCTTTTCCTGTTTGTACTCAGCGCCTGTACGCCCGCAGCACAGCCGCCGCGGCCCAACGGCATCGCGCTGGCGCCCGATGGCAGCATTTACGTCATGGCGCTGGCCAACCATCGCGTCGTACGCCTGTCGCCCGAAGGCCGGCGCTTGAGCGTGTTCGGCAGGCTGGGTGACCGGCCGGCCGACATCTACGAGGGCTGGGGCACGGCGCTGGACGCGGCAGGCAACGTCTATCTGTGTCACATCTGGCGCGACGAGGAGGACAACGTCGGCCGGGAGAGCATCAAGGTCTTCAGCCCCGCCGGCCGGCTGGTACGCGAGATCGTCGCGCCAGCCGACGATGGCGCAGAAGGCTGTTATAGTGTGCGCGTGGACGACGCCGGCCGCATTTTTGCGGTATACAACACCACCAACCACCTGCGGATTTTCGACCCGCAGGGTAGCCTGCTGGCCACGCTGTGGGGCGCCACGGGCACAGGGCCGGGGCGAGTTCATCGGACTGCGCGACGTGGCCTTCGACCCCCAGCGCGGCCTGCTCTATTCCAGCGACGCCGGCAACAGCCGCATCCAGCAGTTCGACCTGATCACGACGCCCGGGGGCGGGCTCAGCGCCGTGTATCGTCGCAGCTTTGGCGCCTATGGCCGCGCTCTGGGCGAGCTGGCCTATCCGCAGTATCTGGCGGTGGACGAGGCCAGCGGCCGCCTGGCCGTGGGCGACATGGCCAATCGCCGTATCCAGATCTTCGACCCGGAAGGCAACGCGCTGGCCGAGCTCACGCCGCCAGACGTCGACACCTGGCAGGTGATGGGGTTGGCCTTCGCTCCTGACGGCGCGCTGCTGGCGGCCGACGCGTTGAACGGCGTGATCTGGGTCTTCGAGCCCGATGGCCGGCTGCGCCAGCGCATCGAGGTGCCGTCATGAGGGTGCGCATTCCTATCTTTGTCAAGGTGATCACGCCGCTGCTGGCAGTGTTGCTGGTCACCACGCTGGTTTCCGGCTTTCTGGTCTACCAAGAGGGCGCGCAGCGTCGCCTGGCGGAACTGAACCTGCGTCTGCAGACCATTGCCGCGGCCGCGGCCGACCGGGTCGATCGCACGGCGCTACAAGCCATCCAGACGCCGTCCGACCAGATCGGGCCGGCGTATGCCGCCGTTCAGGCGCAACTGGTGCGTGTGCGCGATGCGGGCGTCGTCGACTGGGTGGGCATCTACCGACGCGAGGGGGACCGGCTGTACTACTGGGTGGACAGCGACGCCACCGGCATGGGCTATCCCTTTTTCTACCCCACCGAAGCGCACCTGTCTGCCTTCGATGATCCCGAGCAAGCGCCGGTGCAAGTCGAGTACACCGACGAGTTCGGCGCCTACTACGGCTATGCTGCGCCGCTGGTGGCGACCAACTCCGCCGGCCAGCCTGAGGTCATCGGCCTGGTGGAGGCGCTGATTTACGGTGAGCGGCTGGTCCTGTTGCAGCAGGAGACGCAGTTGCGGGTAGGCGCCACCTTGATTGGCGGCGGGATCGTAGGCGTGCTGCTGTCGCTGCTGGCGATGATTTTCACCTTCAACCGGCCCATGCGGCGCTTGCAGGAGGGCGCGCAGACGCTGGCCGGCGGCGACCTGGGCAAAACCATCGAGCTACACTCCAACGACGAGTTGGGCGACCTGGCCGGCGCGTTCAACCAGATGTCCGAACAGCTCAAGGTGCAGTACGACGAGGTCGAACAGCGCAACACCGAGCTGGGTATGGTCTACCAGATCGCCCAGGCCATCACGGCCAGCAGCAACGATCCCAGCGAGACCCTCAACACGATCCTGGACCGGGTGCAGCAGATGATCCCCTTCGACGAGGGGGAGATCTGCCTCTACGTGCCGGCGGAGAACGCGCTGCGCGTGCGGGGCTGGCGCGGCAAGCGGGGCAGCATCGATTGGCGCGAGCGCCGTTACCCTCTGGGCCAGGGCTTCACTGGCGGCGTTGGCCAGAGCCGGCTCAGCTTTCTGTCGGCCGACATCACGCAGGAGCCTGGGGTCAAACCGATCTACGGCGAGGTGGTGGAGAATCCTGTGCGCAGCTATGTGGGCGTGCCGCTGCTGGTGGCCGACCGGCTGGTGGGCACCATGCAGTTGGTGAGCACCCAGGCCGGCCAGTTCGACGAGCACAGCCAGCAGCTCTTGGAGACCATCGCCTTGCAGGCGGCCGTGGCCATCGAGACCGCACAGAAGGTCGAGGCGCGCGAGGCCGAGCTGCAAGCCCAGATCGCCCAGCTCCGCATCGAGGTAGACGAGGCCAAGCGCGCTCGCCAGGTGGCCGAGGTGACGGAGACGGAGTTCTTTACCCAGCTACAAACCCAGGCCAAGACTCTGCGCCAGCGCCGCACCGGCCGCGGCGAAAGCCCCACACCCCGGTAGACGGTGGTATAAATGCGTCCCTAGCTGCCGCCAGAGCAAATAGGTATCACTCCTTGCCCAGCCTTTTCTCGATCTCGTCCAGGCGGGCGTACAGGTCGGCGCTGTGGGATTGGTGCGCCGCATCCTTCTCCTCCAAAAGCGCATGGATCGAGTCCAGCTTGGCGAGCAATGCCTGAACGTCCTCGGCGCTGGCCGATTCGCGGCTGGGAGTTGGGTCGTACTGCCGGGAGCGCACGAACCACTGCGCCAGGAAGCTGGTCAGCACGCCGAACAGGCCCACGCCCACGATCATCACGAAGATCGCGATCACCCGGCCGGCTGCCGTCACCGGGTACTTGTCGCCGTAGCCGACCGTAGCCATGGTCACGATGGTCCACCACTCGGCGTCGCCGGCCGTCTGGATGTTGGCTTGGGCCGACTTGGACTCGACGCCGAGGATCAGGGTGGCCGCGGCTTCCACCACGACAAGGGCGGCGAGGATTGCGACCAGCAACGTGCTCTGGGCGCGCTTTTCGACCACGATCTGCACCATGTCGGAATAGTCGCTGCGGCGCAGGTTGCGGATCGCCCACCTGTACCATAGGATACGCAGCAGAGCGATGAAGGGCAGAGGCAAGCTGCCTAGCCAGAGCAGCCAGCCGCGCCGGCCAAACAAGAATCGTCGCCGGTCAGGCGCGCGCAGCCAGCGATAGACGCTGTCGGCGATAAAGAACAGACTGATACCAACCGCGGTCAGGATGATCACCCGGCCCTCTTCCTGGTAGCGCAGGAACAGCCAGAGAATCGAGTTGATCACCTGCAACAACGCCAGCGCCAGTGCGAACAACTCGTAATTGGCGTGGATAACTATTTGCGGTCTTGGGGTGGGGATTTTTTGATCAGGGGTCATCGGCGGGGATGTGCTCGACATGGGGATGATTCGTTTCGCGAAGCCCTGTTATACAGGTTACCCCAGTTGGATGGGGAAGGTGGCCGAGATGACGACGCCGACCAGCAAGACCAGCACCGAGAGGACGAGCATCGCCAGGTCGATGAGCCGTGACTGGAACTTGCCTGCGATGCCGGCGAAGAAGAGCACCGAGGCAAAGACCACGGTCAGCAGCACGTAGCGGTCGGCGATCTCGTCGGCGTCGTTGGCCTTCTCCCACTGGGCAGAGGCCTCTGCCTCCCAACGCGCAGCTTCCGCCCGCTCGGCGAGCTGGTACTCCGGCATGACGAAGGGAGAGGAAGGGGCTTCAGGGTTCTGCAAAGGCTTGGTCGCCAGCCAGACATCGGTCGCGCTCTTCAATGCCGGGGGAAAGCGTTGGTAAAGAAAATTGGCCAACAGATCATTCTGTTCGCTGTAGGCGGTCGCCCACTGAACGAAGAGATTGGCGTGGAGGCTGGCTTGCTGCAACGCCGCGCTGGAGAACTGGCTGGCCTTGATGGTTGCGCTGTTGGCGGCAGAGCGGAACTTGGTCTCGTCGCCGCCCCACAGCGTGGACTGATAGGCGCACCAGGCCGTCGCCACCGTGGCCAGGGCCAGCACGACAGCCGAGAAGAACTCGACCCAGCGGTCGAAGCGGCTGACCTGCTCTTCCTGGGAGAGAATGCGCTGCGAGAAGGAGGAATGAATTGACGGCTCGTCCGCGCTCGGCTCGATGGTGGTCTGATCGCTCACGCAGGTTGCTCCACAGCGTTATTGGTCGGCCTCCGGGATGTCTGACGCAGGCGGCAGGTCGGGCAACTTGCTGCTGGTCAGGTTCGCCAGCCAGCGCGTGGCCGGGTCTGCGTCCAGCACCAGCGACCGGAACGCCATGGTCAACGGCACGCCGATGATCGCGCCGGCCGGCCCCAGCACCAGCGGCCAGAAGGTGGCCGACAGCAGATTCATGAAGGGCGTCAGGTTGAGCCGGGTCACCACCAGCTTTGGCTGGATCACGTTCTGTACGAAGCCGTTGATAGCCACGTACAGAATCATCAGAAACAGCGCGCGCTGCAGCCCAAATTCCAGCAATGTCAGGATGAGCGGCGGAATCAAGCCCAGCCAGAAGCCGATGAAGGGAATGAAGTTGAGGATGCCGGAGAGCACGCCCCACAGCACAGCGCTGGGCACATCGAACAGGTAGAACATCACCGTGTTCAAGGCGCCGATGCAGGCGCCGATGATCACCATGACGACGATGTATTGGCGCAAATCGATCATGAAGTCGGCCAGCCGCCGGGCGTAGCTCTGGCCGCGGCGGGCGGTCTCGGCCAGGCGGTCCGGCCATAGGACGATGTCGACGAACAAAAAGGTGGTCAGCAAAATCAGGGTGGTAACGTTGCCGATCACGCTGCCCAATGAGGCCAGCAGATCGCCGATCCAGTTCAGCGGCTCGGACGGGTCAGCCTGGCCGGCAATGGCCTCGGAGCCGGCGCTGTCTAGCCCCAGGCTTTCCAGCGCAGCCTGAAGTTGCGCGGTCAGTTGCTGCGCCTGCTGCGTATAGGTTGGCAACTCCCTGAGGAACTGCGCAACGCCATAGACCACCAGCAGCCCCAGCAGCGCTAAGACCACGTAAACCACCACCAACGAGATGGCCAGCACAGCGCCGCGGCCCAAACCTTTGCGGCGCAGCCAGTTGACCAGCGGGTCCGCAGCCAGGGCGATCAGAATGGCAAATGAGAGAGAGAGAACGTAGGCGGCGTACTGGCTCATGCCCCACAGCGCAACGGCAGCGGCAGCAAGCATCAGGACAATGCGCAAGGCCGGGCTGAGAACGGGTTGGGACGTCGTCATGAGGCTAGCTCCTTCCGTGGCACTGCTTGAACTTCTTGCCGCTGCCGCAGGGGCAGGGATCGTTGCGGCTGGCTGCGGCGAAGGCTTGTTGCAGAGCAGCATCGCGTCGCGCATAGACCTGCATGATCTCAGCCGGCGCGCGGCCGCGGCGCAACGCTTCGGCCATGAAGCGCATCGGCTGGTCGATGTGGTGGAAGAACCGCTTGTAGCCGGCGCACAGGTAGTTCAACTCCGGCTCGCCGTCGGGCGTGAGAATGAAGCGGTCCTTGGGGCAGCCGCCGTGGCAAGCAAAGCGCACCTCGCATTCCTGGCAATAGCGCGGCAGCGCGTCGAACTTGTCCTGGCCGAATTTCTGCTGCTGCGGCGAGGCGATCAGTTCGATCATGGGCGTTTCGGCGATGTTGCCCAGCCGGTAGGCTGGCTCGACGTAGTGGTCGCACGAGTAGAGGTCGCCGTTGTGCTCCAGGGCCAGCGCCAGGCCACACGTTTTGGAATGCACGCACAACCCGGAGGGCTCGCCGAACCAGTTGGCCAGGGCGACATCGAACATCTGTACGTAGACCGTGCCCACGTCGCGCCGCACCCACTGCTCGAAGACGCCGATCAGGAAGCGGCCGTACTGCTCGGCTGTGACGGAACGGTCGGTGACGTACCCACCCTGCTGCGTATAGAGCGGCCGGTCGCGCCAGGAGGTCCAGGGAGAAGGGGTGACAAGGTGACCGGGTGACAAGGTGACAGAGGAACCTGGTGACTGGGAACCGTCCCGGAGGGATTGGGTGATTGGGTCAACCGGGAGCCGCTCGATGATGGGGATGAACTGTTGAAAACGGGAGCCGCACTCGTCGCGCAGAAAGCGGTAGACGTCGGCCGGGTGATCGGCGTTGGCGTGGTGCAGGGTGGTCAGGGTGTTGTATTCCACGCCGTGCTTTTGCAGGAAGGCCAGCCCGCGCATCACTTTGTCGAACGTGGGCGCTCCGCCTTTGTCGACGCGGTAGGCGTCGTGCATAGGCTGCGGCCCGTCGATGCTGATGCCCACCAGGAAGTTGTGCGCCTTGAAGAAGGCGGCCCAGGCGTCGTCGATCAAGGCGCCATTGGTCTGGATGGTATACTCGACGGTTGTCCCTGGCTTGCGGTACCGCTCCACGAGCTCGATGCTGCGCTGGAAGAAGTCCAGCCCCATCAGCGTCGGTTCCCCGCCCTGCCAGGCCACCTGCACCTGCGGCGTCTGGTGCGCCTCCAGTAGTTGTTGGATATAGCGTTCCAGCATGGCGTCGGCCATGCGGAAGCGGCTGCCAGGATAGAGCATCTCCTTGGACAGGAAGAAGCAGTAGGCGCAGTCCAGGTTACAGGTCGCGCCGGTCGGCTTGGCCAGCAGGTGAAAGGCAGGGGGAAAGTCGATGGGTGAGGTCATCATGGTTACATTCCAGTACACGAAGCGGACGCCATTGTAACGCACAATCTTGCGGACAACAACTCACGGCAACCCGAGACCAGTCTTCCGAACAAGTAGCCCAGCAACTGTGGTTGCCGGGCTACGGTCATGCCGACGACCAAAGATAGTCCGTAGTAACGGCTTCAGCCGTCCGGCCAGCCGGAGGCGGCTTATGAACCTTAAGAATTTATTTCGGTAATTGCGATTCTTGTGGCATAATGCCCTATGGAGGTGGCTGTTATGCCCAAACGTCGCTATGTTGACCTGAAACCTGCCACTGTGCAGGA
>JAAEKA010000248.1 GCA_014155705.1 Anaerolineae bacterium clx_CAG2 | reverse complement strand
GCCTTCGCGCTCCGGGCGGCAGGTGACGATCACCGGCAGCGGCCGGCCGGCCAGCAGCCGCGGCAGATCGAAGGTGTGCATCAGGTCCAGGCGCAACTCGGCCAGGTCGGCGCGGCTTGTAGCCTGGCGCATGGCAGCCAGGGCGGCGTCGGTGTCAGGTGCAGCGATGGCAATGGCGAGGAAGGGCATGGGAGCACCAGGGGGCAAGTTGCAAGTTGCAGGTGGCAGAGCGTCACGTTTCACGTCTCCGGTGGAGCCATGACATTGTAGCTGAAGGTATGGAAATGGACAAGTAAAGGGACGAAAACCCCCCCTCCCGATCAGGCGTCGGAAGGGGGGGGTGGGTCAGGGTCAGCCTTCGCTGCTCGGAGATGGGGTGTCCAGCAAGGGCGGCGGCTCAGGTGTGGCCGGGAGGATCGGCGCCGGCTCCGAGTCGGGCGGCAGCATGGTGAAGAGGGCGACGGCGCGGGCGCTGCGACTGCCGGTGGCCACCACCCATAGCACCGGCTCGCGGATCAACCGATCATCGGCGGGCACGGTGATGACGGCCCGGAAGTTGCCGTTGCGGTCAACCCTCACCCGCAGCGGCAGCCGCGCCTGTACCGCTGGCTGGACGCGGGGTGGAGTGATGGCGAGGGCCACGCGGTCGTTGGGCCGCCAGTTGGTTCCGGTCACGTAGATGGTCGTCCCTATCGTGCCCTCAGTGGGCGAGATCACGATGGATGGCGCGATTTCTGGCGTGGCCGTGGGCGTGCGCGTCGGGCGAGACACAGCGATGGTGGGGGTGGCCGTGGGCGTGCGCGTTGGGCGAGATACAGGGCTGGTGGGCGTGGGCGTGCGCGTCGCAGGCGGCTCTGTGGCAGTTGGGGTCGCTGTCGCCGTCGGCGTGTCTATGGGCGTCGCCGTTTCAGTGCTGGTGGGCGTGGCCGTAGGCGTGCGCGTTGCAGGCGGCTCAGTGGCAGTTGGCGTCATTGTCGCTGTCGCCGTCGGCGTGTCTGTCGGCGTCGCCGTTTCAGTCGACGTCGCCGTTTCAGCGGCGGTAGGTGTGGATGACGGCTCGGACACAGGCGGCGTGGTCGAGGTGGCTGTCGCAGTAGGCGTTGGCGTCGCTGTGGCCGTTGCGGTCGGCGTGCCGGTTACGCGCGATGTGGGTGTGGCTGTCGGCGTCCACGTGGGAATTGCGGTGGGCGTCTGGGTTGGAGTCCTTGTCGCTGTGGCCGTCGGCGTCCGGGTAAGAATCCACGTCGGTGTCGCCGTTGGCGTCCAGGTAGGCGGCGGCGTGGGCAGCGACCAATTGAAGAAGACTTCGGCCACGCTGCTGCGGTCGAAGTATTCAACCTCCACCGTGCGCATGCCAACCTGTACGAAGCGATCGACTGAGAAGTCGGCCGCAGGACCCTCGCGCCACGCGTCCAGGATGGTGACGCCGTCGATCCTGACGCGCGCTCCATCGTCTACCCGCAGATTGAAGCGGTAGATGTCGCTGCTGGCGAAGAAGATTTGCCGCGTCCAGCGCACGCTGAAGTTGTCGGCCGGCACGACTCCGGGCGCCGGGCTGTTGAAGCCCCAGTTGAAAGCGATCTGGATGTCGTTGCGAACCAGCGCAGGCTGGCCGCTCAGGCTGGGGTTGGCGAAGTAGTCGCCGCGCCACTCGGTGAAGGTCTGTGGCTGCAACTCCCAGGTGAAGTCAATCACGGCCTCGCCGCTGCGCTCGTAGTACTCGATGCGCAGACTGTGCCAGCCGCCGGCCAGGGTGCGGTCAGCCGTGACGCTGCGCACGCCCCCGTCGCGCCATTCATCGATAATCAGGGTGTCGTTGAGCCAGACGCGCACGCCGTCGTCCACCCGAGCCTGGAAGCGGTAGTGGCCAGGGCTGAACCAGAGGGTGCGGGTCCAGCGCGCGCTGAAGTTGTCAGCGGGAATGATCGGCGCCGGGCTGCCGAAACCCCAGTTGAAGCGCACGGCCGGATCGATGCGCACCATGACCGGCGCGCCTTGCAGACTGGGATTGGTGAAGTACTCGCCCCGCCAGCCCTCGACGGGCGCGGGCGTTGCGGTGGCCTGTGGGACAGGCGTCGACGTGGGCCAGGGCGTCCAGGTAGGCGCAGGGACGGGCGTCCACGTAGGCAAGGGCGGCAGCGGCGTGGGCCAGGGTGTCCAGGTGGGTGTGGGCGCAGGCGGTTGCGGTGTCGGGAATTGCACCACCGGCAGCAACGCCCAATCGAAGTTAAGAGCCACCAGCTCCGCCTGGTTGGCAACCCAACCCCACTGATCGAACGCGCAGCAGACCAGCAGCCACTGGCCATCGGCCGTGCGGCCTTCAGGGCGCAGCACAGCGCCCATGGGCACGCCGCCGATGACAGGTTGGTCCAGGCCAGGGGCGGTGCGCACGTTGATCAGATCAGCCACGACGACGACTTCCCACGCCTGGCCGGGTGAGGGCGAAGTCGTGGGCGTAATCGCCGGGATGATAGTCTGTCCGGGGGACACGGTCGTGCTTGCGGCCGGCGATGCAGTGGCTGTGGGTGTGGCCACGACTACCACAGTGACAAGGGTGGGGGCAGCGGTGGGGGTGGGAGTCGAGTCGAAGGCCAGCGACAGCAGGTTGTAGCCTGCCCAGCCGACCGCGACCACGAGGCCGGCCAACAGCACAACCAGCAACGCGTAGAGCAAAGGTCGGTTGTTGGTCATGGGGCACCGTTGTCTTTCGAGAAATGCGCGATGTGTGGAGCGATGAAGGCTGGGTTTGCCAGCGTGGCGGGTATTCCGTCTTGCCACGCTTACGGGTTACGCACATGTCACGCCCCGTGCGACCGAAATGTTCAGCACAGCGGGCCGTGAAACTTGACACAGACCGCATTGTTGCATAAGATAGTTAAGGTTAGACTAAACATTCTTGTGGAAAGTTTTATGGAAGACCATAACTCAAACGAAACGATGAGCGAAAGCGTGGAGATGTATCTGCTGCGCATCGCGCTTTTACAGGACGAAGACAAGCCAGTGCCGATCTCAGCGCTGGCTGAAGAGCTGGCGGTGTCGCCGGTGTCGGCCAATCAGATGTGCCGCAAGCTGGAGGAGCGCGGCATGGTCCACTACGAGCCGTACAAGGGAGTCACGCTGACCCTGCACGGCGAGGCGGTGGCTATGCGTGTGTTGCGCCGCCGCCGGCTGTGGGAGGTATTCCTGGCTGAGAAGCTGGGGCTGGAGCCGGGCCAGGCCGAAGAGATCGCCTGCCGCTTCGAGCACGTGACACCAGACGGGTTGGCCGAGCGGCTGGCGGGCTTCCTGGGCAATCCTACACTCAGCCCGCAGCAGGAGCCGATTCCGCCCAGCATCGGCGCGGCCGTGCGTCGCCCGCGTTTGGCCCTGAGCGCCTTGGGCATCGGTCTGCAGGCTCAGGTCTGCCAGGTCACAGCCGAGGAGCCAGTGCGCGATTTCCTGCGTGTCCAGGGCCTGGCCCCTGGCGCAACGATCAAGGTGCTGGCGGCTGCGGGGGATGGCGGACTGCTGGTTGAGACCTCCAGTGGGGCCCTGATGTTGGCGGCCGACATCGTGCGTCTGGTCGAGGTGACAGCCGCCCGGTCTCCCGTTCTTGTTGCCAACCAGCCAGTCAACTCAGCAGCCAACACCCTCGGCGATCAGTCGAAATAGCCGGCGACGGCCAACAATCTATCCCCATGGAGGCATTTCCTATGCTTTTGAAACACGCCGCGCGCCTGGCCATGTTGCTGGCGCTGGTCTCGATCTTTTCTGCCTGCGCCGGCCAGCCGGCGCTGGTTCAATCTCAACCTGCCAGCAACAGCGAGCCGGCGGCAGCGTTGCTGGTCTACTCCGGCCGCAACGAGAATCTGGTCGGCCCGCTCATCGAGCAGTTCAAGGCTGAGACGGGTATCGACGTCCAGGTGCGCTACGGCGACACGGCTGAGATGGCAGCCACGATTCTGGAAGAGGGCAAGAACTCGCCGGCCGATGTTTACTTCGGCCAGGATGCCGGCGCGCTGGGCGCGTTGGCTAACGCGGGCCGGCTGGAAAGACTGCCCGACGCGCTCCTGCAGGCAGTCGACGCACGCTTCCGCGACGATGAAGGACGCTGGGTGGGCGCGAGCGGCCGGGCCAGAGTTCTTGTACACAACACCGATCGGGTCCAGCCAGAGGATCTGCCGCAGGACATCTGGGGCCTGACCGAGCCGCAATGGCAGGGAATGGTCGGTTGGGCGCCCAGCAACGGCAGCTTCCAGGCTTTTGTCAGCGCGTTACGAGTGTTGGAGGGCGACGAGGCGGCGCGACGTTGGCTGGAGGCGATGATCGCCAATGAGGTCAAGGTCTATGCTGGCAACTCGGCAATCGTCGAGGCTGTGGCCAACGGGGAGATCACGGCCGGGCTGGTCAATCACTACTATCTGTACCAGCACCTGGCCCAGAAAGACGCCAACGCGCCGCTGGCCAACTATTACTTCCCAGGCAGCGGCGCGGGCGCGCTGATCAATGTAGCCGGCGTTGGCATTCTGGACACCAGCCAGAACAAAGCCGCCGCCGGGCGCCTGATCGCTTTTCTGCTCAGCCAGGAGGCGCAGCAGTACTTTGCCGCGGAGACCCATGAATATCCTCTGGCCGGCCAGAACGTTGAGCTGACCCCCGGCCTGCTGCCTCTGAGCCAAATCGCCACACCCGCCATCGACCTGGGCAACCTGGACGATCTGCAAGGAACATTGGAGTTGTTGCAAGCGGTAGGGGCGCTGAATTAGTTGTCACCCGTGACTGGAGGAGTTCGCATGCCCACGGATGCACTATCTCTTTGACCACTACATTTTTAGACAAAAAAAGAGCTCATGCACGGCATGAGCTCCTGAATGGTTGGGGGTTGTTGTATCATGGTCATCGCAGCCCGGCGGGCTATGTGGGTCTGGTTTCACCGTTCCACTTGAGCCGTCCGGTCCACCTGGCTTAGCGCTCAACCAGCATGAAGTTCTTCATGCCAACGGGGATGGCGATCGCCGCAGCCGCTAGCAGAGGCCGAATGTACCGCTACAGCGAGGTCAATTCGGCATATTCCAGCAGCGCCTCTCGTATGCCAGCCAGCACGTCAATTGCCGGCGAGAGCAGTGCCACTTCTTGCATCCACAGCGGCGGCGCGTGGATGAGGCGGGTTATTCGGGCGCCCCTCCCTGGGGAGAGCTGGCCCGCAGTCGATAGGTAAGTTGCGCCATAACACGTTGCTCCTTTCTGGTTGCTCAGAAATCAGGTTCTTGCAACCGACCATGTACCCGGCGTCCACACGGTCTTGCCTGCGCCGCGCTCGTCGCCTGCAAACTTGAACTCTGGCTTCTTCTGCGCCAAAGAAAACGCCGTGGGCTGTGCCGGACAGGCCCCACGGCGTGGACTCGTGTGAGTCGAGGGCAACAAAAAACCGTGGGGCTGACGAATGCACCCACGGCCGTTGCTGCCAGATTATGGCGAGCTAACAGCTACAGGGCGCACTGCGCGAAGGAACGCTGGCGGCAGGAACACCGGCGATCCGCATGCGGGGGCTGAAAACAAAGATGGTCATTTCGCAGTGCATTGAACTTACCTCCTGTAGAATGGCGCAATTTTACGCCTGTCGTGCGGAATTGTCAAATTCGGTGTAGAGGTTTTATCGACAATGTGGCAGTGGGGGCGTGGCTCGGTCAGGAGACCGGCCACAGCATGAGGGCGACGACCACAGCGTGAGGGGGCCGGCCATAGCGAAGCCCCTACTGCTGGCTGTCTACTGCTTGCTGCTCACGCTGATCGTTCCCAGATCGACCGCATCGCCCAGCGGCTGGCGATCCGCGTCGAACACCGGCAAGCGCTGGCCATCCACCAGACCGTACAGTCCCACCTCCAGACGGTACAGCCCCTCTGGCGCGTTGGGCGCCACGGGGATGGCGTAGCGGTCTGCGATCACGGCGCCCGGCGCCCAGGTGGTGGTGGGGGCCTGGCCATCGACCGGTTCGCTGTCTACTTGGCCCCAGATGAAGTTGCCGTTGTCCGCATTCCAGACTTCACCCAGCAGGTGGGTGAAGACCTTGTAGCGATCAGTCGCCGGCTCCTCGGCCTGCCAATAGAGCGTCAAGTCCACAGTTCCGCCTGGCTGCACCTTGTCCTGCGCCAGCTCGTAGCCCAACAGACGGATCGATGCGCCCAGCCGTGTGTCCAGCGGCGTGGCTGCCGCATCCAGCGCGGCCTGGCCGGGCGATCTGAGATGAATCAGTGCAAATTCGCCCACCTCGACCGGCGCGCCGGCGCCCACCTGCACCGATACCATGTAACGGCCAGCCGGCAGATCGGGCGTCAGAGACAAATCGACCTGCTGGCGGCTGGGGCTGGCGGGCAAGGCCGCGGTAGGGACGTCGACCTGGCGCGCGGCCGGCCCTTGCAGCGTCACCTGCACATCGCCGGCCGGCGGCTCACGCCAGAACAACGCCAGATGCACCGTATCGCCGGCCGGGTAACGGGTCAACGGCAGGGAGGCCGCTGCCAGCGGGCCAGGGTCAAAGGTCGTAACGCGGTGGGGCAGTTCGAAGCCTGGACGCAGCGCGGCCACCTGTTCGGCCCGCTGCGGCGTTTTGGCGTAGAAGGCCAGCGCGTTCTCGCCGTAGTCCCAGGCCGTGACAGCCGCAGCCCGCGCTTCCAGCCAGCGGCGCACATAGCCCTGCGGATCCATGCGCACAGCGTCGGGCGTGGTGGCCAGCCAGAGTCCATCGCCAGCCTGCCACAGGGGCTCCAGCAGCCAGCCCGCGCGCGCCTCTTCCATCTGCGCGCCGTTGGGCACACCCTTCCAGTCGCCAGCGTATTGCGCGGCAAAGAGTGGCCAGTCCCGGTCACTGTAGAGCAGCACCGCGTCGCCAGGTTGGCGCTGGGCGTCGATGGCGGCGGCCAGCGAGAGCAGGTCGTCGCGGCGAATGCGATCGGGATAGAAGTCCAGCAGGCCCAGCGTGGCTACGGCCACGGCCAGCAGCGTCCCTGCCCCAGCCAGCCAGCGCTGCTTCCCGGCCATTGCAGCCAATCCCAGCGCCAGCAGGGTGTAGAAGCAGGCTGCCAGCGGGATCAGGTAGCGCGGGGCCAGGCGCGGCGCGTAAAAGATGTGGATGGGCAGCGAGACGATGTAGACCAGTAGCGCGGGCAACAGCAGCCCCAACAACAACATCACCAGTCCGGCGCGCTGCTCGGTCGAGTCGGCGCGCCGCCAGGCTAATGGGGTCCCCACGGCCAGCAGGACCACCACCGCCAGCACCGGCAGCAGGTAGCGTTCCAGGTTGACCGAGACACCCACCGCCAGCGTGGCGGCGTAGAGTTGCAGAAAGAAGGCGATGGTAAAGGGTTCAGCCGTGGACCAGGAGGGCATGCGGGGCAAGGCATAGGCCAGCCAGGGCAGGAAAAGCGCCACGGCCAGCACCTGCGCCGCAGCCCAGCGCAGCACGG
Source organism: Anaerolineae bacterium clx_CAG2 (assembly GCA_014155705.1). GTDB lineage: Bacteria > Chloroflexota > Anaerolineae > JAAEKA01 > JAAEKA01 > JAAEKA01. The sequence continues at coordinate 2,393 of JAAEKA010000248.1, read as the reverse complement.
CCCGCAACGGGAGGCGTCGCCCGATCCAGACCCCCAGGAAGGCCAGGTTGGCGATAATCAGCACTGAGACTGACAGGTAAAGCATCCAAAGTCCAGCCGCGGCAGCCAGCGCATACAGCCCCCAGTAGCGCCAGCGGCCGGTCTGCCAGTAGCGCAGCGCGGCCCACAGCGCGGCCGTGGCCGCAGCGGATGCGCCGATGTACATGCGCATCTCCTGCGACCAGCTCACGGCAAAGGTGGAAAGGGCCAGGAAGAGAGCGGCCAGCAGCCCTGCCCACGGTCCGCCCAGAGTCCGTCCCAGCAGGTAAATGAAGGCCACGCCCAAGGCGCCCACCAGGACCGATGTGTAGCGCATGACGAACTCGCCGTCGCCCACAGCAAACCACCACAGGCGCTGGAGCAGGAAATAGAGCGGCGGGTGTACGTCGTGCGCAGTCCAGTCGACGATGGCCGCGGCCGGCAGGCGAGCGGCCCAGGCCACCAGCCCTTCGTCCCACCAGATGTTGCGATCGTCCAGTCCCCAGACGCGCAGGGCAAAGGCTAACAGGAGAATAAGGGCAACCAGGGGACGTTCGTGCTTCAACAAAGATTCCTCGTCAGGCGTCAGTGGCCGCATTATAGCGCGCCAGGCTCAATCAGCCAAGTGCGCGCGGTTGCAATGGAATCGGTGTCTGTGCTATACTTGCGCCGCTGCGACTAGATGGGCGTCTCGCCAAAGCAACTCGTCGCATCTCCGCAGGTGTTGCAATCGGTCTTTTTTTGAGTCAGGGTATCAAAGGAGGTCTATCGATGGCTGTTTCTACCGCATCCATGCCTGCCACCGCAGAGTCGCGCAATCTGTGGCTGCACACGCGCACCTTCGACCTGCGCTTTGTCACGCTGAGCGTGATCCTGGTGGCCGGTCCGTACCTGGTCTACTTGCTGCTGCTTAACATGGGAGCGCTGCTGGCGCCGCTGACCAACGCCTTGGGCACCACGACAGACGACCTGAGTCGCAACTTCGTCAACGCCTCAGTAGCGCTGTTGGTGGGCGGTCCGCACATGTACGCCACCTGGACGCGCACGGGATTGGACCGGGACTTTGCGGCCAAGCATCGCAAGTTCCTGTTGGCCGGCCTGATCATTCCGGTCATTGTGACCACTTTGGCGCTGTTCAACCTGCCATTGCTGCTGACCATTTTCTTCTTTTGGGCTTCGATCCACGTCTTGCACCAGATCATCTACATCACGTCGATGTACAACCAGCGCCAAAAGTCGGGACCGCAGTTCAACCTGTCGCTGTTCTCGCGCCTTTCGGACTACGCCGTGATTCTGACTGCGCTTTACCCGCTGGCAGCCTGGAAGATCGCCAACAACCAGTTTGCCATCGGCAACAACAATCTGAGTGAGATGGTCAACCAGGTGTTGGGCATCGTGGGCTTGAGCACGGGGCCGTGGATGTGGATGCTGGCTGGCGGCGCGTTTGCCATCGCTCTGACGGTCTGGATCGCCAAGTCGCTGGCGGAGTATCGCGCAGGCACGCTGCACGGCCCTAAGACGCTGTTCATCGGCGTGACTGTGACCGCGTCTTTCTTCGTGCCGGCGCTGGGCAACCTGGACACGGCCTTTCAAGGCATGAACGTCTGGCATTCGTTCCAGTACCTGGCCCTGACCTGGATGCTGATCAATCTGCGCGCCCGGCAGGGCGGGCTAAAAAACTCCCCCTTCGTCGAGAAGATGGCGGTGGACAACAAGGCGGCGCGGCGCTATTACGCCTTCAACATTGGCCTGACCATCGCCGATGTGGGGCTGGCGCTGGTGATCTTCCTGGTGCTGTGGCAGGTGGTCGGCTTCTCTTTCGACGCCGCCTTCGACCGGGGCTACTATATCGCCGTGCTCAGCTTCCTGTGGATGCACTATTATCAGGACCATTTCCTGTTCGTGCATCCCGAGGTGATCGAGGGAAAATCACTGGCGTGAGAGAAGAAGAAAGATGAGAAACATGGGAAGGTCAACCTGGCCTGGCCGCCGGCAGATTGGTTCGCTTGGCCGAAGTGGCAGCAGGGCGCAGTAGATGCCGTTGGCGCCGTTCTGGTCCAGGCCGACTCGCACCGTGTCAGCCATCGTGATACACATCAACTCATTTGACAGAACGTCAACTTGGGAGATACTTGGTGCAGGCAGCAAGCCAGCCGCATGGCTGGACTGCCAGTCATCATTGGCAGCGACCGCAATCACCGGAAGGAACTTAACCATAAACCTACCTATTCAACTGCAAGACGGCGAGGAAGTGATCAAGATCATTAAACGCCACCCGGCCAGCCTGTGGGGCCGGCTGGCCCTGGACGCCTTGATCCTCATCGTTGGCCTGGTCGTGTGGCTGTGGCTGGGCCCCAGCACATTGCTAAACATCG
>JAAEKA010000247.1 GCA_014155705.1 Anaerolineae bacterium clx_CAG2 | reverse complement strand
TCGGAATCGCCCGCAGATGCGGATACGAGGCATCATCCGCGTTCAACACCGCCACCTTGGGCTGCACATCCGGGGGCAACGTGACACGTGACACGTGAGACGTGAAACGTGAAGCGTGAGATTCGTTGGCCGCGGCAACCGGCTTGGTCGCCGACTGCTTCAAGCTGTGAAACAGCAGCGCCTTGGCCTGGAGATAGGCTTCCCACGTGCCGTGGTAGTCCAGATGCGCGTGGGTGATGTTGGTCACCACCGCCACGTCGAAATCGACCGCGGCGACGCGGCCCTGGTGCAGGCCGTGCGAGGTGGCCTCGAGGACGGCGGCCTGGCAGCCCGCGTCGCGCATCTGGGCCAGGTAGCGCTGCACGTCGGGCGCGTCGGGCGTGGTGACGTGCAGCCCCGTGTCCAGCTCGTCCCGGCCGATGCGCGCGCCCACGGTGCTGATTATGCCGGGGTATAGGCCGGTCGCGCCCAGCAGGTGATAGAGGAGATTGCTGGTCGTCGTCTTGCCGTCGGTGCCGGTGACGCCGACGATGCGCATCTGGCGGCTGGGATAGTCGTAGAAGGCCGCGGCCAGCCGCGCTAGCGCCGCCCGGCTGTCGGCCACCTGGATGTAGGGGACGCCGCTCGTAGTGACGACTTCAGTCGTCTCCGCCGTCAATGCATCCGTCCCCACCACCGCCGCCGCGCCGCGCCGGATCGCGTCGGCAATGAAGCGATGGCCGTCCACTGCGCCGCCCTGTACGGCCACGAACAGCGCGCCCGGCCGCACCTGGCGCGAGTCGGCCGTCACCTGGGTGATCTCGACGGCTGGCAGGGAAGCGTTGGCGGTATAGGTTGGCAGGGATTGCAGAAGGGTGCTTAGTGTTGCTGGCATCGCAGGCTGTGCAAGCATTATACGCCGCAGGATGGCGATCATCAAACTCGGCGACTATCGGCGTGTGATTTCGGTGCAGGCGACCGGCTGGTGGCAGGACGGGATGGTGAGAGTAGCAAGAAGCCCCTTAGAGAGTGTAGACATCAGGTGCGCAAAAACAGATAGACCCAGTCTGCGAAAACCGGACCTTCCTGTTCAAAATACCGGCGGCTGCCAGTTCTGGCGACGAAACGGAGCGCTGTTAGGTCAGTATGCGGGCGAGGTAGGATGCCACGTCAACCCGGCGAGGGTCTCGACCAACGGGTTGGCATGTTCGGCGCAGTAGCCGAAGGGCAGGTGACGGGTCCAGCCCTCCGCAAGCTCGAAACGCCCGGACAGGTGGCCCACTTCCCGGCTCATCGTCTCCATGTGGTTGAGGTATGAGTCGATGCCCTGGCTGGCGTCCAGCCAATCCTTCTGGCTGCGATGCCTGGCGAGCATCTGGCGCTTCCCGTCCAGGACACTGGAGATGTCGACGAAAAACTCCGGGTGGACGTGATGATTCAGCGGATCGCGCAGGCCGTAGGGCAAGGCATGATACACGGTGACCGGCGTGCCGATGGGCGGCCGCGGCGGCAAAACGGGAAAGTTGGGCATGCCGCGGGCAAAGGCCGCCGTGAGCGCCAGCCGACAGGTATTCATGTGGTCTTCCATGTAGTCCTGGGGCGGGTGGGTCAGCAGGATCGTTGGCGCCACCTCACGTATGACCGAAGCCAGCCGCTGGAGCAGTTCCTTGTTGTAGAAGATCTCCAGGTCAGGGCAGAGGCTCTCGTGCCAGACCGCGCCGATCAGGGCGGCCGCGTCGATACACTCCTGACGGCGAATCCTGGCGATGGTTGCGGCATCGACCTGTTCGCTGCCGCAGGAGCCGTTGCCCACAGTCATGACATGAATCTCGTAGCCGGCTTGCTTGAGCAAGATCAATGTGCCGGCCATCATGAACTCGATGTCGTCGGGATGGGCGGCAACGGCGAAGGCTTGTTGTGTCATGGCGCGTCCTACTCTATTCGCCGCACCACTGCATCACAAACAGCAGCAGGCTTTCCCAGAACTGGAAGATGCTCTCCAACTCGACGTATTCGTCAGGTGCATGGGCGTTGCCGCCGGAGGGGCCGAAAACCAGCGCTGGCATGTCGAAGATTTCCTGCAATGCAAACAGGTCACAGGGATAGGGCGCCCCCAGCACGGCCGGCTGCATGCCGGTGACCTCGGCCACGCAGTTGGCCAGAGTGGTGACCAGGGGATGGCGTTCGTCCATGGTCGTGGGTACCATCCAGCGCCGTGGGAAATGGATTTCAGGCCAAGCGGCGAAGTCTTGCGGATGGCGCTCGACCACGCCGGCCAGCCATCTCTCCATCTCGTCCAGCACGGCAGCGCGTTGCTCGCCCGGCAGGCTCTGCAGGATCAGCTCGATGCGGCCTTCCTGCGGCACGGCAATGGGTACGGCGCTGCCCCAGCCGCCTGCATAGACCTTGGTGACCTGGGCCGGAGCCGGTTCGGGATAGCCCTGGTAGAGCGGGGGCACGTCCACCTGCTGCCGGCGGGCATTCAACTCCGGCAAGGCTGTCAAGACCAGGCCGATCTGCCTGACGATGTCGGCCTGCGGTGCGTCTTTGACGCCTACCTCCAGCCAGGTATCCTGGGTGTCCCTGAAGAGAAGATGGGTGATCAGGGCGCCGCGCGCGGCCGGATAGACCTGCAAAGCAGTGATCTCGGGGATGACAGCCGCGTCCATCGGTCCGTAGCGCAACCGGCCCGCAATCGTCGCGTTGACGCCTGCCTCTTCCTCGTCCACCACGCTCTCGAAGCTCAACGCGCCGAGCAGCGGGATCTGTTGCTCTGCAACGGCCTTGAACAGCACCAGCATGGCGCCCATGGCGCCCTTCATGTCGACGGCGCCCAGCCCGTAGAGCCGTCCGTCAGCGATCTTGGCGCCAAACGGGGGATAGGTCCAGGTCGCCTCACCCAGCGCCACGGTGTCCACGTGGCCGGTGAGGAGCAACGACCGGCCATCGTCGCTGCCGGGCAACGACGAGCAAAGGTTGGGCCGGTTACGATACTCGCGGCCAGGCCAATACAGGGGGTGCTCCAGCAAGCCGCGCGCCTGGTCGGGCTCGTAAAGGTCCACGGGTAACCCAGCGCGCCGCAGATAGGCCGCGATATACTCCTGGCAGGCTAGTTCCTCGCCTAGCGGAGGCATGTTCTGCGAGGGGATGCGCACCAGGTCCTGCATGACCTGCACGATCTCGGCCTGGTAGCGCAGCCGCAGATCGTGAACAAACGCTGCCTGGTTCATGGCTCACAGCTCGATGATCTCGCGGCGGTACGACGTCAGCTCTTCGATGCCGTTCTCTGTGACGAACAGGCCATCCTCGTAGCGCACGCCGTAGACGCCGTCGCTCAGCCAGACATCGACGTTGAACTGCATGCCGGGCTGGATTATCGTCTCGCTGCCTGCGCCAAGCCACAGGCCCTCGACCTCGGACGTGCCCGTGCCGTGGGCTGGGCCGTAGAGGGTGAACTGCTCGAAGCCGTAGCGCACCAGGGTGTCGTAGTAGTTCTGGAAGACGGCCTTGGCAGGCACACCGGGACCGATGTCCTTCAGTGCGCCGGCGACGCCTTCCAGGGCTACGCTCATCAGGGTGCGCGCCCGATCCGGCGCCCGGCCGATGGCGAAAGGCCGGCACATGTTGCCGCAGTAACCCATGTGCCGGGCGCCGAAGGTGAGCTGCACCAATTCGTTGCGCTGGATGCGCCGGTTGGTCGAGCGGCACAAGCTCTGGCGCGTGTTTGGTCCAGAGCACACCCAGATAGGATACGACGTGCCCTCAGCGCCCAGCCGGCGCATGGTTGCGTGCGCCCGCGCTTCGATCTCCCACTCAGCCTGGCCTTCTGCCACAGCGTTGAGCACGTCGATCATGGCCTGCTCGGTGATCCAATAGGCCTGGCGAATGACTGCGATCTCGTGCTCCGACTTGTAGGCCCGCACGGCCAGCAGCACATCGTCGGCAGGTACGAACTCCGCGCCCGCCGCGGCTTGGGTCAGATCCTCGAAGATCGGGTGGGGGAAGATGTTCCAGTCGGTAACGCCAACGCGGCGAGGTGGTTGCCGGCAGATCGAATTCAGGATCGACGCGAAGTTCTCGTAGGTGACGGGCGGCACCCAGTCGGGCGCCGAGCTCTCCACAAACAGGGGGTGGATGCGGATGTCCTTGATGCGAGAGAACTGGCGCGCGAACTCATACGATTCGGGGCCGCCGGTGACTAGCGCCGGAGCGCCCTGGCGCGGCACTACCACGCCGGCAAAGTCGAAGAATGGCCAGAAATCGGCCAGGTAGCGGCTGCTGGCCGACTCTGACTCGGACGAGTAAGTGATCAGCACGTCCAGGTCTGCTCGATCCAGCGCGGTCTGCAGTCGCTCGATCCGCTGCTCGAAATCGGAATCAGGAATCACGGGAGTACGCATGGTGGGGCTCCAAAAGGGACTCGCGAGACTTTCCGAGCTCTGTGACAGTCTTTAGGACATGTGGATTTCGACGTCGTCGGCCACCGGGCCGTAGATGGTGTAAGCGCCGGGCACGGTCTGTAGCAGCGATCCAGGCACCAGCGTGTTGACCTTGCCGTGCGCGCACAGCCGGGCGATGAAGCGCTGCCAGCTCACACCGCCCCCCAGGTAGCCATCCAGCCAGAAGCTGCGGTCCTTCGCTCCCACGATTTGCGCCGGGCCAATCGTGGCGGCTTTGGGCGGCACCCACGACCAGTCGCCGCCAAAGGAGTGCAGCGCGTTCTGCATGATCGTCATCGGCGTCAGTTCCACGATGCGCGGCCCTGCCTGCTGGTAGGCGTTCAGGTCGTCGCCGAACTCGTGTCCAAGATCGGCTTCCCAGAAGGCTATGTGTCCACACCATCCAATGCCGCCGTAACACACATCGGCGCCCCCGGCATCCTCGATCATCTTGCCGTAAAAGTCGATATTATGGTTGGTCGGAAAGTGAATCTGCTCCAGCGGCGGCCGTAGATCCGGGTCGATGCGCAGGAAGAAGTTTTCCATCATGGCGCGCTGGAACGAGCCAGCCCAATCGGCCGGAGCCGTGCGGCCGTCCTGGTCGGCGTATTCGTCCATGTTGAAGGTATGGACGTGATGCATGGGAATGCGCAGGGCATTGATCATTCGGGCCGCAATGGGATACTGGGGCATGGGGCCGACCGGGAAAATGCCTGCGAATAGGCGGCCTTCCTCCAGAGCCTGCCGGATGCGGGAAACAATGTCGGTGGCAAAGGCAGCATAGAACTCGCCTAAGTCTTCGATCAAACTGATTCGAAAGGCGGGGTTGGCGTGCTCGGTGATGTCTTGTTTCTTGATAGCCCGCACCCGCTCACATTCAGCCAGGTCACGGAAGGCAATGAATTGGGCCAGATTATAGGTGAAGTCCATGTTCTTCCTCGCCAGTGAATGCTCAGGGGGACTGGGACCCCACAGCCTCGCTGCCGGTGGTCCCAATCCGTGAGGTCGCAGTTCAGCCCAGGTCAGCCACGCGTACGATTTGGCCAGTGGCGGCCGAGTGCTCGGCCGCCAGGCAGGCCTGCACGGCCGCCAGCGATTCCTCGGGCGTGATGATCGTCGGGGGCGTGCCATCGACGATACAGGTCAAGAAGTAATTCAGTTCATCGGCGAGCGCCCCGCCGCGCACGCCCGGTCGCAGCTCAGGCCAATAGGTTGGGTCGGGCGTATACGCGCCGTTCTTGTCCACGACCGCCAGCGCAGGGTAGGTCTCTTGCAGATAGACCCCGCCCTCGGTGCCGATGATCTCCATGCGTTCGTCCGGAAAATAGCCCTTGTGATCGGGCATGCACCAGACGTTCTCGCACACGCCGATCGCGCCCGTATCGAAGCGATACATGGTCCAGCCAATGTCGGGGTAGGTGTGCCCGTGGACATTCAGCGTCTGCGCGTAGGCCGTCTCGATCTTGGCGCCGGTGTACCACAGCATGATGTCGGTATCATGCACGCCATCGCCGATGATCGGGCCGATCTTGGGCAGCACCGCTGCGCCAATCGACACCGGCACGTTGCGCCGCGCGTAGATCGAGACGATCTTGCCGATCTTGCCGGCGGCGATTTCACGCTTGACTGCGGCGTAGCGCGGGTTGAACCGCACGATATGGCCGACCATGAAGTACTTGTCCGAGGCCTGCGCTGCTGCGACCATGGCGCGGCTGTCGGCCACCGTGGAAGCCATCGGCTTCTCCAGGAACACATGCTTGCCGGCCTGGATGGCGGCCAGCGTGGGGGCGGTGTGCTGGTCCCACATGGTAGTGATGCTAACCGCCTCCAACTCGGGGTCGGCCAACATCTCCTCGTAATCGGTATAGAGCTTGGTTGCGCCGAACTTCTGACCCAACTCGTGCAGACGAGACTCGGTGCGGGTACATAGCGCATAGATCTCGGCGTTGGGCAGGCCCGCAAGCGCCTCGCCGTGATACTCGCCGAACCAGCCGAGTCCAATGATGCCGTATTTGACTTTTCTCATGCGATCGCTCCTTCGAGAGCCTGGCGTGGCCATCAGGAAGTCTTGTGCCAATCCTTGCCCACCTTGCTCTCCATGTACTCGAACACCGCGCCATCCTTGAGCACGAAGACGACGCGCACGAACTCGTTGGCGTTGAATGGACCAAGCAAGATCGGCGAGTCGCCCATGGCTTCTTCGAGATCCGGTACCTGGAAGGCGATATGGGGCTGGTTGCGCACAGGGCCGGTCACTGGGGAGTCGGGTTCGTAGCGCAGGTACTCCACCTTGTAGGGGTGGTCTTGTGGATTGGACCATCAGCTACGGTTTGGACGATGGGATGGCGGACGTGCGGGCCACGGACGTTGTCTATGAGTCGGCGCGCACGGTCTTCACGGCAGAGACACCGGTCGGCCGGGCTACGGTCGAGCTGCCGCTGCCGGGACGGTTCAACGTCTACAACGCGCTGGCGGCCATCAGCACGGGGCTGGCCCTGGGCCTGCCGCTGGACGGGCTGGCCGCAGCCATAGCGACCATGCCCGGCGTGGACGGTCGCATGGAGCGCATCGAGCGCGGGCAGGACTTCCTGGCCATCGTCGATTTCGCACACACCCCTATCTCCTTGCAGCGCGCGCTGGAGGCGGTGCGCCCCATGACGTCGGGCCGGGTGATTGCGATCTTCGGCAGCGCGGGCCTGCGCGACGTGCAGAAGCGCAGCCTGATGGCCGAAACCTCGCTGCGCCTGGCCGACGTGACGATCCTGACCGCCGAGGATCCCCGCAGCGAGTCGCTGGACATGATCCTGGAGCAGATGGCCAAGGGCGCAAGGCGGGCCGGCGGCGTCGAGGGCCGCGACTTCCTGCGCATCCCCGACCGCACGGCCGCCATTGTCGCCGCTGTCGAGCTGGCCCGGCCGGGCGACGTGGTGATCGCCTGCGGCAAGGGCCACGAGCAGTCCATGTGCTTCGGCCAGGTCGAGCACCCCTGGCGCGATCAGACAGTGCTGGCCTGGGCGCTGGATCGACTGCTGGGCCGCACCGATGCACCCGCCCCTTTCTGGCTCCCTACGGCCACTGGTAGACTTCGGAAGTCGCCGGACCCGCCGCATCAAGCCGCTTCTGTCACCTTTCCAGCGACTTCCGAAGTCTGAACCTTGACACCCACCTTGCTTGACACTACAATCCCAGCATGAACTCCGACTACCGTGACCGCATCAGCATTGCCGTGTGGGGCGTAGCCATCACCCTGGCGGTCAGTGCGCTGGTCAGCCTGCCGGGCCGCGGGGCTAACCTGGCGCTGGGCGAACGCACGCTGACCTTGCCCATCGCTGCGGCCAGTCTGCTGCCATTGCTGCTGGCGCTGCTGGCTGGCTCCGGCGCGCAGGCTGTCGTGCAGGCCCATCCCCTCGCGCGTCAGGGCAGACTGCGCCTGCCGATCCGCTTCTGGGCCTTGCCCATCGCCGTCACGCTGATTGCCGCCATCCTGCTGCCGCGGGCGCCATCAGTATCCTATTGGGCCGTTCTGCTGTTGAGCATGACCGTGTTGCTGAGCGCCGTATTGGTGGCGCTATACTTCAGCCTGGACCCGGAAGCCACCGGCTATCGCCGCGCGCGCGCGGCGCTGAACCTGGTCTGCTATGCTGTGGCGTTGGTGCTGTTTCTGGTCATTCCCAGCACATGGCCGGCCGCCGGCCGGGCCGTGGTGCTGGGCAGCGTCGCCATGCTGCTGGCGCTGGAGTTGCTGCGCGGCACACAGGCACGAGCGACGCTGGTCGCACTGTACGCCTTCATCGTCGGCGCCGTGGTGGCGCAGGTAGCCTTTGGCCTGTTGTTGACCTCCCTCAGTTCCCTCAGCGCCAGCCTGTTGCTGCTGCTGCTGTTCTACCTGTTGGTCAGCCTGACCGCACAGACCCTGCTGGATCGCATCACTCGCCGCGTCGCGCTGGAGTTCGCGGCCGTCGGCCTGATCGCCCTGCTTATCATTCTTGCCCTCTCACCCTGAGAATTCGGACATAAACGTGCTCAATACACCCATGGCACCAGCTTGTGCACCCGCTGCTGGTAAGCCTGGTAGTCAGGATATGCGTCGCGCAGCCACTGCTCCTCCCGACGCGATTTGAAATCGAAGAAGATAAACAACAGCACGGCCAAGGCCAATCCCAGCAGGTTGGCCCGGAACAGCGCCCAGCCCAGGGTGCCAAAGATCAGGCCAGCATAGATGGGATGGCGCACGAAGCGGTATGGGCCGTGTGTGACCATCTGACCTCCCTCGATGGGCTTGGGGAAGGGGGTCAGATTGCGCCCCAGGGCCAACATGCCCCAGGTGCCCAGCATGCCGCCTGCCGCCAGGATGGCCAGACCCACTGCTTTCAACCAAGGTGGACAGGCGAAGCAGGTCGCCTGCGGCGCGAAGAAGATAATGGCGAACAGCGCCATCTGCAAAAGGAACCAGACCTCACCGCGTTTGCCCATAAGGAAAATTCCTGAACTCCAGCGTTGATGCTACGACTTGCGCACAAACCGGCCCAGCCAACCGTTGGCCAGGTCAGGGGGACGGCGAAAGTCCGCTCGGTGTTTGACCACGAAGACCCCAGTGTTGACCAGCCAGACGACCAGCAGCACGGGGTCGCGGTCGAACAGCAGAAGATAGACCAGCAGCGTTGCCATGCCGGCCGTGACGGCCCAGCCCTCGACGCGCAGGGTCTTGAGCCAGACCAGAAAGGCCAGGCCCAACACCACGGGCGCTTGCCAGGGAGCCAGGCCGGTCCAGACGCCGAAAGTCACAGCCAGCGCCTTGCCGCCGTTGAAACCCAGAAAAGGGGTGTAAGCGTGGCCGAGCACCGGCGCCATGCCTACGGCGGCCAGAGGCCAGCCAGCCACACCGCCCCAGAAGTGGGCAAGCGCCACAGGGATCAAGCCCTTGAACGCATCGGCCAGGATCGCCGTGATGCCCCACCACTTGCCGCCCGCCTTCCAGACGTTGGCCCCGCCCGGGTTGCCGTCGCCGTACGTGCGGATGTCCACGCGCAGGAAGACCCGGCCGATCCAGTAGCTGAGCGGCAGCGAGCCGGCAAAGAAAGCTATAGCGATCCAAAGCAGGTCGGTCATGGACTCGCCTCCGTGATGTAGAAAGTTGCCAACTCTTCGAAGAGTCGGCAACTTTGCGCTTTAGCGCCTGATGCGTTGCCGTATCTGAGCGAAGCGCTCGTGGCTTTCCAGGGCCAGGATCAGCACGATGCCCAGCGTCAACAACGTGTTGGTGATGAAGAAGAAGATCACCTCTTCGACCGGCAGCACGTCAAGGATCAGCCAGTGCAGCGACTGGGCAGGGTTGATCTCCCAGGTGCCTGATCCAATAGCCAGGTAATCCGCGATACTCAGATAGAGAGTCAGACCGCCGATGGAAAGCAGCACCAGCCGGCCATAGCGGCGCAGGATGTCGCCGCCGAAACCAAACTGCAACATGATGGGAGGCAGGGCCCAGGCCAGCAGGAGCGACAGATAGGTGCCGGGCTGCCAGCCAGCCAGCAACACTGCCACGCTGATCACCCACAGAATGCCCAACAGCCCCACGGGCGCGATGCGCCAGCGCTTTTCCAGCGGGGCCGGCGGTCCGTCGAAGCGCATGCGGCGCACCAGAAAGGCGATCCACAGGCCAGCCAGGATGCTCTGCACCACGAAGAAGGTGTACTCCTCGATGGGAACATAGCCCAATACAATGCCGGTGACCAAGGCAGGATCGTAGTACCAGACGCCTGTGGCGACCAGGTAGTTGTCCCATGGTGTGGTATAGACCACAGCCACGACAACGTGCAGCAGCACCGCCGCCCAGAAGGGCCAGCCGCGGAAGTTGGCTGGAATCGCCCGGCCGCGCCGATAGTCGAGATAAGCGATGATCCCCAACACAACGATAGGGATGCCAAGAAAGCGGATGAGAAAGCCGAAGTAGGTCATGACGGTGAACGGTGTTTAGTTTCCAATGAGCGGCAACCAGTGGTCAATGAACAGCAGACTGTGAACAGTAAACAGTAAACTGATCATGGCAACAGTGATTCCGGTTACGGTTCACGTTTCACACCCTGCGTCCTTTCCAGCGAATGCCGCGACCGATGAGGCGGTTGAGGATGCCCCAGAGCGCGGCGGCCTGCACGAAGAGCGCGCCGAAGGGAATGGCGACAGCCCAGAGCACGCTGCCGAAACGGCTGGCCCAGGGGATCATAGGGATGGCGGCGGCGGCCCAGGTGGCGGGCAGCCAGCGGCGGTCCAGTTTGCCCGTGAAAACGCCCAACAGCGCCACGAATGGCGACATCAGGGCGGTGACAAACAGGGCGGTCCAGGCAGCCCGCATTCCGCCCCAGCGGAGCGAGTCGGCGCCCAGCCGATTCATGCCGTTCCAGAGCTGACGGGTGTTATGGTACATGCGCACGCTGGCCGCGTCCTCTCCCAAGAGAATCGGCGTGCGGTAGCCCTGTCGCCGCAATTGCTTGCCCAACGCCACATCTTCCAGCGCCTCGGCCCGCACCGCCTCGAATCCACCGCTCTCCCAATACACATCGCGCTGCAAGAGCACGTACTGACCGTTGAACAGCCGGTCTTGAGGACGGGTGCCGGCGAACAGTCCGGCATAGGCAGCGGTCAGCGCCAGACGGTCGATCCAGGCATTGCTCTCCTGCTTCAGAAACAGGCTGAGACCATCCAACTGGCGCTGGACGGCGTAGTCCACTGCGCGCGCTGCGCTGTCAGCCAGGTGCAGGGTGTCAGCGTCTGTGAACAGCAGCCATTCGCCCGTCGCGACCTGCGCGCCTTGATGGCAGGCGTGGGGTTTGCCCTTCCACCCATCTGGCAGATGGTCGACGCGCAGCACGCGCGCGCCGTGGGTCGCGGCGATCTGGCCCGTGCGATCTGTGGAGCCGTCGTCGACTACGATCAGCTCCAACGGGCCGGGATAGCGGAGCTGCCGAAGGCTGGGCAGCAGGCGAGACAGGTTGTGAGCCTCGTTGCGCGCAGGAATGATGATGGACAATGCCGGCAACGGGCCGGCCACTGCGCCGGCATCCAACCGCGGCATGGCCTGATAGGTATGCTCGGCCCAGATGCTCAACGGCAGGGAGACAAAAGTCAACGCTGCGTTGAGCCGCCAGTCGTGGGTGTTAGACATGGCTACTCTCGTCGACGGATGCGCATCTTGACGCCGGGCCGCGGCTCCAGCGTAGCGCCCATGTACGGCTTGATCTCTTCGCCGTTGAGCAATTCGAACTCAAAAGTCTGCAAGAGTCGGGCCAGCACAACCTTGGACTCCACCTGAGCAAAGGCTGCGCCGATGCAGTTGCGCGGGCCGCCGCCAAAGGGTACATAGGTAAATGGGGGTTGCTTCTGTTCACTGTGACGGTCGAAACGCGCCGGGCAGAACTGCTCCGCATCCTCCCAGTGCCTTTTATCGCGGTGGGAGAGGTAGATGGAGTACATGATGCGCGTGCCTTCGGGTACGTGGTACCCCTGTATCTCCATATCCTGGCCAGCTCGCCGCTGGCCCACATGAATCGGTGGATACAGCCGCAGCGCCTCCTTGATCACCAGGTCGGTATAGGTCAGTTGCTGCACCTGTTCCGCGCTGGGCGGCTCCTGCTGCCGTCCGATGACCTCGTCGATCTCAGCCTGCATGCGGGCCATGGCCTCGGGATGCATGCCTAGCAGGTAGAAGACCCAGGCGAGCAGCGCTGTGCTGGTGTCGTGGCCGGCGATCAGCATTGTCAATAATTGGTCGCGGATCAGATCATCGCTCATGCCAGAGTTGGCCACCAGTTGACCCAGCAGATCGCTGGCTGCCGGCTCCAGGCCGAACTGCGCCAACTCCGCCCGCCGCCGTCTGATCATCTCATAGAGGTAATCGTCCATGGCCTGCTGGGCATAGCGGTACTTGGGCCGCGGCATGTCGGCCCAGAAGATCCACAGACCGGGGGAGATGTACTCCAGAAGGTCCATGATCGGTTCCCACAGCCGCTCCATGTCGGGCATGAAGTCCACATCGAACAGAGCGCCAAAGATGATCAGGAGCGCCACCTTGCGCATCTCTACCAGCATGTCGTGTTCTTCGCCGTCGCGCCAGGTGTGAACCACATCGTCGGTGTAGCGCCAGAAAAGAGGGATGTGCGGATTCACGTTGCGCCGCTGCAAGGGTGGGTCCATCCAGCCGCGCACCTCGTCGTGAAACTCGCCATCGATCACCAGCACACCCTGGCGCAGCAGCTTACACACAGGGTCGCTCTCTGGACGCCACAAGAAATCCTTGCGCTCTGTAACCAAGATCTGTCGGTTAGACTCGGGACCGATGAAGACGGCCGGCTGGAAACGCGGCAGGGTGATGCGAAAAGCCGAACCAACGTATTTGTTCATCATCGTCAGAGCCGTGAGCAGCGAACGGTCACGCGAGATCCCCTTGAGGATGTCCAGACCCACGTCGGCGCCGGCAACAGGTAGGGGGGGTGGTTTTTTTGTCATAACTGGGTACTTCACCTGATTTCTGTCGGATATGCGTGGATGGCCTATGATCAGTGAGATTTTACACGAAGTGACCGGATTTTGCCAGCCAGCCGGGTGGATTGATGGTCGTAGCCGATTGACAGGCCAGCCAACTGCTGGTAAAGTATGGCCAGATGACACCCTGAGCCGCTGCACTTTCACCGGCCATGCTCCTCCATTCGGCAACCATCCACCAACCGTTGCCCCCGTCAAATTCGCTCCGGAGATCGAGATGATCGAATCGCCAGCACTCCCCATTAGCGACGAGGTCGAAGAGACCAGCAACGCCTTCATCCAACAGGTCTCACTGGATCACGGCCTGGAAGACGTACTCCAGCCACCAGCCAATCCGGCGCCGGAAGAAGTTGCGCCAGCCGGTGTTGGTCCTCAGGAAGAGGCTGAGTCGACTAACGCCGCACTCCAGGAGGAGACTCAGCCGGTCAACGCTGACAGGCAACATGAAACTGATGTGCCAGATGCCGCTTCTGAGGAAAGCGGCGAGGACGTGACATGGAGCGCCGGTCCAGCCTTCACAGTACCATGCGCGGTCATGCCGCGGCCGGTGCCTGAGGGATGCAGTCTGGACGACCCGTCGTTGTACTTCAACCAGGAGTTGAGCTGGCTTGACTTCAACTGGCGCGTGCTGTGGCTGGCGTTGGACGAGCGCACGCCGCTGCTGGAGCGAGTACGTTTTGCGGCGATCACGGCCAGCAATCTGGACGAGTTCTTCCAGAAGCGCGTCGGCGGCCTCAAGCGCCAGAGAGCTGCCGGGGTGCGCAAGCTGACGCCTGATGGACGTACGCCTGAGGAACAATTGGAGTTGATCTGGGAAGCCGCTGGGGTCATGCACAAGACCTTGACGGCGGCCTGGGAACAGCAACTCAAGCCCGCTCTGGCCGACAAGGCCAATGTGGTGATTTCAAACTATGATGATCTGAACATCGAGCAGCGCTACATGCTGCGTGAGTATTTCCAGACCCACTTCTACCCCATTCTGACGCCGTTGACGGTCGCTCCTGGCCACCCTTTTCCCTTCATCTCTAACCTGAGCCTGTCGCTGGCCGTGCTGCTGCGCCACCCCCAGTGGAAGACCACCCATTTTGCCCGCATCAAGGTGCCGATGAACCACGGTCGCTGGCTGCGTCTGCCGGCGACGCCGGGCGATGACACCCTCTACTTCTTGCCCGTGGAACAGTTAATCATCCACAACGTCAGCGAGTTGTTCCGGGGCATGGACCTGCTCAGCGTCCATCCTTTCCGCATAACCCGCAACGCCGACGTGCGGAGAGATGAGGAAGAGGCCGAGGATTTGCTGGCGTCAATCTCGGCCGAACTGCGTGTGCGGCGCTATGCCGGCGTTGTACGCATGGAAGTCGACAAGGAAATGCCCGAGTATGTGCGCAACCTGTTGATGCGTGAGATGGAACTGAATCCAACCAATATCGTCGAAGTCGATGGCCTGCTGGACCTGACCGGCTGCTTCCAGATCGCCGACCTGGACCTACCCAAGCTACGCTACAGGCATTGGGAACCGGTAATTCCTACCCGTCTGGCCCAGGAAGGCCAGACCAAGGATACTCAGACCATTTTCGCCATCATCAGGCAGGGCGATCTGCTCGTGCATCACCCCTACGAGTCTTTTGCCGCCAGCACCCAGCGCTTCATCGAGGAGGCTGCGGCAGATCCGGGTGTAGTGGCCATTAAGCAAACCCTCTACCGCACATCGGACGAATCGCCCATCGTGGCAGCCTTGATGCGAGCGGCCGAACAGGGCAAGCAGGTGGCAGTCCTGGTGGAGGTCAAGGCACGCTTCGACGAGGCCAACAACATCGAATGGGCCCAACGACTGGAGAACGTCGGCGTCCACGTGACCTACGGCGTGATGGGGCTCAAAACACACAGTAAAGCTACGCTGGTAGTGCGTCAGGAACCGGGCGGGCTGCGCGTCTACTGCCACATCGGCACCGGCAACTACCATCCCAAGACCGCACGGCTCTATACC
>JAAEKA010000246.1 GCA_014155705.1 Anaerolineae bacterium clx_CAG2 | reverse complement strand
TTTGCGCCCTCGCGCTCGGCCGAGGTCTTCTTCGGCTCCCTGGTGCACCAGACCATCGAGGACATCCACCGCTGGGTGCTGGAGGGACAGGCGCTGCGTCTGGTCAAGCTGGCCATCCCCGGCCTGTTCGAGGCCAATTTCCGCGGCCTGGTCAACGCGGACTACCGGCCGATCAGCGACGACCAGCGGGCCGTAGCGTTGCGCCAGGTGTTGGCTTACTTCGAGCAGAACCAGGACCGCATGGCGCGGGTGATCGAGACCGAAGTGGACGTGTCGCTGGAGAAGGAGCGCTACATCCTGACCGGCCGGGTGGACCTGTTGCTGGGCGAGGACCAGCGGCTGGAGCTGCTGGACTTCAAGTCGCAGCCGCGGCCGCGCGCCGACGACCGCCGACTGGGGCACTACCGCCAGCAGTTGCTGATCTACGCCCACATCCTGGAGCAGCGCTACGGCCGGCGGCCGGAGCGGCTGGCGCTGTACTGGACCGGCGAGGAGCGCCGGGCCGACGCGCTGATGGTGTTTCCCTACCAGCCGGAGCGGGTGGCCGAGGCGGGCGCCTATTTCGACCGGGTGGTGGAGCGCATCCTGGCACGTGACTATGTCATCCGCCGCACGCCGGAGCGCCGGGTGTGCGCAGAGTGCGATTTTCGGGTATACTGTGAAGGGCAGGGAACGATCAGGATGCGCACGTGACCACTCGTTCTCCGATCCACAAGCTCTTTTGCTACGTCGATGAGACCGGCCAAGATACCCAAGGCCGATTGTTCGTCGTCGCCGTTGTCGTGACCGAGAGTGTGCGGGATGATCTGCGCCAACAGTGTATGGCCATCGAGTCGGAGTCGGGCAAAGGACAGCGCAAATGGGTCAAGAGCAAGCGCGATCGTCGACTGGCCTACATACGACAGGTCCTCGCGTTACCCGCTCTGAAAGGCAGATGTTGTTTCGCCGCCTATTACGACCATCTGGATTATCTGGAGGCTACAGTGCAAGCGATTGCGGGGTCACTTCGTCTTGCGGAAAGTGGAGTGTATCAGGCCACTGTGTTGATCGACGGCCTCCCTCGTAGCGAAGAACGCGAGGTGGGGCTGCATCTGCGTCGTCTGGGGGTTTCGACCAAGAAGGTGCGCGGCGTCAACGATGAGACCGATGTTCTGATCAGGTTAGCAGACGCTATGTGCGGCTTCGTGCGTGCTGCTCTGGAGGGTCAGCCTGATATGCGTGGCTTACTCGATGAGCAACTGCGGGCAGGTGTGATCAGGCGTTTGAGTGCAGAATAAAAATGCCCCCGTGGTTAGGGGGCACGGCCTAGCCCTGATAAGGGCACCCACCAAACGGGCAGTATTCGGCCGCTCTTATTGGTCATAGTGTACTCTGGTTTGGTGATTTCGTCAACTGCGATTGGATCTCGCAATTTTCAGTCAAGGACACCCCCCATGCCCAAGATCGACATCACCCGCACCGAGCTCGTCTGGCCCGGCAAGTACGACGAGGAGGGCCGCCTGGTTCCCCCGCGGCGGGTCAGCCTGCCCTTCCAGGTCATCGAGCGCGTCAGCGAGACGCGGGCCACGCGCGCTCAGCGTCAGGAGCGCCTGGCGGGCCACGTGGGCACCCTCTTCGACTACTGGCAGGCCGAGGAGACGGCCTTCGCCCCCCAGACCTCCGAGGTCTCGGAGGTCTCACCCATGGCGCCCGCCTGGCGCAACAAGCTGATCTGGGGCGACAACCTGTACGTCATGGGCTCGCTGCTGGAGCATTTCGCCGGCAAGATCGACCTGATCTACATCGACCCGCCGTTTTCAGTTGGCGCAGATTTCTCCTTTAAGGCTCAGATTGGGGATCAGATTGTGGGAAAAGAACAATCAGTCATGGAGGAAAAGGCTTATCGGGATACCTGGGGCCAGGGAATAGACTCATATTTGAGGATGGTCTATGATCGTCTGGCGTTGATCCGAGAGTTGCTCAGTCCTCAGGGAAGCGTGTTTGTCCACATAGGACCCGAAGTGTCCCATTATGTACGTTGCGTCCTTGAGGAAGTGTTCGGACGCAAAGCCCTCCAAAATGAAATCATATGGCAGAGAACAGACACACACAATGATGCCAAGACACGATTTGGCAACATTCATGACACATTGTTCTGGGTGAGCAATTCGGAAAAGCCACGGTACTGGCCAGATGAGGTTCGAGAAGACCTAAGCGTAGCGGCGGAACGCGAATACTCGCTACTTGAACTAACAGATGGTCGTATCGTTTCTTACAAAGGAAATGAGCATCTGGTTGGGAGACGTTTCAAACTGGATGATGCCACATGGAAGGGTATCAATCCAGAAAAACGGTTCGTGTGGAGGGGCGCAACACCATCTCCCAACAGGGAATGGATGTATTACTTGGATGAGATGGAGGCGGCCCTGGCTAGAGGTGACCTCTATCTGCGCGACCCTGCAAAAGGTGCTGCACGGTGCAAAAAGAGCTATCTAGACGAGAACAAAGGAATCTATCTTCAAGACATTTGGACAACTGCTGGACGAATGAAAGGGGGATCGGAGTATCCAACCCAAAAACCGGAAGCACTTCTTACAAGAATCATCAAGGCATGCAGCATTGAAGGCGACCTCGTCGCCGACTTCTTCTGCGGCTCCGGCACGACTCTGGCCGTGGCCGAGAAGCTGGACCGGCGCTGGATCGGCTGTGACCTGGGGCGCTACGCCGTCCATACGGCGCGCAAGCGCCTGATGGACATCCCCGGCTGCCGCCCCTTCGAGGTGCTCAATCTGGGCAAGTACGAGCGCCAGGTCTGGCAGGGGGTCGCCTTCGCCGGCCAGCGCCAGTCGCAGCACCTGTTGATCTTCGAGTACCTCAAGTTCATCCTGGAGTTGTATGGGGCGCAGCCGCTGGCCGGCACCCAGCACCTGCACGGCAAGAAGGGCCGCGCCCTGGTCCACGTCGGCGCGGTCGACGCGCCGGTGACCATCGACGAGATCAACGCCTGCCTGGCCGAGTGCCGCGCCATGGGCCAGAAGGAGCTGCACGTGCTGGGCTGGGAGTGGGAGATGGGCCTGGCCAACATGATGGTCGACGTGGCCAAGGCCCAGGGCGTGCGCCTGCTGCTGCTGGCCATCCCGCGTGAGGTGATGGAGCAGCAGGCCGTGGACAAGCGGGACATCCACTTCTACGAGCTGGCCTACCTGGAGGCTAAGATCGCGCTGCAAGGGCGCCGGGCCACGGTCACGCTGAGCGACTTCGTCATCCCCAACGACGAGTTGATCCCGCCCGACGTGCGCGCCAAGATCGCCAAGTGGTCGGACTACGTGGACTACTGGGCCGTGGACTGGGATTTCCAGAGCGACGCCTTCGTCAACGGCTGGACCTCGTACCGCACGCGGCGCGAGCGCGCCTTGCAGCTCAGCAGCGAGCCGCACGACTACCCGGCCGCCGGCCGCTACCGCCTGCTGGTCAAGGTGATCGACATCTTCGGCAACGACACGTCGCAGGTGTTCGAGGTGGAGGTGGCGTAGCCCCATGGACCCCAAGGACTTTGCTGCAACGACCAGCGGCCGGGTGATTCGGGTCGGCCAGGGCGACCCGGCCTACTGGGCCTTCACGCCCGACCCGCTGCCGCCCAGCCTGGCGCCAGACTGGCAACTGGCCCGGCTCAACGCCGAGGCGGAGCGCGCGGTTGGCGAGCTGGCCGGGCTGGGGCGCACGCTGCCCAACCCCAACTTGTTTATTCGTCCCTTCCTGCGGCGCGAGGCCGTGCTGTCGTCGCGTATCGAGGGTACCCAGTCGGACCTGACCGATCTCTACCTGTACGAGGGCGGCCAGATGGCGCTGCCCGGTTTGGAGCCCTCCGACCCGGCGCTGGCCGACGTACGCGAGGTCTACAACTACGTGCAGGCGCTAGAGTACGGCCTGGCCGAGATGGAGCACACCCCGGTCAATCTCTGGCTGATGCGCAGCATGCACAAGCTGCTGTTGCAGGGGGTACGTGGCCAGTCTCGCGCGCCCGGCGAGTTCCGCGCCACGCAGAACTGGATCGGCGGAGACACCATCAACAGCGCCGTCTTCGTGCCGCCGCCGGTGGTCGAGCTGCAACCGGCGCTGGACGCACTGGCTGCCTACATCTACAGCGAGGACGACTACCCGCCTCTGATGCGTCTGGCCTTCATCCACTATCAATTCGAGGCTATCCATCCGTTCCTGGACGGCAACGGTCGCATCGGGCGGCTCTTGCTTTCTCTGCTCCTGGTCAACTGGAGCCTGTTGTCCCTGCCCCTGCTGCACCTGAGCGCCTTCTTCGAACGCCGGCGCCCGTCCTACTATGGCCTGCTCCTGGGGGTCAGCCAACGGGATGGTTGGAAGCCGTGGGTTGAGTTCTTCCTGGAGGGCGTCATCGACCAGGCGCGCGACACAGCCACGCGGATCAAGCATATCCAGGATTTGCAGCAGGCTTGGCAGAGCCTTCTCTACGAACACAAAGAGTCCGGCTCGGTAGTGAGGCTTGCCAATTCCCTGTTCGAGAGTCCGGTGATTACCGTGCCGCGTGCCCAGGAAGTGCTCGGCATGAGCTATCCAGGGGCGCAGCGCGTGGTCAACACACTGCTCGACTACGAGATCCTCGTTCCCATGGACGAGCGCAAGCATAATCGCTCATATCTGGCTCGTGACATTCTGATGAGCATCTATGGCAGCCGCGCCAACGGTTGATAAATTAAACTTTTCGCTCAAAAAGTTTAATTCCTGGCTGACAAATTAAACTTTTGTTGCATTTGCAGGAACCGCTCGCATGACGACGCCGAACACCCTTGTCCCCTACAACAAAACCCTGCCCGAAGCGCCCGGCCGCACGCCCTACACCAGGCCCGACGTCTACCTGGAAAAGCTGGGCGCGGGCGACTATGCGGTGCGCCAGGGGCGGCGGCCCAGCAGCATGTTCCTGGTGCAGAAGCTGCGCGCCGCGGTGGACGCCTGGCGCGACGCCGGCTACCCCGGCGTCTCCGACGTCACCCGCCGCCTGTTTCACTACTGGTTCGAAGAGGAGCACCTGCTGGCCGACGGCACGGTCTGGCGCTACTGGTGGGCGCAGCGCGAGGCCATCGAGACCCTGGTCTACCTGGTGGAGGCGCGTCCCTTCGACGATTTCGCGCCCCTGGCCCAGGCCTTTGGCGACGTGCCGCAGCGGGGCATGCTGGACATGGACTTCCGCATCCACACCACCATGGAGGGCCAGCGCCGGCTGACCCGCTGGGCGCCGGAGGTGGAACGCGACGCCGAGGTGGACCTGCCTGAACCGCACCTGCTGCGCTACGCCTTCAAGATCGCCACCGGTGCCGGCAAGACCGAGATCATGACCCTGGCCATCGTCTGGTCGTATTTCAACCGGACTCTCACCCCGCAAGCCAGCCGCGACGGCGCGTTCAGCGACAACTTCCTCATCGTCGCGCCCAATGTCATCGTCTACGAGCGGCTGGAGCGCGACTTCGCCGGCAACCATATCTTCTACAACCGGCCGCTGATCCCGCCCGAGTGGCGCAGCCAATGGCAGATGAAAGTGATCAAGCGGGGCGACAGCGCCTTGCCTGATCCGGGCGGCAACCTCTTCCTGGTCAACATCCAGCAGATCTACGAGTCGCGCGAGGAGGAGTGGACGCCCGGCAACGCCGTGGACGCCATCCTGGGCCGGCCGCCGCGGCAGGACCTGGCCAGCTACCAGCCCACCATGCTGGAGCGCATCAAACGCCTGGATAGTCTGCTGGTGCTCAACGACGAGGCGCACCACGTCCACGACGACGACCTGCAGTGGAACCAGACCCTGCGGACCCTGCACCAAAACCTGAAAGCCAAAGGGCGGGCTGGATTGGCGCTGTGGCTGGACTTTTCGGCCACGCCCAAAACCCAGACCGGAACCTACTACCCCTGGATCATCGCCGACTATCCTCTGGCCCAGGCCATCGAGGATCAGATCGTCAAGGCGCCGCTGATCGTCCATCGCGTCGACAGGGCGGACCCAGAGCATGTGACCAAAGACAACGTCGTCCAGGCCTACCACGACTGGATCGTCGTAGCCATCGAGCGCTGGAAGGCGCACAGCAATGCCTATCGACCGGTGGGCCAGAAGCCGGTGCTCTTCGTCATGGCCGAGCGCACAGTCTACGCCGACGTCATCGCAGAGCATATTCGCAAGGCCGCGCGGCTCAAGCCGGACGAAGTGCTGGTGATCCACACCGACACGGCCGGCAACATCACCAAGGCCGACTTGGCGCGCGCCCGCGACGCCGCCCGCGATGTCGACAAGCCCGCCAGCGCCATCAAGGTGATCGTCAGCGTGCTGATGCTGCGCGAAGGCTGGGACGTCAAGAATGTCAGCGTGATCCTGGGCCTGCGCCCCTTCACGGCCCAGGCCGCCATCCTGCCGGAGCAGGCCGTAGGTCGTGGGCTGCGACTGATGGCCGGCATCGGCCCCGACCGCCGCCAGACCCTGGAGGTGATCGGCACCGACGCCTTCGAGCAGTTCGTGCGCCAGTTGGAGCACGAGGGAGTGGGCATCGACACCGTCAGCGACCCGCCGCCGCAGCCCATCACCATCTATCCGGTGCTGGAGAAGGCCCAGTACGACATTGCCCTGCCGCTGACCAAGCCGCGCTACATCCACGAGTACCGCAATCTGGGCCAACTTGACCCTCTGGCGCTGCCCCCCATCTGGGATGTGGGAGTGTTAGCTGAAGAGATCGCCATCACCATCCAGATGGAGTTTGCGACGACGGGCACCACGATCCATCAGACCACCGTCACGCCCGAGCATCCCTTGCTCAGTCAGGACTTCCTGC
Source organism: Anaerolineae bacterium clx_CAG2 (assembly GCA_014155705.1). Taxonomy (GTDB): domain Bacteria; phylum Chloroflexota; class Anaerolineae; order JAAEKA01; family JAAEKA01; genus JAAEKA01. The sequence goes on along the minus strand of JAAEKA010000246.1, from coordinate 8,430 downwards.
GTACTATGACCCTCGAGATCAGCCGCCGCCTGCAACTCAACGGCCGCTTCGCCGAGTTATACAGCATCGTCAAAGGCTACGTACAGGCGCGCTGCTTCGGAATGGCCATAGACCTGGAGAGCGAGGACATGCGCCGTCGCCTGCGCGACCCGTACCTGCAAGAGGGCATCGCAGCCTTCCTCAGCCGCCAGATTGCCGAGTTAGCGACCGTTGAGAAGGCCATCGAGTTCGAGAACGCGGCATTTCGCCTTTCCCAAACCGCGCCCTTCACCTGGCGGCGGCAGCACATCACCTGCCAGCGCACCATCTTCTTTGCCTGCGCCACCTTCAACGATCTGGAGACACGCTTTGCTCAGTTTCTCGACCAGGCGCCTGACATCCTGCGTTTTGCCGCGCTGGCCGAGTCCTACACCCGCTTCCGCGTTGATTATCTGAGTGAGACCGGAGCCATCCGCTTCTACTACCCCGACTTTGTGGCCGTACAGCAGACGGCCGCCGGCGAGGTCAACTGGATCGTCGAGACCAAGGGCCGGGAAGACGAGAACGTTGCGCACAAAACCGCCAGCATCGAGGCATGGTGTGAGAAGATCAGCCAGCAGACGGGACAGGTGTGGCGCTATCTCAAGGTCCCACAGAAGAAGTTCGACGCCAGTCCGGCCCGTTACTTCCAGGCGCTCACAGCGGAGATTACGAATCAAGAGGGACCCCTGTTTGCGCAGACGACAGCGTAGACACCTGAATTCCGCGTATTATCAGAACTGACGATGCTGGTCTGGCCGCCTACAACAAACGACGCACGGACCAGCGCCATCAGTCCCCACAAAAGCGCCGGCCACCCTCATCGGGCAGCCGGCGCCACCAATCTACCACCCTACCGCTCTACCAACTACTTCTCATCCAGCGCCGCCACGCCCGGCAGCACCTTGCCCTCGAGATACTCCAGGCTGGCGCCGCCGCCGGTGCTGATATGGGTCATCTTGTCGGCCAGGCCCGCGTCGTTGACGGCCGCCGCCGAGTCGCCGCCGCCGATGATGGTGGTGGCGTCCAGGTTGGCCAGCACGTCGGCGATGGCGAAGGTGCCCTTGGCGAAGGCCGGGAACTCGAAGACGCCCATCGGGCCGTTCCAGACCACGGTCTTGGCCGCAGCGAGGCGGTTGGCGTAATGGGCGATGGTGGCCGGACCGATGTCCAGCACGCGCCAGCCAGCCGTCACCTCGTCCGCGCCCACGACCTTGCTGGCTGCGTCGGCCGCGAAGGCGTCAGCCACTACTACGTCCACCGGCAGCACCAGGATGTCGCCGCCCTCGGCCAGCAGGCTCTGGGCCAGCTCCAGGCTGGGCTCTTCCACCAGCGAGTCGCCCATCTCATAGCCCTGGGCCTTGAGGAAGGTGTTGGCCATGCCGCCGCCGATCAGCAGCGCATCGACCTTGCCCAGCAGGTTGCGGATGACGTTGATCTTGTCGCTGACCTTGGCGCCGCCCAGGATGGCCACGAAGGGGCGCACCGGCTGCTCGACCGCGCCGCCCAGGAACTCGATCTCCTTCTCCAGCAGGAAGCCCGCCACTACCGGCTTGCCCTGCGCCTGCATGATCTGCGGCACGCCGGCCACGCTCATGTCGGGGCGGTGGGCGGTGCCGAAGGCGTCGTCCACGTAGACGTCGATGTGGCTGGCCAGTTGGGCGGCGAAGTCCATGTCGCCTTTCTGCTCACCCTTGTAGAAGCGCACGTTCTCCAGCACCAGCACCTGGCCGGCGTGCAGCGCCTGCTTTTGGGCCTCGACCTCAGGGCCGACGCAGTCGGCCGCCATGATCACCTGGTTGTCGGGCAGCAGTTCCTGCAGGCGTTTGGCGGTGGGCGCCAGACTGAACTTGGCCTCCGGGCCGCTCTTGGGACGCCCCAGGTGCGAGGCCAGCACCAACGCTGCGCCGTGCTCCAGCAGATAACGGATGGTCGGCATGGCGCCCTGAATGCGGGTGTCGTCGGTGATGTTGCCCGCGCCGTCCAGCGGCACGTTGAAGTCCACGCGCACGAAGACGCGCTTGCCGCTAACGTCGACGTCGCGGACTGTTTTCTTGTTCATCAGGGATCCTCCTAAAACACGTAACACGTAACGCGTAACCGGAAATCGTCTCGCACAGAGCACTTCCGGGTTACGTGTTACGCATTACGAATTACGGCTTACAGTCCCTTGTCCAACATCATCTTGCACAGGTCGGTCACGCGTACCGAGTAGGCCCACTCGTTGTCGTACCAGGTCATGACCTTGGCCATGTTGCCGCCGATCACCTGGCAGAACTGCAGGTCGACGATGCTGCTGTGCTCGTCGCCCTTGATGTCCATGCTGACAATCGGCTCGTAGGTGGCCTCGAGGATGCCCTTCATGGGACCGGCCGCCGCGGCCTGGAAGGCGGCGCGCAGCTCTTCGGTGGTGGTGGGCTTCTCCAGCTCACAGACGAAGTCGACGATGGAAACGGTGGGCGTGGGGACGCGCAGCGACATGCCGTCGAACTTGCCCTTCAGCGAGGGGATCACCAGGGAGACGGCCTTGGCCGCGCCCGTGGTGGTGGGGATGATGTTCAAAGCGGCGGCGCGGGCCCGGCGCAGGTCCTTGTGCGGCAGGTCCAGGATGCGCTGGTCGTTGGTGTAGGAGTGTACTGTCGTCATCATGCCCTTGACGATGCCCCAGTTGTCGTTGACCACCTTGGCAGCCGGCGCCAGGCAGTTGGTGGTGCAGGACGCGTTGGAGATGATGAAATGCTTGGCCGGGTCGTAGTCGGCGTCGTTGACACCCATCACGATGGTCAGGTCTTCGTTCTTGGCCGGCGCGGAGATGATCACGCGCTTGGCGCCGCCGTCGATGTGGGCCTTGGCCTTGGCGGCGTCCGTGAAGACACCGGTCGACTCGACGACGATGTCCACGCCCAACTCGCCCCACGGAATTTTCGAAGGATCGCGCTCGGCGAAGACCTTGACGACCTCGCCGTTGACCAGCAGATTGCCGTCCTGCACCTCGACCGTTCCGGGGAACTTGCCGTAGTTGCTGTCGTATTTCAGCAGGTGGGCATTGGTCTGGGCATCGAAGAGGTCATTGATGGCGACGACTTCCAGCACGCCGTCGTACTTCTCTTCAATCGCCTTGAACACCTGACGGCCAATACGGCCGAATCCGTTGATACCGATCTTGACAGCCATTGTCTTGCCTCCTTAGAGCTACATATTTTGAAGCTTATGGGCAGGCGCTTTTCGCAACGCCTTACCTTTCGATGGAACGAACCGCTGTATAGTATACCATACACTGCCCGAAAAAAACATGATGCAGCGCATATTACAGAGCAGTTTCCTGATAGATCGACAGAATCGCCTGCGCCAGCTTGGCCGAGTCGTGCCGCCACGGCCGGTTCTCGTCGATCACGTCGGCGGCCAACAACAAATAGTCCGCGGGCGGCTCAGGCGGCAGGGCTACTGGCTCCAGATAGGCCATCTCGCCGCGGCTGGGGATGATACGGTCGTTGGCCAGCACCACCGGGAACAGGTCGCCCACGTGGCGCTTCAGGGCTTTGACGTGCGCGTTCACGTCGAAATCGGCCGTCTCGCCCGGCTGTGTGGCGACGTTGCACACGTAGACTTTGCGCGCCTGGGAGGCCCGAATGGCCGCGCCAATCCCCGGCACCAACAGGTTGGGCAGCACGCTGGTGAACAGGCTGCCGGGGCCGGCGATGATCAGATCGGCCTGCAGGATCGCCTTGACCGCTTCCGGATAGGCCGGCACGCTCTCCGGCTCCAGGAAGACCCGCACGATCTCGTGGCGCGCGGCTGGGATGGCCGACTCGCCGACCACCCGCTGCCAGCCGTGGCCGTTGTGGCCATTCTCCACCCGCAGGTCGGCCGCCAGCGTCACCTGCTTGAGCGTGGAGGGGATCACCCGCCCGCGCACGGCCAGCACCCGGCTGGACTCGACCACGCCCTGTTCAAAGCTGCCTGCGATGTCGCTCATGGCCGCGATGAACAAGTTGCCAAAGCTGTGCCCACCCAGCCCGTACTGGTCGCTGAAGCGGTACTGGAAGAGTTGGCCGGTTACCCCTTCTTCTTCGGACAGGGCTACCAGGCACTGGCGGATGTCGCCCGGCGGCAGCATACCCGTTGCCTCGCGCAGCCGGCCGGAGCTGCCGCCGTCGTCGGCCACCGAGACGATGGCGGTGATGTTGTCCGAGTACTCCTTCAGGCCGCGCAGCAGAGTCGACAGCCCCGTGCCGCCGCCAAGGGCCACGATCTTCGGCCCGCGGCGGCGGCGATGGTGTTGGTAGACCTTCTCTCCCAAATTGGGTTGGTGCATCGAGACAAAGGGGTTGAGCAGCGAACGGCTGAGTTGCACCAACGCCAGCGCCACAACGCCCACACCGAGGCACCCCAGGATCATCGCCCGCACCGGCCGGCCCAGAAACTGCAAGGTCACGTAGTAGAAGGTGGACGGCAGGGGCAGGTCAGCATACAGATGGCGCAACAAATAGGCCAGCCCCAGGCTGAGGAACACGATGCCCGCCAGCAGCAGCAGCAGCCAACGCTTGACGTGCATGCCCGGCCGGAGCCAAATCCAGGGTGAAGTACGCCCATCCATACCCGTAAAAGCCTTGTCATCCCAGGAAATTCGCCTTGGCGGCACAGGCTGCCGCATCGGCTACGTCCTGATTATAGCCCAAAACCCGCCCCGTGCCAATTGCCACTTTCCACCGGGGCGCGCTATAATGGCAGGCAATGCTACCACCTGGACACATCGAATTCACCTGGGCCGCTCTCAACCTGCTGCAACGCCAGGCCGGGCTGTTCGAGGACGCGGATTATCGGCTGGCAGCGCTGGCCACGGTGCTGCCCGACCTGATCGACAAGCCGCTGGCCACCTTTGTGCTGACCGACGCCGAGGCTGCGCTGCTCTACGGCCATACGGCCCTGTTGCATGGCGGCGTCTGGCTGGCGGCCGCTGCCACGGGCCAATTGGACCGCGGCCTGCCCTATTTGCTGGCCTTCTCCGGCCACCTGCTGGCCGACCGCATGTGGAGCTTCAGCCAGACCCTGCTCTGGCCCCTGCGCGGCCGGCGCTTCCACCGCTGGAAGCACGTCGGCTCACCCGAAGCGATCCTGCGGGCCTATGCCAAAATCATCCGCGACGAGCCGCTGCTGCTGACCTTCGAGGCCATCGGCGCGCTGCTCCTGGCCTGGTTCATCCTCGACCGCGATCTGTGGCAGCACGAACGTCTGACTGTGTTTGCCAAGACAGGCTCCGTTCAGTGAAACGTGATCAGGCGCGGCAGTCTCCGCCCTCGCCTCACCAATCATCCAATCACCTAATCACCTATCCATGCGCGTCATTTCTGGCACGGCCAAAGGCCGCCCACTGCAAAGCGTCCCCGGCGACTCGACCCGCCCCATTGCCGACCGGGTCAAGTCGGCGTTGTTTAGCATCCTCGAATCACAGGACTTCATCCGCGGCCACCGCTGGCTGGACCTGTTCGGCGGCACCGGCGCGGTGGGCATCGAGGCGCTGAGCCGGGGGGCGCGGGCGGTGGTCTTCATCGAGAAGGATGGCCGCGCCGTACAGGTGCTGGGCCAGAACCTGCGCAGCACAGGCTTGGGCGAGGGAGGACGCTCCCATGTGGTGCGCGGCGACGCCTTCGCCTACCTGGCCCGCCCCGATCTGGAGCCATTCGACCTGATCTACATTGCGCCACCGCAGTACAAGAGCCTGTGGCAGAAGGCGCTGCTGGCCGTAGACGCCCGGCCCGAACTGCTGACCGAGCGTGGCCAGGTGGTGGTGCAGATCTTTCCCAAGGAAGACGACCCTGACCTGCCGCTGCTGCACCTGCGCCGCTACGACGAGCGGCAATATGGCAGCACACGGCTGATCTTCTACGAGCCCTGATGATCAACGACTAACGGCCGCGCCACCAGTCTTTGCGGGAGCGGGGATCCATGAAGACGCCGCTGTCGCGGATGGCCAGGCCGACGCTGTTTCCTGCGGCGCGGCCAAAGGCCTGACCTGATTGAAGAGCGGGCAACTGGCCGCGTCCGGCCGCGTTCCAGCGTTGGTACAGGTCGAGCAGGGGCGGGTCCACGCACAGGTCTTCCAGGTGCAGCGTGTAGCCATGCACCACGTTGTCGTTGCGGGTGTACTTGAGGGTAATGCGGTCGTGGGCTGCGTAGAGCACCAGCACCTCGTAGCCGCTGCCGATGCTGTAGCCCGAGTCGGGCACGCGCAGCGGATCGCCGGGAGCGGTCGCCAGATTGGCCAGGGTGACGGGGGGATTGTCCAGCGGCGCGCCGCGACAGTTGCAAGCCCAGTTCCAGTCGTAAACCCGCTGCACGCGCACGAAACTCCCCGTGCGATTGTCAGTGAACAGACCCGGCAACTGCGGCGCTCCGGGGTCGGTTGGCCCGCCATAATCCACCAATCCGAGAGTTCCCCCGGTAGGTGTGTAGCTGCGCAGGGCCAGGTTGAGGTCGGCGTGCTGCTCAGCCGGGCGATCGGTCGGGGGCGGCAGCACCGTCAATGCGCCATAGCTGGCGCCCGGCAGGGGCTGGCAGGCAGAACGCACGCCGATGGAGATCAACGGCAAGAGGGAGCGGCCGGCCAGCAGTTCTGTGTCCTGGGCTGCAGCAATACGGACTGGCAGCAGCAAGCAGAGCGCCAGCAACGCGGCCAGTCCGGTCTGTCGTCGCATCAACACCGGCCTGCGTCAGTCCTCGTCCTCGACGTCATCTTCCTCCAGATCATTCCACAGCCAGCCGAATCTCCCCTCTCCATCATTGTCATCGTCGTCGAAGTACTGTTCTGGCGCGGGGCCGTCGCCGTCCAACAGCAGCGGATAGAAGGCGTCTTCCTCCGCGCTGTCGTTGACAGCTTCCACGCGCACGTCGAAGCGCAACTCGTCGTCGCCATACATGTAGAGCAACGATTGGCCCGGCGCCAGTCCCAGCGACTCCAGCGAGGTTACCGAGGCGTTCTTGGCCTGTGGCCCGCCGCCGGTCAGCCCCGCCAACATGCCTTCAGGCATTAATTCCATGAGCGACCTGAGGTTGCCCAACATCATGTCGGCCATGAAGCCCGGCACTCCCGTCTGCTCCACCATCATCTGCCGCACCTGAGCGCGCACCTCAGGATTGCTCTCAATCAGCGCCAACACGTCCTCCATCGTCTCAGGCCGGGGCGCGTCCCCCAGGTCCAGCGGCGGCAGGCTCTCCACCATGGACTCGATCTCCTCGTCGTCCACGTCCTCAAAATCCTCATCGTCTTCGTCATCCCAGTCTTCGTCGACGTCGAGGGTGTACTGCTCGCCGCCTTCCAGCGGATTCTCGCCGATGAAGAAAGCAATGTCGTCGTCCGGGTCCCAGTCCAGCGCTTCCTGGATAGCCACGTGCAAGTCGCGCAGGGTCTGCTCAGCCGCGACTTCGACGCGACGCCAGGTATCGGGCAGGTCAGGGACAGAGACGTGGAAGGTATAGGTTTTCATGGTCGCTTCGTCTTTCCGAGTACAAGCATGCCTGGTTTGGCGCCCTATTGGCCCGTAACAATTAGCTTGCCCGTGTTTGCCCCAGTCAAGTTGCCGCGTCCAACCAACACCCCATAGCGCCCCTGGGCTGGCTGATCTATCACCACGCTCGGCTGCAACGTAATGTTGTCGTTGCAGAAAATCTGCGCGCCCTGGGGGCCGACTAACAGCAACGTCCCCAGAGTGTTTCCCTCAAAGGTAACTGTCGCAGCATCCAGGTCGGCAGCTACCTCAAAAACGTAGTCCGGGACGCCGGTGTTCACCAAGCCGGGGCAGGGCGGGGACCCTCCCGTCAGCGTAACAGCCTGGGTAATACCCTCAACAGACAATGCCTGTGTCAGTGTATCGGTTGATGCCCGCAGCACACCAATGGGGCCTGTGTAGGCAGCCAGGGCCCGGGTGAGAACATCAGAAGGCACAGGCTCCGGGGTTGACGTTGCTGCCGTCGTCCCGGTGTTGCCGGAACCTCCACATGCAGAAACCAACAAGGCAAACAGGATCAACAGTGAGACGAGCGAAAGGGGGTGTCTGGGCTTGCTCATGGATATCTCCTTGCGATAGCGGGGTAGGCCAGGCCATGCAGACCAGGTACGGGACAGCGGCAGTATAGCACCGATCTGCGGCGCAAGCAAGCTTTGACGCACGCTCCCTGCCGTGGTACCATGCCGTGACCCGTAATCCATCACCCGGAAGGAGTTGTCCATGGATGCTGACCTGTTGATCGTGAATGCTGCTCAGTTATTGACTTGCGCCAGCCCGAACGGGCCGAAGCGCCGAGCGGCGCTGGCCGACCCTGGATTGATCGAGGACGGCGCGCTGGCCTGCCTGGCCGGGCAGATCGTGGCCGTGGGCCGGACGGCCGATGTGCTGGCCCTGCTGGACGACCCCG
>JAAEKA010000245.1 GCA_014155705.1 Anaerolineae bacterium clx_CAG2 | reverse complement strand
CGCAGTTGGTGATGGGCCGCGTCCTGCCCGACGGCGAGTACACCTGGACTATCGAGGCGCGCGACGAACGCGGCCAGGTGGCCACGGAGTCGGGAACCATCACGCTGGTCGATGGCGATCTGGTGCTGCCCGAGCTGCAGAACTTTACCGTGGTGCCGCAACGTTTCACCCCCAACCAAGACAGCATCGACGACTGGGTATCGATCTCCTATTACCTGCCCAAGGATGTGGACGATGTGCAGGTTTATCTGGTGGATCCGGCTGAGCCGGCCTTCAAATACTACATCGCCGAAAAGGAGCGGGTGATCAAGCCGGGCGAGCGGGGCTATCATGAGTACCGCTATGAGGCCGATGTAGACCAGGGCGCTGAAGCCCCGCCCGACGGCGACTACACTGTCTATGCCGAGGCGCGTGATCTGGCAGGCAACCACGTGGTAGTCACGTCGACGCTGACCATCGAGGACGGAGGCAAGCCGCGCGCCGACATCCTGCAGGGCGAGATTGACTGGCAGGGCGACGTCAACCGCGTGGTCAGTGTGCCGCTGGGCGGCTCTCTCTGTTTTACGACCACTATCCAGAACGAGGGCACGGTCAGCATCCGCACGGCCGGCCCCTGGCCGGGCACGACCTATAAATTCAGCCAGAATCATAACACGCTGGCTAACGAACTGGACGATTCCAGCCTCTACCAGCAGGCCGGCGTCTGGCGCTTCGGCGTCAACTTCGACACCACCGGCTACGATTTCCCCTTCCGCTGGGCCATCGGCCGGCCGGAGGACCTGGAGATGCGCCTGATCGACGGAGTTGAGCAGTGGTACTTGCTGCCCGGCCAGCGCTCGCAGGTCTCCGGCTGCATCGAGTTTGACCAGCCGCCGCCGGTCGGCACCAATTTCTGGTGGGGTGGCCTGATCCACGAGTTCGTCAGCGTGGCCAATAACTATGTGGATCGCATTAGCGTGAATGTAGGTGCGCCGTAGTGGAGGGGGACTAAGGAAACAGGTAGACCAGTTGGTCAGTCGTTCATCGGACACGCTGCGGGGACAGATCACTGCCGGATGCCCACCAGCGGCAGATACGCCTGCGGCCGCACGGTGGGCCGTTCCATGCACTGCCATGTGCGGCCGCCATCGTCAGATCTGTACAGGAATGAATCGCTGCCCGGCGCCGAAGACATTGCCTGCATGAAGATCGTATGCGATCGGTAAGCCGGCCCTGCGCCTTGGACAACAGCTATGGGGAAGTAGGTGCTGCGCACTGTCGGGTCGTCCTGGCCAAAGCGCGCGGGTGGCTGCTGCGGGCCGGCGGCGCCCCTTGAGTGGCTGGCCGGCGCCCGGCGCGCGCCCGGCGTCCCTCTGACGACCAGATTGGACGTGAGATGGTCGCCAACCAGGAGGATCCAGCTTCGCCCGGCGTCATAGCTGGCATACAGTCCGATGCCTGTGGCGGCGTAGATCGTCGGATCGTCGGGATAATCCGGCGAGAACTGGGGATAGATATGGCCAAAGCCGGCGCCGTAGCAGAATGGTCTGCCCGGGGGGAAGATGGCTCGCCAGGTGAGGCCGCCATCCTCGCTCATGTAGAGGGAACTGTCAAAGGCGCTCGCCAGCACAGTCTGATCGTACTCGAAGCCAGGCGACACGACCAAATGCGGGATGTAGCTCATGCAGAGACCTTGTCCACCGGCGCTCCAGGTGTCGCCGCCGTCATGAGAGATGATCAGACTCGATTGGAGCGAGGGACTGTACCCGCCATAGGCTACAAGTGTTTCATCTTGGTCGAAGTTTGGCGAAACGGCCACCGCAACCATCCCTGTTTCGCTCCATACCTGTTGCCAGGTATCGCCGTCGTCTTCGGAGCGCACGATACCTTCCGGAAGTCCCGTTCCGAAGAACTGAGTGCGCGGCTGGAACAGCGTTCCCTGTCGGTTTGTGGCGCGTAGACTGAAAGGCAAGCAGTCGTCACGGGTGCAAGGCGCTGTCATCTCGTGCCAGGTATCGCCGCTATCGTTACTCATGAAAAACAAGGTAGGGTAAGGATAGTCATTCATAAGACTCACGTTGGCATAGAGCGTTAACTCTGATGATCCTTGAATCGGCGCTATCTCGAAGGCGGTTGTACCAACCGACAAATCGTAGGCGTAATCAAACACTTGCAACCAGGTTGCGCCATCGTCGATGCTGCGCAATACCTCGGCGTGTAGATCAAAGTAAACCCCTCGGGTGTAGGTCCAGAAGAGCGTCCTGTCCACAGCGTAGCCAGGCGATGGAGTCACTGTGTCGCCATCCCAAGGCGCCGGGCAGGTTGGCAGCGGATTGTCACGCTCTTGGGTCGCGGCCGATGCGCCAGGACCAAGAGGCGCCAGGACGAGCAAGGCTGCGACCAGACCTGTCCAGAGGCGTCGCTCCACATGACCTCGGTTCATAGGGCTGCTCCTTCTCCTCATGCGGACTCTCACGGCGTTGGCGTGACCGTGGGCGGCGTTACGCTGGCCCAGGTTGAGCCCAGGATGGTCAACGCCGACGGGGTGTGGCCTGGCGCCGGATAGACGAACTGATTGGTTTCCAGCGGAGTATACTCGTCGTTATCCAGCATCACGTACCAGCTTACCGCCTGATACCCCGCGCTGCCGTTTTGCAGCCAGACGACCATTGGCTGCATGAGATAATCATTCACCTCCTGATAGGTCAGCGTTGGAGCTGGTGGAGGGTTCGGCTTCCAAGGGCCGGCGAGGTAGCCTGTTTCTGTGATCCAGATCGGCGCGTTGGCCGCCAGCGGTGTTCGGGGCTGCACCAACTCCGCGAGATGGGCTTGCCGGAAGATCTGCAGCGCCGGCTGCATGCAACCGGTCCAGATCGTGGTCTTATTCGGCCAAAGTGCGCAATCGTATCCTAGTTCTTCGAGACGGACACTCTTCGACCATGGATAAGCATGAATGGCTACTCCATCGATCTTGACGTCGCTGTGGAAGTCGCGCAGGTAATCGAGGAAATCCCGCCACCAAGTGGTCCAAGTCCCGTGAAAATTGCCGCAGCAGAAGACCTTGGCGGTTGGATCGGTCTGCTTGATCAAGCGATAGATTTGCGCATACCGGTCTGCTGCAATGCGCAGCATCTTGGCGGTCAGTTGGCCATAGTAGACGGGAGTCGTGCCAGGCTCCCAATAGCATGGCCAGACCTCGCTAGGGGTCGCGCTGGGTGTGACTCCCGGCGGACGGGTCGGCGTTGGGGTGAAGGAGGCGGTTGGCGTAGGCGTTGTAGATGGGGGAAGGGTCTTCTCAGGCGCCAGTGTGGCGTAGTTTGCCAGCTTGCACAGGTACTCTGCGCATTGCTGGAACCCTGTTTTGAGAACCGCCGGAGGCGTCCCGGACGGGGTTGGCAATGGCGTCGCAGTAGGGTAGGTATCCCCGGGAGGAAAGTCAATTTCGTTGTAGACCAGCCATGTGCGGCCCGGATACTGCCTCACCTTGGCAACCAGTTCCTCTGGATTCCACAGGCCATTGGGGATGCCGCTTTCCCCCGGCAGCATTGGACACCAAACCATCGGCGCGTAGCGAGAATCATCTAGTGCGCCTGCTGAGACAGGATAGTCGTGCCGCCAGTTGTACCACCAAGAAGGGATCAGATTGGAGACGAAGCCGAATAGCGTGGTTTGGCTTCTTCCTCTCCGGCGCCTTTGCGCCAAACCACACCCAGTTGCCCCCTGATCAACGGAAGATACAGTGCTCCGCCGGCGTCTGGTGAGCGTTCGACCTGTTGGCCTTCTGGTTCAACCCCATCGGGTGCGCTGCCTCTGCCGGCGCCTCGCACCGGGGAGTAGCGATGGCTGAGCACATACGCCTCGGTGGCGTTGGTGATGAACTCGATGGGACGCGCCACTGGACGGGGCGGTGGGGTGTTCGTGGGGCCGTTGAGCGGAGAGACGAGAGGCGGCACCACCGCGGATGTGTCTGTCGCGCGCACCTGGGCCAAAGCCAATGGATCAGGCGCGCCGCCGATCAATGACAAAGCCAATAGCAGGGAGAAGGCAGCCATGAGGGCCAAGACTGCCGCCCCTCCACGGGTTTCGTTGTGATGGTCCATGCCTTTCCTCCTTCTTATGGAAACCGCTACAACCTGTCAGGTCGAGCGACACAACCCGCTACGCATTGGCTAGGATTCTAATACATGATGGTGCGCTTGTCAATTGAACCGGCCGGTCACCGTAGATTCTGTCTTGCATCTGGGCCGGACTGGTGCTAAAATCCTGTGCAACACTTGGCTTTGGCTGTACTGCAACTGACTTTCAACCGAGCGAACGCGCTGACTGGCGGATTACAGGAGACTGATCATATGAGCATGGCCGATGTGGCCGATGAGCTTGCTGCGATGCAGGTATTCAGCAATGCGGCATTGCGGGCGGCAGTAGAACCGTCCATGTCGCGAGCCGAGCAAAGGCGTCTCGCACTGCTCAATTCGGCAGCAGGTGAGCGTGCTTTGACTGCGGCAGAGCATAAGGAGCAGCAAGCCCTGATTTTGGCCTATGATCATTCAGTTCTGCGACGCGCGAAGGCCATGGCAATCCTGGCCCAGCGCGGGCACGACTTGAGCGAGCCCCTTCAGGTTTACGATGACGATGAGTGAAGTCCCCCGGCAGTTGCGTGAATTGGTGCTGCTGCTTTGCTTGTAACTCTCCCCATGGACTTGGCCATCATCATCGTCAGTTATAATGTACAGGCGCTGCTGCACGCCTGCCTGGCGTCGCTGTTGGCCAGCTTGGCGCGCACGCCGGAATTGGCAGCCGAGGTCTGGGTGGTGGACAACGCCTCGGCCGACGGCAGCGCGGCCATGGTGGCGGCAGAATTTCCTGCGGTGCGGCTGATCGCCAGCCCGGAAAACCTGGGCTACTCGGCCGGCAACAACGTGGCGCTGCAACTGTTGGGCTTCCCGCCCCTGGCCGGCGAGGCGCGGCCGTTGAGCGCCTATCCGTGGGCGGCTGAGCTGCCCCGGCCGGCCGGCCGGCCGCGCCACGTCTGGCTGCTCAACCCCGACACGGTGGTGCAGGGCGACGCGCCGGCGCAGTTGGTGCGCTTCGTCGACGCGACGCCACAGGCTGGCGCGTGCGGCGCGCAGTTGTCCTATGCCGACGGCAGCTTCCAGCACGGCGCGTTTTGCTTCCCTGGCCTGGCCCAGATCGCATTGGACTTCTTCCCGCCGCCCGGCCGGCTGAACCAGCCTCTGCTCGACTCGCGGCTCAACGGCCGCTACCCGCGCCGGCTGTACGACCAGAGCCAACCTTTTCCGGTCGATTTTGTGCTAGGCGCCACACTGATGGTGTCTGGAGTTGCCCTGCGCCAGGTGGGCCTGCTGGACGAAAGCTACTTCATGTACTGCGAGGAGATGGACTGGCAGCGGCGGGCGCAGCGCAAAGGCTGGCGCGTTTATTGCGCGCCGGCCGCACGCACGGTCCACGTGGCCGGCGCCAGCAGCAGCCAGTTTCGCAGCCGTTCTTTCACAGCCCTGTGGCAGAGCCGGCTGCACTACTTTCAGCGCTACCACGGCCCTTTGTTCAACCGGGCCATGATCGCTCTGTTGCGCGCCGGCCTGCGCGCCGAAGCGCGTCGCGCCCGCCAACAGGCTCCCGATGACCTGGCCCAGCGTCTGGTTGCTTATACAGAGGTTGAAGCGCTGACCAGCGGGTAATCGAGGAAAGAGCTATCGCATCTATGACCCTGTTTGCGATTATCCTGACCAAAAATGAGGCCCGCCACATCGCCGGGTGCATCGACAGTGTGCGTTGGGCCGATGGCGTTTTGGTGTCCGATTCCTTCAGCGACGACGACACGCTCGATTTGGCGCGTGCGGCCGGCGCCGTGGTGGTACAGCGACCCTTCGACGGCTGGGCCCGGCAGCGCAATGCTGCGCTGGAGCAGGCCGCAGCGCTGGGCGCGGAGTGGGCCTTCTTCGTCGACGCGGACGAACGGGCCACGCCCGAGCTGGCCGCTGAGATTCGTCAGGTGATTGCAGAGCGGTCTGAAGTGGGCTGGGGTGTGCCACGCTGGAATATCATTGTAGGCCGGCGGGTCAATTATGGCGGCTTCTACCCCGACTACCAGTTGCGTTTGATGCGCATCGATCGGGCGCGCTATGACCTGGAGCGGCCGGTGCATGAAGTGGTGCTGCTGGACGGCCCCAGCGCTAACCTGCAACATCCCCTGGTCCACTACAACTACGATACCTGGGCGCAGTTTCACGCCAAGCAGCGGCGCTATGCCACCTATGAGGCGCACATCCTGGCTGAGCGCGGCATCCGGCCGCGGCCGCACAATTTCATTTTGCAGCCGTTGCGCGAGTTCCGACGCCGCTACCTGACGCTGCAAGGCTATCGCGACGGACTGCACGGGCTGAAACTGTGTCTGCTGCTGGCCTATTACTACGGGGCGTATCCGTATTGGGTTCTGTTGAAAGAGCGACGCCCATAGGACGCCCCTCCCAAACCAGTCTCTTGTAGGCGGAGGCGACGAAGTGGCTGCGTAAAACAATCCGCCGGATTGTTGCGCCCAATCGAGCAAGTCATTACGTAGAACAATCCGTCGGATTGTTCGTGTACAATCTAACCCGCTGTTCTTCGTGGGGATTGGCTGGCTCGGTCAGGCCCGTTCCGGTGGACCTCCGGGTGTTGTGCGAAGACCAGCCAGAGCGCCAGTTGCACAAACGTTTCACGGCCGGCTGATGCGCAGGCGACGCAAAATCGTGGGGTAGCCGTCCTCGATCAGCGCCGTCATCTCGTTGGCGGTGCGCTCGTAGGCTTCTTTCGGCTGGCGGTAGGGGTCTTTAATGTCGTGGTAGTTGCCTGACATCTCGCTGAGCAGAAAGATTTTGCCCAGCAGATGGGGATAGTTGTAGAACAGCGTGCGGCGGTGGGCTTCTTCCATCACCAGCACCAGGTCGGCCTCAGCGATCTCGTTCTCGTCCACTGTGTGGGCGCGGTGGGCGCTGATGTCGATACCCCGCTCGGCCAGCACCTCGACCCCCGGCTGGCTGGCCGGGTTGCCGTTCAAGCCATAGACCCCCGCCGAGCTGACCGTCACCTGTTCCTCCAGTCCATCCTTGCGCAGCCGCTCGCGCAGCAGCCCCATGGCCATGGGCGAGCGGCAAATATTGGCCGTACAGACCAGCAACACCCGTTTCACGCTGTCAACCTCCGAAAAGTTTCCGCCTACGCGCACGGGCCAGGGAGCCGCTCCCTGGCCCGTTGTCATTCGAATTGTGGCGCTTACCTGGGCATCGTCCCATGTAAGCGTTGCCGCTGCTACGCCAACTCTGGCTGCAAAAGCCCAAAGTTGCCGTCTGATCGGCGATAGAGCACGTTGATGCTGTCGCTGTTGGCGTTGTAGAAGACGAAGAAATCGTGGCCCAGCAACTCCATCTGATCGATGGCCTCGTCCTCGCCCATAGGCAGCATCGAGAAGCGCTTGGTGCGCACGATGCGCCCTTCAAAGATGTCCTCATCCTCTGCCACCGGCTCCATGGCGGCGCTTATGTACTCGGTCTCCAATGCCTCTACCGCAGCCACCTGGGCGCGTTCCATCTTGCGGCGCCGCTTGCCCTTGAAGCGGTTGATCTGGCCATGCAGCTTGTCGGCCACGGCGTCGATCGCAGCGTAGATATCGCTGTTGCGCTCCTCAGCGCGCAGCAGCATGCCGTTGCTACGCATGGTCACCTGCACAACCTGTCGCTCGCTGGTCTTGCGGCTTTTCTCCTCGGCAAGCTCGACGCGGATCTCCTGCACATCGGGCAGGAATTTTGTCATCTTGCCGATCTTCTTCTCCACGTACTCCCTGAGCCGATCGTTGACCTCAATGTTTCGGCCCTTGATTACCAGTTGCATTAGATTGGCTCCTTTCCAGAGGGGGGGATTCAGCACTGGCGATGGGAGATCTGCCAATGGTTGGAGCAAACTTTCACTCCAAGAAGCGGGTTAACGAACTGTTATCAACATTGTAGCCGCGCAGCCAACAAATGTCAACCCTTTGTGGCGTTTTGGCTACCCAGCGCCCGCGCGACCGTCAGCGCCCATACTTTGCTGGCCCCTGCGGCCAGCAAAGTATGGGCGCAGGCTTCCACAGTGGATCCCGTGGTCGCTACGTCATCGATCAGTAGCACCTTGCTGCCCGCCAACGGAGGCCCCGCCCAACGAAACGCATCCTGCACGTTCGCGCGCCGTTCAGCCGGGCCCAGCAACATCTGTTGCTGGGTTTCACGTTCGCGGCGCAGCACGCCCGCTTGAAGCAGGGGCAGCCGCACCTGCCGGCACAATACCACAGCCAGCAGCTCCGATTGGTTGAAGCCGCGCTCCCTGAGGCGGTTCTCATGCAGCGGCACTGCTGCCACCAGATCTACCTTGGCTGAACGGTTGCGCCAGTAGTCGACCAATAGTTGGCCCAGCGGCTCGTGCAATTCCGACCGGCTCTCGTACTTGAAGCAGTGAATCACCCGGCTCAGTGGATCGGCATAGATGGCCGCCGCACGGATAGCGCTGACATGGAACTGGCCCACTGAACAGTCGTCACAACGTCCCTGCACAGCCAACGGCCGGCCACAGCGAATGCAGACCGGCTGTGGCACCGGGCGCACCTGAGTCTGGCAGGCCGGGCACAACAGCTCGCCCGCGCGACCACAGCCCGCACAGTGCGCAGGAAAGAGCAGATCAAGCAGGCGGGTCCTGACAGAAACCGTCGAACGGGGGACTTGTGGGATAGGGGCCAACGTTGCCAGCGCCGGCGGCAAAGAAGACATACACTCTCCCTCCCAGAAGCGGCCTGACGAAGCTAGGAGCCGAACCAGGCCTGCAGCACATCGTTCACGAAGTTGCGAATCTCGTCGCCCATGATCAGAAAGATCGCCAGGACGATAATAGCGATCAGCATCAGGATCAACGCATATTCGATAAAGCTCTGGCCACTTTCATTAGAAGTTTTGGGTTGCATAGTCTGTCCCTGGTGGGTATCGCCAAACGACGCGCCGGTATCCTGCAGACGGATCCAGCCGCGGCGCAGGGCGACCACAGCAGCCTCGGTGCGGTCATTGACCGACAATTTGCGGAAGATGCTGCTCATGTGGTTCTTGACAGTCTGGTGGCTGATACCCAGGGTAGTAGCGATGATCTTATTGCTGGCGCCGCGCACGATCATCTCCAGTATTTCCATTTCACGCGCTGACAAAGGCATCAACACGCCTTGAGTATCGCCGTCAAACCACGCCCGATCATTGTACCATTTCACCAGCCACTGCATCAGCTCTGCCGTGTTGGCCAAAATGTGGCCATTCACCACATACTGGCCTGACCGCACTATTCGGATGGCGTCGATGAGTTCGCTGGGCAGCACATCCTTGACGAAGTAGGCCGAGGCTCCTGTGCGCAGGGCAAAAATCATCTGTTCTTCATCGTCGTAGGCGGTCAGGATGATTACGGCGACATTTTCGTGGTTCGCCTTGATCTCCTGAGTGGCCTGCAAGCCGTTGACCTTGGGCATGTTGATATCCATCAACACGACATCGGGTTGCAGTGTGCGCACGCTGCGGATAGCCGCCTCTCCATCTGCTACCTCGGCCACAACATCGAGATCGGGCTCCAGCATCAACACGCGGCGCAGCCCTTGGCCGAACAGGGGATGGTCTTCAGCGATCAGGATACGAATGGGCAGTGGTTGCATCGACGGTATTCCCAAAGTGCTTATCAATGGTGGTGGGTACGCATCGATTATTCTGGATTGTCTTGTGCCATATACATTGTAACCACATAGCAGGCAGATCACAAATTGCCGCCAATGCCAAGGACAGTTGCTCCTTTCCTGTCATGCGGGGTATAATCGATGTACTCGGTAGCTGCGCACAGATAATCCGAGCCAACAATCGACTAACCAGTGTGGTCGGTCTCCTGACTGTGCCACCTGCGGCAAACGAAGAGCAGGCTCGGTCTGGAGACCTGCCCGGGCGATTTTTCGGACAGGAGGCGTTGAGATGAGCACTGTAGCAGATCTTTGGGCCTTGCAGACCACCGATCTGGCGCTGGAGGCGGTCAAACAGCGACTAATCGAGATGGAAAAACAGCGCGGCGAAAGCGCTGAGCTCAAAGCAGCGCGTGCGGCTGCAGCAGAAGCTGAGGCTGAGTTAAGCCGCCTACGCACAACACAGCGAGAGCTCGACCGCCAGATCAAGGATTTGTCTGACCACATACGCGCTGCCGAGCGTGAGATGATGAGTGGACGAGTGCGCAACCCGCGCGAGTTGGAGGGCATGGAAGCCAATGTGGCGGCCCTACAGCGCCGACGCAGCGTGCTGGAGGATGAGTCGCTGGTGGTCATGCTGGAGGTCGAGCGCTGGCAGGCCGAGGCCGAAAGCCGTCAAGCCCAACAGGCCAGCAGCGAAGCCGCTCACAGCGCCCGGCAAGAAGCCATCAAGCGTGAGGCTGCCCAGAAGATCGCCGAGTTGAAGATCTTGTCGGCTCGCCTCACTCAGCAATGGGAGACCATCGCGCCGCAAGATCGCGATCTGTACAAGAACCTGCGCAGCCGCAAGGCGGGCCGTGCCATCGCTTTGGAACAAGGGGGCGCCTGCCAGACCTGCGGCCTGATGTTATCGACCGGCGCCGCCCAGGCTGTACATAACGACAGCCAACGCGTCTTCTGTTCCGGCTGCGGCCGGCTGCTCTTCGCAGGATGATGATCTCCGATTTGCCATTGACAAAAGGACTCGCGCTGCGCTATAATTGAGCGGCAGGACAGGACTTGGATGAGCATCGCACAACAGCTCTATTGGGATCCGAAATCTTGCCCTCGCCTCAGACCAAGCCTGATGCATTTTCACCCCCAAGGGCAACATCCCGAAGCCTAAGGTGGCGCACCAGCGCCGAAAGGAGGTTGATTGGTCGAACTGTCCCCTAGAATCGTGCGTTGTTTCCCGCGTTTGAGTTCGCTGACCGATTTCATCCGTCCAAGGAGAGGATACCCGTGAAAAGAAAGCTAAGCGTCCTACTTGCTGTACTGGTCATTGCATCGATGATCGCCATGCCAGTCAGCGCACAGATGGAAGCGCCTCCAGCCCCCGACGGTCGGCCGTTGCCTGCCGGATTGGCGCCAGTCACAGCCAGCGATGTGGACGGCACGCCCGTCTTCGATCGCATCCCCAGCAAGGAGCGCGCAACAGCCACCGGCCGTTATGTGATCCGTTTTGCTGACGCCCCTTTGGCTGAGCTATGGCTCGACGCCCAGAGCCGCGGCGTTGGCTACGATGCGGCCACTGCGCAGGCTTACACAGACAGCTTGCTTGCCAAGCAGGCCCAGGCCAGCGAGGCCGTCGATGCCCTGGGTGGTAGTACTCTGGGCAATTTCACCAAGCTGATCAACGGCATCGCTATTGAGATCAGCGCCAGCAGCGTGCGCGATCTGTACTTCATCCCCGGCGTGGTCAGCGTCAGCCCGCTGTCTGACTACGCGCTGGACCTGAACGAGACTGTGCCATGGATCGGCGCGGCCGATGTACAGAGCATGGGCTTCGACGGCAGCGGTATCACCGTGGCCGTGATCGACTCCGGTATCGACTATACCCATGCCCACCTGGGCGGCTCTGGCCTGCAGGCCGACACCGACCAGGCACTGGCAGAAGCCTCGCAGCCGGCTGACCCGCGCCTTTACCCCACTGCCAAGGTCATCGGCGGCTACGACTTTGTGGGCAGCACTTGGCCCAACACAGCGGAGATCCCCGATCCTAACCCCATGGACGATGAGGGCGGCCTCACTGACGGTCACGGCACCCATGTGGCCAGCATCATCGGCGGCGTAGCAACGGCCGACTTAGGCCCTGGTGTGGCCCCTGGCGTCGAGTTCTACGCGTTAAAGGTCTGCTCCAGCATCTCGACCTCGTGCAGTGGTCTGGCTTTGATGCAAGCCTACGAGTGGGCTGCCGACCCGAACGGTGACATGAACTTCGATGATCGCGCCGACGTGGTCAACCTGTCTCTGGGTTCTGTCTACGGCCAGGTCAGCAGCGCTGACTCCATCGCCATGGAGATGCTGGTCGGCCTTGGGTCGACGGTAGTGGCCTCGGCCGGCAACAGCGGCAATATGCCTTATATCACAGGCTCGCCTTCCAGCGCCCGCTCCGCCATCAGTGTCGCGCAGACCAGCGTACCCTCGTCCATTCTCTACCGCATCCGCCGCAACACGCCAGAGCCGGTGGCAATCATGGATGCTGTGTGGCAGCCCTGGTCGGAATTCCCCACGGCCGCCATCACCGGCGACGTAGTCTATGGCAACGGCGACGGCACCAATCTCGATGGCTGCGCGGCCTTTAGTGCAGATCTGACCGGTAAAGTATCGGTCGTCAACCGCGGCGCCTGTAACTTCAGCCTGAAGACGCAGAACGCCGAAGCTGCTGGCGCAGTCATGTCAATCATCGCCTTGATCGCGCCCGGAGATCCCTTCGAGGGTGGTTTCGGCGGCGGCCCGTTCCCTGGCATTCCCGCCTTTATGGTTTCGCAGGCCAACGGCAACCTGCTCAAGGCTGCAGGCGCCAACGTCACCATTGACCCCAACGATCCTTCGATCACCATCCCGCTGCTGGATGTGATGGTTGGCTCCAGCTCTCGCGGGCCGGCTTTCGACGCCAGCTACCTCAAGCCCAACATCGGCGCACCGGGCGCCTCGGTCTCGGCCAGCTCCGGTGACCAGAGCTACAGCGTATTCGGCGGCACCTCGGGCGCTTCGCCCATGGTGGCCGGCTCGGCTGCTCTGTTGCTGGACAAAGCCGGCGGCAGCGGCTCGCTGGCGCCAGTCGTCGTTAAGGCGCTGCTGATGAACAATGCGCTCACCGACACTTGGCAGAATGTCCCCGGCGGCATACTCAACCCGATCAGCCGCCAGGGCGCCGGCCGCGTCGATGTGGCAGCCTCTGTGATGGCTGAGAGTGTGGCCTGGGTTCCTGCCGACAACGATGTAGCGCTTTCCTTTGGTTTCGAGACCGTGGCCGACCACTATATGGACAGCAAGACGGTCGAAGTGATCAATACCGCTGCCGCCGACAAGACCTATGCGATCAGCGCCGGCTTCCGCTATGCGGACGACGAGGACGCAGGGGTCGACGTTATGCTTAGCGCGGATACGCTCACCGTTGCAGCCGGCGGCACGGGCACTTTTGACGTGGACCTGCACGTCGAACCGACCATGGTCAAAGACTGGACTCTCTACGGCGGCAGCACATTTGCTAACGGCGATCTGCTGACGGAAGTTGAGGCCGATGGTTTCGTGACCCTGACCGCAAACGACGGTGAGGTCATCACCCTGCCCTGGCACTTCCTGCCGCGACAGGCGGCAGACGTGATGGTCGGCGACCCCGCTCAGACCGGCGCTTTGGCCTTCGACGTACCGCTGATGAACCATTCCATGGTCGATGGGATGGTTGAGGTCTATCCATTGGTGGACATCAGCCCCGAAATCGTCGTTCCGCCGGGCGCGCAGGACATCGCTCCGGCCGACCTGAAATACGTCGGCGTTGATGCGATCCGCTGGAGCGCGACAGAGAATCTGTTGCTGTTCCCCATCAGCACCTGGAACAGCCGCTCGCATCCCATCACCATCGAGGCCGATGTGTACATCGACGTCGATCAGGATGGCATCGATGACTACGTGGCCTATAACGGCACGTTGAACGCCACCGCCGACCCGCGGGCGGTCAGCGTTCTGGTAGACCTGGCTGCCGGTGCGGCTGTAGCCCAGTTCTTCCTGGACACCACCATCAACAGCGACAACATGGTGATCCCGGTGATCGTACCGGACGCCGACATGGCCTTCAACTTCCAGGTGCTTGCCTTCGATGCCTACTTCACGGGCGAGCTGTGGGATGTGTCGCCAGCCGATGCTCTGGACGGCGTCTATCATGCCTTCGACGGCATGATGCCCGCCTTCTATCCCGATGAGTACTATCCTGAGGTGCCGGCGGGCGGCTCGGTTTCGAGTATGGTGACCGGTATGCCCCACAACTCGCCAGCGCAGATCGGTATGCTGTACCGTATCTACAACGGCGTCATGGGCGGTGAGGTCTTCGGCGTCGAGCTGCCGGTCGAGTTCTTCGGCGTTGTGACGCAGGCGGCCAGCACCAATCCGGTGGTCATGGGCGCCTACATCGACGTGGACGTCAGCGCCAGCAACAGCAACGGCGACCTGGCGGATGCGCTCTTCCTGGCGCCGATCGATGTGGACACCATGTACGTCGATGGCAGCGCCTACGGCGGTGCGATGCCGCTGACGGCTGCTGAGGCAACCGCCCGGGGCTTGACTGAGTTGGCGGCCGGCCGTGCGCCTGAGGACGTGGTGGCCGTGGGCTGGGCTGGTCCCTTCTACAACGGCGACATGGTGGACTTTGGCTTCACGGTGCGGGTGGTGAGCAGCAGCGGCGAGGTGCAGCACGATGTGGCGCTGTACAACGACGCCACGTTCGTGACCAGCTTCGTCGGGGATGCGCTGACCATCGTGGACAACAGCGCCTACCCGGTCAGCCGCTCACGCCGCTTCAACGTGGACCGCGACACCTTCCTCAACGGCGCCCAGCCCGCCGCCTTCTACGGCAGCGCGCAGACCCTGTGGACCGGCTTCT
>JAAEKA010000244.1 GCA_014155705.1 Anaerolineae bacterium clx_CAG2 | reverse complement strand
ATGCAGGAGCGGGCCGAGCTGGCGGGCGGTCGGGTGGCCATCAAGTCCTCTCCTGGCGCCGGCGCTTTGATCACCGCAACTGTCCCTCTTGGAGTTCGCCATGACGACTAACGTGCGTGTCTTGCTGGTTGACGATCACGCCATTCTGCGCGATAGTCTGCGAGCATTTCTCTCGTTTCAGCCCGACATCCAGGTTATCGGCGAAGCGGCGGACGGCATTGAAGCTATTCAGGAAGCATTGCGTCTACAGCCGGATTTGATTCTGCTCGATATGGCTATGCCGCAGATGGGCGGACTGGACGTCACCCAGCGTTTGAAACAAGACCTGCCCCGGTGCAAAATCCTGATCCTCAGCCAGTATGACGACGCTGATTATGTTCTTCCCATTTTGCGGGCCGGCGCGGATGGCTATGTGTTGAAAAAAGCTGGCGGCGGCGAAGTTTTACGCGCTATCAAGACGGTCGTCAACAATGACATATACTTGCACCCTTCCATCGTTCATCTGGTGCTTGAAGCCACGGGGAGGCCGCACACGGCTGTTCCCGAGGTCAAGATAGTCTTGACTCGTCGAGAGCAGGAAGTCCTGACGCTGATCGGCAAGGGATTGAGCAACAAGCAGATTGCCGATACCTTGGTCATCAGCATGAAGACGGTCGACAAACATCGCGCTAATCTTTCACGAAAACTTGGCCTGCCCAATCGAGCAGCGTTGATTCGCTATACTCTGAGCAGCCAGCGTACCCCCTGATAATCTCCGCCCATCACCTCCCCGCATCGCCAGTTGGTTCCAACATCTGAGCAGTCACAGGAAAAGTAGGGTTTTGCCACCCTCGAAGTGGGACTTTGCCCAATTTACACTTTGTGAAGCATGGCTCAAAATGGGTTAGACGAACAGTGCTCTCAGCAAACCCAGAGGTAGCGTTCGCAGCGGTAGTTTGGTCAACCAAGACCTCCATCGCGGACTGATATCTGGTTGAGCTGAGTATGATCTTTAAACCCAGGAAGGAGCCCTTTCATAATGAAAACGAACCGCCAGCGACTTCTAGGATTAAGCCTTGGCTTGATCCTAGTACTGGTACTAATCGCAGCATGTTCTGGGTCGGCGGGTCCGGCAGGCCCAACTGGTCCCATAGGCCCGACCGGACCCGCTGGCCCACAAGGTCCTGCCGGCCCAGAAGGGCCGCCTGGCGCGGCCGCTGTGGTAGAAATCGACAGCGTTGAACCGGCTGTCATCACAGGGATGGTGATCGACGTAGCAGGGAACGGGGTCGAAGCAGCAGTTGTGTCCATCGAGGGCCAGCCCGCTACTGCCACAACGGCGCCTGATGGCTCCTTTGAGCTATCTGATGTGGTCCCCGGCTTTGTGTACCTGTATGTAACAGCGCCATCGGAGGCTTATCTGGACGGCGAAACGCTCCAGGCCACCTATGTCGACACAGGTGCAACGGTCTCCGACGTCACCGTCACCCTCTCGGGCCGGCCGAGCGCCGATGCCACAGCGGTGGGCATGGCGGCCTGCCAGGTGTGTCACGGCGCGACATGGCCGGAGATGTTTGCCTCCTATGACAGCAGCCCGAATGCCGCAGCCCACTCGCGCTTCGTGACCGAGGGCGCCAGTCAAATGGTCTATCCAGAGATGTGGCCAGAGCCGGGCGACACCTTCCTCCCGCGCGATACTAAGGGCCAACTGCTCCTATCGCAGGACCCAGTGGACGGCGCGGGCCTGGTCAATGTGGTGATGTGTACACGCGCCGGCGCAGAAGGCCGGGAATACCTCTTCAAGTTCTATGAGGAATTAGCCGAAGGCACAACCCCACGTACAGAGAACGAGCTTGACTGCGCAGAAGATGCTACAGCGCTGTTTATTCCTGTGGCCGGCACGATCGGCGGTCAGGGCAACTGGGGCGAGGGCTATGTCGACCCGAACCACGAACTGCCTGACCGCCACCCCAACTTCGGCGAAGGCAAACAGCGCTTCCTGGCGCGCATCCAGGATGTGCCCTACCTGGTGACATGGATGAAAGAGCATGACGTGCCGGTGGAGCGAGCCAAGCAGGACTATGTGCCCTTCATGCCCGTGTACACCGTGCAGGACGGAACTCCGGCCGACTCTGAGGTCTTATCCGACTCCGAGGTAGGAGTGCCGAAATTCTGGCAGAAGTCGCCAACGGCTTGGGCTCTGCCTACTAACACCCTGTCGAGAAACTGCGCCGGCTGCCATGCAACAGGGGCCCAGATCGAGTACCAGGACTTTGTCGACGGCGACGTGACCTTTAAGTCGGTCGTCACTGCCTTCGACTACAAAGATCTTAACATGACTTGCGAGGCCTGCCATGGCCCCGGCTCGGACCATGTCGCCAACCCCGACAAGACCACCATCATCAGTCCGCAATATCTGACTGCCAAGGCCAGCAACGAGCTCTGTGGCCAGTGTCATGCATCCCATGCCGGCAAGAGTGAAGCGCCGATGGGTATTTTCAAGTACGCCTTCGACGAAAGAAACAAGGACACTCTTGGCAACGGATACTTCGTCCCTGGCGTGTACGATTTGGCAACCTACTATTTCAACTACAACCTGGCAACGCTGGATGACAACTGGAAGGACGGGCCATTCCACTCATGGCCTGACCAGACTCACAGCCGGGCGCACTCGCAACAGTTGCCGGAACTGCTGCGTTCGGCCCACCTCACCAACCCCTACGAAAAGCTCACCTGCTACACCTGCCATGACCCGCACACCCTGGACGGCGGGCCAGCTTCGCTGGTAGTGGATGGCCTGCGAGCAGAAAACGCGTACATCGCTGGCGCAGGAGGGGATGGCCTCGCCGCAGGCGTGCATGGTCACCATGACGCCCGACTCCAGGCGTCCCATGATCACGCCCATGGTCTCCACCGGGCGGCCGTTGTCGTCCAGCCAGGCGGTCACCTCGGCCATCTCCTGGCCGGCCAGGTCGGCCACGGTGTTGAGCATGTGTGCGCCGGTGTCGAAGAGAAAGCCTCCGCCGGCCAGTTGCGGCACCTGCCGCCAGGAGCCGGCGGTGATCGCGCCCCAGTCCTGCCAGACGGTGGCGCTGATGCTTAGCAGCCGGCCCAGTTCGCCGCTGCGCAGCATCTCTACTGCCTTGCGAATGCGCGGCGACAGGCCGCCGGGGAAGGCAACCACCAGCAAACGACCGGTGCGCTCCTGGGCCGCGATCAGGCTCTCAGCCTCGGCCGTGCTCATTACCATCGGCTTCTCCAGCAGCACATCCAGCCCGGCATCCAGGCAGGCGACAGTCTGGTCATGGTGATGAACGTGCGGTGTGATAATGAAGGCTGTGTCGATGGCATGCTCGACCAGCAAACGGGCCAGGTCTGGCTGGTTGGGCGGCGGCTCCAGGCCAGCGTCGACGAAGAGGCGCGCGTTGGCGGCGTAGGCGGCCTCGGAAGGCTCGCAGATGGCAACGATCTCGCTGCTGGGAGCGTATTTCATGATCTCGCGGATGTGCCAGCCGGCCATGATGCCGCAGCCGATCATGGCGATGCGGTTTTTTGGGGGCATAAGGGATGATAGGGTCCTTTCCGATAGGTCGTGATGCGTAACGAGTAACCCGTAACTCAGAAAGGCAGTCGGCCATTCCGCGTTATCCATGACTCATTACGGCGCAAGATGCTATCCACCTGCCCGCTGTAACTCTCGCCGAACAGGTTGAGATGCCGGCGCATGGCCAGCTCAGCCTCCCGGTCGCCGTAGTAGACGACCGGGTCGATCAACGACGCCATGCTACAACCGATGCTCCCGGCGGATATGATCCAGCAGGCCGCGGCTGGCCACAGTGACCAGCTCGTAGACGTACTCGAAGCGGCCGTCGTAGTAGGGGTCGGGTACGTCCTGGGGATAGCCGGCCGGCGCGAAGTCCAGAAAACGGAACAGCTTGCCGGCCAGCGCTCCGTTGCGGTCCAGCCGGCGCAGATCGGCCATGTTCTGGCTGTCCATCGCGAGCACGTAATCGAAGCGCTGCAAGTCGGCCGGCCGCACCTGGCGCGAGCGGCCATCGTAGGGGATGGCGTGTTTGTCCAGGACGGCCAGTGTACGGCGATCGGCCGTTTCGCCGCTGTGCCAGTCGGCCATGCCAGCCGAGTCAACCTCGACCTGGCTGGCCAGCCCGGCCTCGCTCACCAGGTTTTGAAACACTGCCTCAGCCATAGGCGAGCGACAGATGTTGCCGAGGCAGATGAAGAGGACTTTGATCATGGGAGTTGGATGGAGTGATAGCGGTTGGCTTGGTGCGTAACAAGTAATGCGTAACTCGTAACCCGGAAAGGAGGGAGTCGTGTCCGAGGTTTCGGGTTACGAGCTACTCGTTACGGGGCATGGGCAGACAGAACTTGAAGCACTACGAATCCGCAGGCGCTCGGCGATTCACGTACACGGGTTCGCCCAGGTACTTGGGGCCAAGGCGCAGGATTTCCACGTCCAGCACGGCCTTGGCGCGGGCCAGGACCTCACGAGCGCGGATGCGTTGGGCGGCGTAGCCCTGCGGGCCGCGGGCTGAGTAGCCGACTGTGTCGTGGCCCTTCTGATCGGCCAGGTAGAGCGCCCGCTCGATATGGAAGGGCTGCGAGACGACGATGTAGGAGTCCAGGCCGAAGACTTCGCCCGCGCGGTAGATGGAGTCCAGCGTGCGAAAGCCGGCATAGTCGGCGGTGATGTGCTCGGCCGGCACGCCCAGCGCAATGAGGTCAGCCCGCATCTCCGCCGGCTCATTGTAATCGACGGCGCCGTTGTCGCCGCTGACCAGGATGCCATCCACCTTGCCTGCCTGGTATAGATCAGCCGCCGCCCGGATGCGACCCACGTAGAAGCTGTTCAGCCGGCCACGCGAGTACTTGGAGGTGCCCAACACCACGGCGACCTCCCGATGGGGCAGCGCGTCCAGGTCGTCATAGACCCGGCCGGCGGCGCTCTCCTCCACATGGCGGTCGGCCCACAGGGCGAACGCGCCGGCTGCCAGCGGGGCCAGCAGGAACAGGATCGATACGAGCAACAAAAATCTCTTGACAGTCATACGCTCTTGCTCATAGCCCAGAAACCGGATTTCTGCGGCTGGCCACTAGCCGGTTCCCAGCGGCAGCCACGCCAGGACGCGTTGGATCATGCGGTCCCAGTAGCCCCATTCGTGCTCACCCGGCCCTTCCTCATAGGTCAGGTCGAGACCCAGCGCGCGGGCCTGGTCGCGAAAGCGCACGTTTTGGTCGTAGAGGAAGTCCTCTGTGCCGCAGCATTGGTAGAAACGCGGCTGCGGCCCGGCCGACTTCGCCAGCTTTCGCGCCAGATGCATCACGTCGTTGGGGCCGCCGGCCAGCTTGCCCAGGTCGCCGTAGATGTTCTCCATCTCGATCCGCCAGGCAGGCTCGACTCCCTGCATGGCGCCGGCCTGGTCCAGCGCGCCTGACAGGCTGGCGGCCGCCGCGAAGCGCTGCGGAAAGCTCAGCGCCAGCTTGAACGCGCCGTAGCCGCCCATGGACAGGCCGGCCACGAAGGTGTCTTCGCGCTTGTGCGAGAGTGGAAAGAAGCCGCGCGCCAGCGCCGGCAACTCACGGCTGATGAAGGTCCAGTAGCGATTGCCCCGGGCCATGTCGCTGTAAAAGCTGCGATGGACGGCCGGCATCACTACGGCCAGCCCCAATCGATCCGCGTAGCGCTCGATGGACGTGCGACGCAGCCAGGTGGTGTGATCGTCGGAAAGGCCGTGCAGCAGGTAGAGTACCCGATAGCGCGATCGCGCCGGCTGCGGCAGGATCACCGTCATCGACGTACTCAGTTGCAGCGCTTCAGAGTAGAAATCACACTGGATCAAAGCCATGTCATGACCTCAAAACGCACCCATTGCCAGCGTGGGCATGGTTCAATTTGTATCACTCGATCTGCACAATTCATCGCGCAGCGAGCAGTCCCAGGTGCAGCTTGTGTGCAAAAACCCGCACGTGGGCATGCTCGACACTCCGAAGTTTGCAAAGCTTCATCGAACACTCACGGACTCAGCACCAGCCGCTCACGCGCGCTGCGTTCCACGGCCGGCCGGCTGAAGGGCAGCGTCAGCATCAGCCCGTTGCGCCACACCGGGATTTGGTCGGCATAGTTGGGGCTGGCCACGTGACCCGACTGGCCGCCCGGCACGATGATCTGGCAGCGGTCCCAGTCGTTCAGGTCGGCAATAAAGCGCAGCGCGTCCACCACGGCCACCGGCTGGAAGGGGAAGGCCGGCTTGCCCGAGGCCCGCAGCAGTGTGTCACGGTCGCCGGGCATGGGATACGGCCCGCGGTTGAACAGCAGGTGCAGCGGCTTGACCGAGCCCAGCGGGTGGGCGAAGTGGATGCGGTTCAGCCGGCCCCAGGTCCACGTTTCCATGTCTTCGCCCAGGTGCGTCTTCAGATCACGCAGGGCGATGCGCAGCGCGCGGTGCAACAGCTCGCTCTTGGGCTGCGGGATGCCCGTCTCAGGATCGCGCAGCCACACCGAGTCCCCTCGCCTGTCGTCGAGAATTTCCAACAGGCGCACAATGCTGCGGTCGTGGTAGGGCCCCGTGTCGCCCAACGGCGAGGGATCGACGCCCACATAGGCGTCGGCCAGTTCGCCCAGGTGGCGGTCGAACACCACGTGCAGCGCGTAGATGCGCACGGTTTCGTACAGCGTGGCAGCCACGCTGTCGGCCATGATGTGGTAATCCCAGCCGCGCAGGATCTCCAGCGCCCTGGCCTCACGCATGTTGGTTGGCTGGATTGGCAGTAGGTGGCGCACGAAGCGTTGCGCCTGGGCGCTGTAGGTGTCGCGCTGCATGGCGGCGAAGTCGGCCGCGCTGACCTTGTCGCGTGCTGTCAGCAATTCTACCAGGCGCGTGGCGCGGCAGGGGTTCTCCAGGTCGGCGCTGAGAAAATGGGGATAGTTTGGGTCCACCACCAGATTGTTGGCCACGCCCAGCCAGCCGCTCTCCGGGTCCAGCGTCTGCGGCAGCTCGTCAAGGCTCAGGAAGCGCTGCCACTCGTACTCGCCGCTCCAGCCGGGCGCGGGCGCAATGCCGTAGCCCTTGGCGCGCACGGGCATCCAGCCAGCCTGGAAGTAGGCGATGTGGCCCTCCACATCGGCGTAGACGAAATTGTGAGCCGGCGCAGCCCAGGAGGCCAGCGCTGCGCGGAACTCCTGCCAGTTGGCCGCGCGGTCGTAGCCCAGCACGGCCCCCAGCATGTCAGTCGGGTCCAGCGCCACCCAGCGCAGCGCCGTGGGCGTGCTCTCGCCCATCAGGCCGCTGACGATAGGACCATGGTGGGTCAGTTTGACCTCCACCACCTCAGGCTTAGTCCGTCCCTTGACGGCAATCACCTCTTGCACGGTCTGGAGGGGGCGCCAATCGCCCCGGAATTCGTACTGGGTCGGGTCAGCAGGGTTGATGCGTTCGAAAAACAGGTCCTGCGCGTCCTGCCAGGCTGTAGTCAGCCCCCAGGCGCAGCGTTGGTTGTGGCCCACCACGACGCCTGGCGCGCCGGGGAAGGAGACGCCAGCCACGTGGTAGCGGCCGCCCTCCAGATGTACCTGGTACCAGATGGCGGGCATTGCAACAGCCATGTGGGTGTCGTTGGCCAGCAAGGGCCGGCCCGTGGCAGTGCGCTGTCCGTTGACCACCCATTGGTTGCTGGCGCCGGGGTTGATGCGAATCACGCCGGCCCGCGGCGTGGGCGACTGCGGTCGAGGGGCGCCGCTGCCCAGCAGACTCTCAACCAGGGCCAGCGCCTCGCGCACGGCCGGGCTGCCCCAGCCGTTGGGCGGCGGCTCGCTCCCTGGCGGCAGGCCAGGCCCGCTGACTACGGTCGGGTTGTTGGCCGGGTAGGCGGGCTCCAAATCGGCGGCCAGGTCGGCGCCCAGCTTGACGGCCAGCCGGGCGCGCAGCGTCTCGCTGGCCCAGTTGCCGCTCAATGCCAGCGACATGAACTTGGCCCAGTAGAGGCTGTCCACCGGACGCCAGGGCTGCGGCTCGAAACGCAACAGGGTGAACTCCACCGACCACTGGCCGGGGCGCTGACGCATGTACGTGTTGACGCCGGCCGCGTAGGCCTCTAGCGCCTGCCGCGTCTCGCGCGGCAGGCTGGGCAACTCATCCTCGGCAGCTCGATTGAGGCCCAGCGTGCGCACGAAGCGATCCACCTCCAGCGTCGCCTCGCCCAGCACCTCACTCAGCCGGCCTGCGCCCATGCGCCGCTGCAACTCCATTTGCCACAGCCGGTCCTGGGCGTGGACGTAGCCCTGGGCAAAGAACAGGTCATCTTCATCCTCGGCATAGATATGCGGCACGCCCCAGCGGTCGCGTATGATCTCGACCGGGCCGTGCAGGCCGGGCAGGCGGGCGCTGCCTTCAGTCTGCGGCAGAAAACGGCGCAGAAAGGCGCGCAGGCCGGCGAATGCCGCAGCCGCCAAGGCGATAACGGCCAACAGAGAGAAAACAAGTTTTTTCATGGGTGTACTGCTCCGGTCGTCTCGTGACAGGCTCAGGCGCCTGCTCAAAGCGTTCGAGCCAGATCTGCGGTCTCGGCGGCTCAATCCTCCTCGCCGCCCATCTGGCTGGGTAGCTTGAAATCTACTACCTCACCGTGGACGTCGACGGTTACGCGGAAGCCCAGCATCCCCAGCCAGGCGCGCATGTCCTCGGGGATGGGCTGGCCCAGCGACTGCTCCCAGTTCTTGAGCGACGAGTCGATCATGGCCTTGGTAAACAGGTCCTCCTGGCCCATCATGCGCATCATCTCGACTACAGCCTGGTCGCGGAAGGGCTCCATGATCTCGCGCAGGTGCAGCAGCACCTGGCGGTCGATCTCCCTCGCAGCCACGTGGCGGCGGAAGTCGTCGTCCAGAATGACGTAGTGGGCTTCGCTGCCTACATAGGCTACCTCGGCCGGCTGGTCTGCCTGGTTGAACACCAAGCCGGCGAACATGGCATGGGATGGGGTGGACTCGGACATAATACACCTCGGGCTTGTAGCTTCGTAGAACGATCCGCCGGCTTGTTCGGGCGCAATCCGCCGGATTGCGTTACAAAAACCACCGATCTGCTGGCACTCAGCGACGCTCTGACTAACTGTAACATGCTTGGGCAGCGGCGTCAAACTACCCCTGCACCGCGCCGGTTAGCTGAAGCACAATTCTTTCCTGCGCGCCGGGCGTCGCCGAAGCGCCCGGTATGGAAGCCCTCTGTGGCTTTGACAAAACGGCCAAGTTCTGGCATCCTTGGAACGCCGCCCTGCCCCTGAACGTCCAGTGGGTGGACAACGGCGACGAGAAAGGACCCCACCGTGCTTGCAGCCCTGCTGGCGCTCAGCCTGCTGCTTAACCCCATTGCCCAGAGCATCGATTCTCCCTGGTATGCTGCCACGCGCCTGCCCGCGCGCGGCGAGGTGACTTTCTACGGCGCTGGCGTGATGGAGACGGTCTATCACCTGCGGCTGGAGCGGGCCCATGTGCCCTACTGCGACCGGCCGGCCTGCGTGGGCTACATTGCCACGCTGCGGCCGGGCGACCTGGGGCGCAAGGTGTGGCTCGATGTGCCGGGCATTGGCATCGAGGGACCTTTCCTGGTGGTGGACTACGCCGCAGCCAGGGATTTCGAGCGTCTGCGTCGCCGCGGCCTGATCGCCGAGGTTGACTACGCCACGGCCCAGCGCTGGGGCATGCGCCGCCCGGCCTACGACGTGATCATGCTGGCCGAGCCGCCGCTGGTTATGCACCGGCAACTACTGCCGCTGATTCTTGTACGCCCGTAAAGTTGCCATCTTTTCCGAAAAGATGGCAACTTTCACTTTTTACGACCCTAGCGGAGGGAACCTCCATGTCTGGAACAGAACGCGTCGAATATCGTCCCATGATCCGCGATCTGCCCACCGGCGAGCGGCCGCGCGAGCGGCTGCTGCACTACGGCGCGGGCGCGCTGAGCACCTCCGAGCTGCTGGCCATTATCCTGCGCGTCGGCACCGGCGGCGAGAATGTGGTGCGGGTGGCCGAAAAGCTGTTGGCCCGCCACGATGGCCTGCCTGGTCTGGCCCAGGCTACCATCCAGGAGCTTTGCCAGGAGAAAGGAGTCGGCGAGGCCAAGGCGATCCAGGTCAAGGCCGCGCTGGAGCTGGGCCGGCGGCTGCTGGTGGCCGCGCCCCATGAGCGTCCTCAAATTCGCCAGCCGGCCGACGCGGCCAACCTGCTGATGGCCGAGATGTCGCTGCTGAACCAGGAGCACCTGCGCACCGTGCTGCTGGACACCCGCAACCGCGTGATCAGCATCCCCACGGTCTACATCGGCTCGCTCAACGCGGCCGCAGTGCGGGTAGGCGAGGTCTTCCGCGAGGCGATTCGCGCCAGCAGCGCGGCCATGATCGTGGTCCATAACCACCCCAGCGGCGATCCCACGCCCAGCCCTGAGGACGTGCAGGTGACGCGCCAGATGGTCGAGGCCGGCAGCCTGCTCAACATCGACGTGCTGGACCATCTAATCATCGGCCGCCAGCGCTTTGTCAGCATGAAGGAGCGGGGACTGGGCTTTCGTTGACGCACGCCAGGGATTTCCAATCCCTGGCTGAAAGCATGAAGCGCCCTCAGGCGCTGGGGGAGGATGTCCGGTAAGCCCTCAGGGGCTTTCTCAGGTTCAGCCGAAGATGTCCGGTAAGCCCTGAGGGGCTTTCTCGGGTTCAGCCGGTGAATTTCATTCACCGGGCTTGCTGCGGTATACTTTCGCTCGTGTCCATTACATGTCGTCTCCCTCAGCTCACCACCCGCCAACAGGATGCCCTGGCCGTGCTGCTCATCCTGGCCGTCGCGGCCGTGTTTCGTCTCTGGCAGTTAGACAGCATCCCGCCGGGGCTGTTCGGCGACGAGGCGGTCAACGGCCTGGACGCATTGGACGCGCTGGCCGGACGGGCCAGGGTTTTCTACCCCGCCAACTACGGCCGCGAAGGGCTGGCCATGCTGCTGTTCGCCGGGTCGATCCAGGCCTGGGGACCGACAGCTCTGGCGCTGCGTATCCCCACGGCGCTGGCCGGCATCGCCACAGCTCTGGCCACGTACTGGCTGGGCCGGGAACTGCTGGCGCATACCCGCTACCGGGGCGCGCTGGTTCCGTTGTTGGCCGCGCTGTTGTTGAGCAGCAGCTTCTGGCACGTCTACACCAGTCGCTATGCCGAGCGGCTGATCTTCACCCCTCTGATGGCCGCGCTGGCCTTCGCAGCCTTCTGGCGGGCCGCGAATCGGGCAGGCAAGCGAGCAGCCTGGCCCTGGTTCCTGCTCTCCGGCCTCTTCCTGGGCCTGAGCGCTCACTTCTACAGTATTAGCCGTCTGCTGCCGGTGTTTTTGGGGCTGTACCTGCTGGTCCAGGCCGGCTACCTGCTGCTGGCCGGCCGGGCGCGGCGGTCCGGCGGCGACGCTGACCCCGGTCAATCTTTGCTCTACAGCGCCTTCTGGCCGCTGGTGGGGCTCTACGGCGTGGCGCTGCTGGTCTTTGCGCCGCTGGGCCTCTATTTTTTGCGCAACCCCGGCAGCTTCACCCAGCGCGCCCAGGTGGTCTCGGCTTTCAACCCGGAGCTTAGCAGCGGCAAGCCTTGGGCGCTGATCGCACAGGCCGGCGCGGCCAACCTGCTGCAGTTCTTCGTGCCCGGGGCAGGGGACACGGCGCCCTTCTTCAACTTACCCGGCCGGGCGGTGTTCGATCCATTGACGGCCGTGCTGACCCTGGCCGGTCTGCTGCTCTGCCTGGCCGTTGTACTGGCCGGGTTACAGCGCCGCCGGCAGGGAACGAGCGCGGCCCAAGGCGCCCGGCTGCTGTTCCTGCTGCTCTGGTTCCCGATCATGCTGCTGCCTGCCTTGCTGGCTGTGGATCGTTTTCCCGCGCTGCCGCGAGTGATGGGGGTCATTCCTGGGGTTTACTTTTTCCCTGCGCTGGCCCTCGGCGAGCTGATCATCCAGGCGCTCGCCTGGGCGCGTAGCAACGGTTTCAGTCGTTCTGTGCGACCCGATGCGGCTGAAGTCGCCCCTACGAAGCGGGTGGCCCTCTGGCTGGCCGTCAGTTTGGCGGCGTTAACACTGTTGGTTCACGGCGGGCTGACCTGGCGCGACTACTTCCAACGCTGGGCGGGGGCGGCCGACACCTTCGAGGCGTTCGAGGGGGACATGGCAGCGGCAGCCGGCTGGGTCGCCGCTCATCCTGGCGAAGAGGTCTTCCTGTCAGCCGACATCTATCGCCATCCGTCTTTCGTCTTCCTGCGCCAGCAAGCTCCGCTGAGCGAGTTCTTCGATTACGTCGATCCGGCGCTGCATTTCTTTGACGGCCGCCTGACGCTGCCTCTGCCGCCGCCCGGCCCGGAAGCAACCTATCTTTTCAGTTTCAACGCGGGGCCAGAGCCGATTCTGGACCGCGTGCCGGGCTGGGCCGGTTTCGCGACGCCTTCGGACGCAGTCGGGACGCAAGGGCTGACCGTCTACCGACTGGGATCCGACGCTCTGGAGCGCAGCCAGTTCCAACCGCTTGACGCCGGCTTCGAGCGCGACCTGCGCCTGATCGGCTATCGTGTCGGGCCGGTCGAGCAAGAGCAGGCTGCGCTGTTGTTGTTGTGGGAGATGGGCGCGCCGCAGCCGGGCTGGTTCCAGGGCTTGCAGGTACAGGCCGGCTGGTTGCCCTCCGACGGCGGCCCGCAACTGGCTCAGGCCAGCAGCGAACTGGCCTATCGCCCCACCGAATGGGCGCCGGGCAGCCAGGCGTTGTCGTGGCTTTATTTGCCCGTGCCGCCTGACCTGCCAGCCAATGTGCAACTGGCCGTGCGCGTAGTCGATCAGGCCAATGAACTGCCGCTGGCCGCGCAGGGCAGCGACGGCGACGGCTGGCTGAGCTTGCCCGTGCCGTAGAGCGGCCGTGCGCCGTTGTTTTGACCACACCAGCGCCCCCAGGGTATACTGCCAGAGCTATGGACGCGCCACCCCACCCCACCCCACCCATGCAGCCATCCCCAACCAACGGGCTAGCCATGCCGCCACGCCGCATTTTTTTGATCATCCTGGCCATCTATCTGGCCTTGGCCGTGGGCTATTCGGTCGTCCTGCCTCTGGGTGAAGCGCCTGACGAGGCCGATCACTACGCGTACATCGCCTATCTGGGCGCCAACCGCAGCCTGCCGGTGGGACCGGAGGTCACCCAGGGCAAGCATCCGCCCCTCTATCACGCTGCGGCTGCCGCGCTGAGCGCATGGACCGGGTTGGACTTCACCTTTCTACGCTCTAACCCCGATGCTGTGCCGTTGGGGCCAGATAAGCCGCCCAACTTTTTTATCCACACAACGCTGGAGGCCTTTCCCTGGCGCGGGGGCGCGCTGGCGCTGCACTTAGCCCGCCTGCTGTCGGCGGCGCTGGGCGCGGTGACGTTGTGGGCCGCCTGGCGTCTGGGGCTGGAGGTCTTTCCCAACCGGCCAGCCGTTGGCTTGAGCGCGGCAGCCTTTCTGGCCGGCCTGCCAGGCTTTCTCTTTATCAGCGGCTCTGCCAACAACGACAATGCGGCCGGCGCGACTGGCGCGTTGGTGGTGCTGCTATGCGCAGCGACGCTGGGGCGCGGGCTGCGCTGGGGGCGAACAGCGTTGCTGGGGCTTTTCCTTGGGTTGGGGCTGCTGGCCAAGGTCGGCACGCTGGCGCTGTGGCCGCTGGCGGCGCTGGCGGTTGGCGGCGCATGGTGGTTAGATCGCAATCTTGCTGTGGCCGGTCTCCCGACTGAGCCGCCCCTCAGCGCCCGCGCGCGTTCGTTGCCAACAGCCATCGCCCATCTCGCCCTGACTTACGGCATCGGGCTGTTGCTGGCGGCGCCCTGGCTGCTGCGCAACTGGCGGCTTTATGGCGACCCTTTTGGCTGGGAGCTGGTGCGGGCCACCGTGGATCAACGGGTGGGACCGATTGGCCTGCGCGAGGCGATCTGGCTGCTGGAGGGCTTCCACCCCACCTTTTGGGGCCGCTTTGCCGCCGCTGGCCAGGCCCCCATGCCCGCCTGGGTCTACGCCTACCGCAAGGTGCTCAGCGTGGGGGCCAATCAGGTGGTGCGCGGCGCGCTTGGGCTGCACGGTGTGACCGAGATCACCACATCTTACCGCGCCTTCACCAAGGAGACCTTTCTCAAGATCGATCCCGCCACCGTGCCCTGGCAGGAGAAGTCATTCATCTTCGTGCCGGTCTTCCTGGTGCGCATGCTGGAGACCGGCGCACGCGCCGCCGAGATCCCCATGACCATGCACCCCCGCACTCAGGGCTACTCCAAGATGATCTACTGGCGCTACATTCGCGATATCCTGCTCTTTTCCGCCCGCGCGCGGCTGGGGATGGAGCCAAGGGCGGCCAGCCTGCCCGAGGCCGGACAGCCAGGCGCCTGACGCTACTCGAAGCTTACCTGGCCCAACGGCGTGAAGGGACCTGGCAGGCCAGCAGGGGCCAGCCAGTCGCCGCCAAAGGGCCGCACGCCCACCTCGACTGTGAACCTGCCAGGGCTGCCTGGCTGGGGGAGCACCAGATAGTCGTCGGCGATCACCTCACCCGACCGCCAACGGTCAGTGCTGTACCGGCCGCCGGCCGGTGAATGGCTCCACTCGGCCGCCAGCCAGCCGTCCTGATGCACCAGCCGGAGCGCCGGCCGCAGGTCATCGGCCAGCGGCGCGGCAGCCCGCCACAACAAGCGCACGGGCACAGGCTGGCCCACTGCCAGCGGCCCCTCTGGCAGTTCCACCCCCACCAACTCCAGGTCGCCGAAGCTGGCCAGCGGCGCGGCCACGCTGGCCTCGGCCGCCAGCAGGAACAGCAGCCGGGCGCCTTGGGCCGCGCTCGTTCCCTGCCGGCG
>JAAEKA010000243.1 GCA_014155705.1 Anaerolineae bacterium clx_CAG2 | reverse complement strand
CGCCACTGGCCGGCCTGGCCCTCGCGTCTGCGCTGAATTTGACCGGCCCGGAGCTGCAGATTACGCTGCTCTACCTGGCCATGCCCACGGCCGCGGCCTCCTTTGTCATGGCCGCACGCATGGGGGCTGACGGCAGGCTGGCCAGCAGCATCGTGGCCATCTCTACCCTATTGGCCGTGCCGGCGTTGACGGTGGTGCTGTTGACAACATGACCTGCCCGGCGCCATTGACCCTTTGCCTTTTCACTGGCGCGGTGCTACAATCCTGCCATGCATGTGCGATTCGCCACCCCCAACGACATCGAAGCCTGCCTACAACTTGATTCTACCTTTGACACCCGGCGCGTCTGGCAGCTTGACCTGCGAGAGAGCCGCGAGCAAGTGTCGGCCCAACTGCGCACCACTACTCTGCCGCGCGAACTGCGTCTGGACTATCCTGCGCCCAATAACGCCATGCTGATGCACTGGCAGCGCGGCTACTGCATTCTGGTGGCTGAAGACTGGATGGGGGATGGCGTGGTCGGCTATGCAGACGTGGGACCAGAGCCTGACCTACAAACCGGCTGGCTGTGGCATTTGGTCGTCAACCGCAGCCATCGCCGCCAGGGTGTGGGCAGCATGCTGTTGCGTGCAGCGCTACAGTGGAGCGGCGATCACCAATTACGCCGCCTGATGTCCCCTTTGCAAACCCAGAACGACCCGGGCGTCCGTTTCCTCCAACGTCACGGCTTCGCCTTCTGCGGCTTCAACGAGCGCTACTTCAGCAATGGCAGTGTGGCGTTGTTCTTTGGGCGTGAACTGCGGTAGGAAGGCGGTAAACTGGTAAATTGGTCAACAGGCCACGCGTGGCGCTCAACCGCTCTACCCGTTTACCAATCTGCCAATTTTCCAATCATCACCATGTTTGGCATCACCCTCTCCTCGTGGTCGGACATCCTCGACCTGGCCAATCTGCTACTCTCGGTCACGGTTGCCATTCTGGCCTTCTCACTGCTGGCCTATGTGGTGGCCTACAACGTGCGCAATCGGGTGGGTCGAGCCTTTGCCATCCTGCTGGGCTGCGTGATGGTGGTCTACACCGGAGACGTGCTGCTCTATCTGGTGGCGCCAGAACAGACCGAGCTCTGGCTGCGCTTGCAGTGGCTGGGCATCCCTTTCGTGCCAGCCGCCTACTTTGACCTGTCCGACGCGCTCTTACAAACCACCAACGCCATCTCGCGACGGCGCACCCGCCTGGTGATGCTCAGCTACACCGTTAGCGGCGTCATCGCACTGCTGGCGCTATTCACCGACCTGATCGTGCAATCGGCCAGCGGCCAGAACAACCTTTATTATCTCGACCCCGGCCAATTCTTCCCCGTCTTCGTCGTCTACTTCTTCCTGGCCTCAGGCTATGGCCTCTACAACACCTACCGGGTACGCCAACGCTGCCTGACGCCCGCTTCAAGGCGGCGCATGACCTATCTGGTGGTATCCTTTATTGCGCCGGGGCTGGGCGTGTTCCCCTATCTGGTGCTGGCCGGCTTCACCGTAGATCCGGGACGGGCTTTTGTCTCGCTCCTGACGCTGATCGGCAATATTGGCGTGGCAGTCATGCTGATCGTGATGACCTACAGCGTGGCCTACTATGGCGTGCTCAGCCCGGATCGCGTAGTCAAACGGGGTTTGATCGTCTTTCTGATCCGCGGCCCGCTGCTGGGCATCCTGGTAGTTGGCGCAATCCTGACTGTGCCTAAGGTCGAAAGCATCCTGGGCCTGCCGCGCGAGTCGGTGGTACTGTTGGCGGTCGTGGCGCTGATCGTGCTGCTGCAACTGCTAATTGAGTTGATCAAGCCCACTGTGGACCGGCTGATCTACAGCCACGACCAGGAGGAGTTGATGGCGATCCGCGAGCTGGACCGCCGGCTGTTGACCTCCAGTGACCTGCGTCAGTTTCTGGAGAACGTTCTGGTGGCCATGTGTGAGTACCTGCGGGTGCCGGGTGGCTTCGTGGCCGTCCAGGCGGGCGAGGAACTGCTGGTCGAAGCGGCCTGTGGACCGACCGAGCTAATCAACTCTTTTCGACGATACCCCGACTGGCAGGCCGTGCTGGAGGAGGCCGCCGACCGCGACCGCAGCGGAGGCGGGGCCGATAGCGTTCAGTACAATGGCTATTGGGTCTGGTCGCTGCGCACCAGCGGGCGAGAGAACGCGCTGGGCCTGCTGGGCGTGGTGGCCCGAACCGGCCAGTCCGGCCCCAGCCCGGCCGAGCGCGAGGTAGTCGATGAGGTGGTGCAGCGCTCCGAGACCGCCCTGGAGGACCGGCTGTTGCAACAGGGCGTCTTCATGGCTGTGATGGAGATTATGCCGCAGATCGAGCGGGTGCAGCGCTGGCGCAGCGTGATCCCCTACCCCGGCACGCCCCCCTTGCAGCAGCCGGCCGAGACCGACAGCATCATCTACCAGTTAGAGTTCACCAAATGGGTCAAGGACGCGCTCAGTCACTATTGGGGTGGCCCCAAGCTGACCGACAGCCCGTTGCTGCGCCTCAAGGTCGTGGGCAAGGCCGCCGAGGAGGAAGGCAGCCCCACCAAGGGTCTGCGTTCGGTGCTGGCCCAGGCCATCGAAGGGCTGCGGCCCGAGGGCCAGCGCCAGATGACCGCCTCCGAATGGCTGCTCTACAACATCCTGGAACTGAAGTTCATCCAGGGCAAGCGGGTGCGGGAGATCGCCGACCGGCTGGCCATGAGCGAGTCCGACCTCTACCGCAAACAGCGGGTCGCCATCGAGCAGGTGGCGCTGAAGATCATCGAACTGGAGGCCGGCAATGGTAAAATGGACGAGGTCCCAGCCGAAAAAGCTGACGCTCAAGTATGATAGGGTGATTCAGGGCGGCGGGTCTACGACAGACTCATGTGCGCGATGGTCCGCCACCCTGGATCACCCGAACCGCGCTGCATGAATCCCAGTTCCTCGATACGTATCACCCAACAACCGGTATGCCATCGGCTGCGCTGGAGATCCTCCAGCAGCAATGCCGTTTGCCCCTGGTCAAGCCGCATCGTGAGCGTCAGATGAGGTGTAAAACGAGCGCCGTGCTTGTCTGGCCCCAGCGCCTCCTGCAACACCCGACGCGCCGCCAGCAGGCCCGGCGATGACTCGATCTGCAAGAAGATCACCGGATTGGCAGGCAGAAACGAACCAACGCCGCCCATGACCAGATCAAACGGCCGGATCTGAGGTACGGCCGCGTTGAGACGAGCGATCGTTTCAGCCTCGTTGTCCGCAGTGGCCGGCCCGCTACGCCAGTAAGTGCCTGCCAGGGTCACATGTGGTGCAGTGATACGCGCGGTCTTAGCATCATGCTGTAAACGCACGGCTTGGATACTTTCGACGACATCGCCGGCAGGAAAAGCGCCGACAAAGACACGATAGTCGCCCGCCATCACAGCTCAATCGCCGCCACCGACGGCAAGATGCGCGTCGGCTGGTAGGGGAAGCGGCGCACATCCTCCTCGCGCGTGACCCCGGTCAACACCAGGATCGTCTCCAGGCCGGCCTGCACGCCGCCGATGATATCGGTGTCCATGCGGTCGCCGACCATCACCGTGTCCTCGGAGTGGACGTCCAGATAGTTCAGCGCCATGCGCATCATCAGCGGGTTGGGCTTGCCCACGAAGAAAGGGGCGACGCCGGTGGCGCGCTCGATCAGCGCAGCCATCGCGCCGCAGGCTGGCACCAGGCCGCCCTCGCCAGGGCCGGAGGGATCGGGGTTGGTGGCGATGAAATGCGCGCCGTCAGCCACCAAGCGGATGGCCTTGGTGATCTGCTCCAGATTGTAACTCTGGGTCTCGCCCAGCACCACGTAGTCCGGCGCGGTGTCGGTGATCACGTAGCCCACCTCGTGAATGGGGGAGGTCAGCCCGCTCTCGCCGATTACAAAGGCTGTGGCATTGACCTTCTGCGAGCGCAAGAAACGCGCTGTGGCCATGGCTGAGGTGAAGATGCGCTCGGCCGGGATGTCCAGCCCAATCAATCGGAAGCGATGGGCCAGATCGCCTGGCGTGTAGAGTGGGTTGTTGGTCAGCACCAGAAACTCAGCGCCGCTGGCCTGCAGGCGCTCGATGAACTGGTCAGCGCCGGGAATGATGGTACGCCCGCTGACCAGGACGCCGTCCATGTCGATCAGATAGTTTTTCATAATGTCTGCTTTCCTCTCTACCAGTCCCACGTGCCCGGCTCGCCCTTGAACGGCCCGATGATGTCTCTGGTGATCCAGCCGCCGTAGAACTGGCCGGGCTGGGGCCGTACCTGCTCGCCGTCCACGTAGCACGCGTCCATCGGCTGTGCGTAAAAGGCTACGTGGTCCTTGATGCCGGCAAAGGCCGGCGTTGGTTTCGCATAAATCCAGGCCGCGTTAGTTGTCGTCTTGTCGCCCACACGAACGTCATAGTAGCCCGCCTGGCCCTTCCACTCGCAGAACGAAGCGCCCCTGGCGGGCTGGAGGCAATCCATACGGATGTCCTGCGGCGGGATGTAGTAGACGGGTGGATGGCTGGTCTCCAACACGCGCCAGGCGCGCTGGCTGTCTGCGATCACCACGCTATTATACACCACCTGGACACGTTTCGAGGTTCGCTCCAGGCGCGGCGGCCGGGGATAGTCCCACACCGACTCCTGGCCCGGCCCAGGTTGAACACGCTGCTCACGTTGTGCCTTCATACCACACACGCCTCCTTAGCCATCAACCATTCTCTGCGACACCCTCGGCCCCTGCGCCGTATCCTGCACCGACCAACCCAAGGTCTCGATCTCGTTGCGCAGCGCGTCGGCCGCATCCCAATCACGGCGATCGCGGGCCTGCTGGCGGCGGTTGGCCAATTCAAGCACTTCCTGCGGCGGCTCCGCTGAAGCGGGTTCAGTCGAGGATGCTTCCACTACCTGCTGCCAGATCGACGCGGGAATGCCGGCCCCTGCCTGCGGCAAGCGATACGGTCCCAGCTCGGCCAGGGAAAAGCTCTGACCGCGGCTGAAGACCTGAGCAGCGCTTGAGCGCAGCACTGTTACACTGCCCTGACCCAGTACGTGGCCGGTTCCGGCCGCCCAGTCCATGGCCAGTGCAGTCTGCTCGTCCACACCGAGGACGACCACATCGGGCGGCAGCATGGCCAGCAGCGGCCCGAAACGCGCCAGCCCCATGAAGCAGCGGCTGGTGTCCAGCTCCGCGCCGCCGTCGCTGTTGTTCCAGTGCGGCACGACGGCCAGCTTCAGCCCAAAGTCGGCGAACAGGTCCAGGCCCGGCTTCCAATGCGGGTCCTCACCCACCTTGTAGATCTCATAGACCGGCAGCGCATAGGCGCCGGCCGCGATGGTCGCCGCGCTGGCCAGCGCCACTGCCGCGCCCAGGCGCAGCCGGGCGCGCAGCATATGCCAGGCCAGGCTGTCCTGCAACTGGCGCACGGCGTAGCTGGGGCTGCCGGGGCCAAGAAAAATCACGTCACTGGCCAGCAGCGGAGCGACTACCCCCGGCTCATCCGGGCTCCAGGCCGTACCACGGCGGCGAGCCGGGGCCAACGTAACGCCGGGCCGGTAGTTCTGCAAGCGTTCGCGCAGAAAGTCGGCGATGCGCAGCGCTACCTGCTGCGAGTTGAGTTCGAAGCCGGCCGGCGTCTCCAGAATCGCCACCCGCAAGGGCTGCCCCAGGCGACGGAAGAGCCAATCG
Source organism: Anaerolineae bacterium clx_CAG2 (assembly GCA_014155705.1). Taxonomy (GTDB): domain Bacteria; phylum Chloroflexota; class Anaerolineae; order JAAEKA01; family JAAEKA01; genus JAAEKA01. Next base: position 9,660 of record JAAEKA010000243.1, on the reverse strand, counting down.
AAGGCCTTCTGCCCACTGGCCGAGGTCTCACCTGAGCCGAACAACAGCATTGGCCCCAGTTCATAGGTTGTCATCATGGAGCTATCTGACGGCCTGTGCGCTCGCGCGATCCAGGGCCTGCACCTGGTCAGGGCTGAGCCGCCAGCCCAGCGCGCCGGCGTTGTCCATGGCCTGGCGGGCATTTTTAGCGCCGGGAATCGGCACCGTCCCCTTACAGATAGCCCAATTGAGCGCCACCTGGGCTGGGGTTTTGCCGCCATGACGCGCGCCCAGATCGCGTAGCAGGCTGATCAACGGCTGCACCTTGGCCAGGGACCGGCCATAGCGCTGGCCGCGCATACCGGGCGGCGGATTCTCGGGCGTGTACTTGCCGGTCAACAACCCCTGCGCCAACGGACTGTAAGCGATCAAAGTCACGTCTAACTGCCGGCAGACCTCCAACAAGCCGCTGGTCTCAGGCTTGCGCTGCCACAGGCTGTACTCCACCTGGTTGGAGGCCAGAGGGATGCCGCGCCGGGCCAGGGCCGTGTGGGCGCGCTGGGTCTGCTCCACATTGTAGTTAGACACCCCCACCGCCCGCACCAACCCCGCCTCGACCGCATCGGCCAGCGCGTCCATCCAGGTGTCAATCGACACCGGCGGGAAGGGCCAGTGGATCTGGTAGAGATCGACGCTCTCCATACCCAGCCGATCCAGGCTGTTGCGCAGGGCGTTCAGCAACCGACCTTTGCGCAGCCGCCAGGGGAAGGGGAAGAACTTGGTGGCAATCACTGCCGGCCAGCCAGCCTGACGGGCATACTGACCCAACAGCCGCTCCGAGCGGCCAAGACCGTAGACCTCGGCCGTGTCAAAGAGGTTGATGCCATAGGCCAGACTGGCCTGGTAGGCCGCTTCAATGTCGGCGTCAGAGTAGCCGCCCTTGCCGTACTGCCAGAAGACCGTATCGCCCCAGGCCCAGGTGCCGATGCCCAATGGGCTGATCTGGACACCTGTTGCACCCAGCGCCACGCGCTCAAAACTGTTTTGTTCTTGCACTTTGCAACTCTTTCTTGTTTATTCGATCGCAAGGACGTACGCGCCCGGCCCGCCCCGGCCAAACCCGACGCGGACGCCTGTCGATCCCTTGTCTACTCGTTTACTTGCCTACGTGTTACCCTCTCACCCGCTCAACTCCCAAAACCGCTGCCATGTTGCTTTGGCCACCTGCCGGCTGTGCGCCGTGATGGCGGCCTCGTCCAGAGTCAGCAGCTCGCGCTGCTTCATCAGCCAACGGCCGGCGACCATCGTATGGGTGACGTGGCTGCCGCTGACGCCGAAAAGGACGTGCCAGGGCAGATTGTCGGCAGTCATCGGCGTGGTAGGGTAGTAGTCCAGCAAAAGGAGGTCGGCGGCCGCGCCCACACTAATCTCACCCAGCGGTTGGGGGAAATGCTGAGCGGCCAGGCGCGCGTTGTGACGGTAGGCCATGTCGATCACCTGGTTGCCGGGCATGGCACGCGGGTCATTGCGCCAGACTTTGTGCAACAGATAGGCGGTCTTCATCTCTGTGAACATGTCATTGGAGAAACCGTCGTTGCCCAGCAGCACCGGCATGCCGCCGCGCAGCATAGCCGGCACATCAGCCACACCCACGGCGTTGTTCATATTGCTGCGCGGCTGGTGCGTCACCCAGGCGCCGCTCTTGCGCAAGGCCGCCATCTCCCAGCCGTCGATGGCCGTCACATGGGCCACGATACTGCGCGGGTTGAGGACGCCGCGGGCGCGTAGACGATCGATGGTGCGCAGGCCGTACCTGGCCAGACTGTCCTCCTGGTCAGCCGGCCCCTCGGCCGCGTGGACGTGAAAGCCTACATCGCCCAACGCTTCAGCCTCGGCCACACACTGCGCCAGCGTCTCATCGCTCAGACTCAGCGATGCGTGCAGCCCAAACAGCCCGCTCAACATCACCTGCTCAGGCCGGTCCCTCCGGGATGTATCCCAATCTCCTGACCGAGCCCGCTGCGCCTTGATGAAACGCACATTCTCGGCAATGCCCGCAGCCGCGCCCTCCGGTCCATTGCGATCCGTCACCTCATAGCACAGCACTGCCCGCAGCCCGGCCGCTTCCACCGCGCTGGCAATGATGTCCAGGCTGCCGTCGATGTGCACGGGGCTGGCGTGGTGGTCGAACAAGGTAGTAGCGCCGTTGCGGATCGCATCCACCAGGCAGACCAGGGCGCTGTAGAGCACGCCATCGTCGTCCAGGGCCATGTCCAGCGTCCACCACAGCCGGCGCAGAATCTCGGGAAAGTCCTTGGGCGCGGGACCGGGGATGTAGAGGCCGCGCGCGAACGCGCCGTAGAAATGGGTGTGCGAGCAGATGTTGCCAGGCGTCAACAGCTTGCCGCCCGCGTCCTCGCGCCGCGCATCGGGGTAGGCGCGCGCCAACTCTTCGCTGCGCCCCACTGCGGCGATCTGCCCGCTTTCGACCAGCACAGCGCCATCCTCGATCACCTGATTGGCATCGCCAAAGGTACAGACGAGTGCATTGTGGATCAACAGAGTGTCAGCGGCCATCATCATCCTCCGTGAGTGTACGTCAGAGCTAACACGTCTCAGCAGACATGCCATCTCTGGCGTCAAGCGGGCTTAGTTGGCAGCTTCAGCCGCGCCGCCCTTGACGATTACCGGGCCGACGCTATCGCCGGTCTCGGCGTTGACTGTGCGGTGGGTACCGTCACAGTAGGGAAATTTACCCGATTGCCAGCAGCGGCAAAAAGCGACGGTCTTGCCATCGGGGACGGTCTCGCTGTGGCGGTCGGGGCGTTCCTTGGTGTTGATCATGATTAGTTCCTTCTAACCTCGTGTGCTCCAGAAACCGGGAGTTTGTACTGGCCGGATAAAGCACGAAGCGCTCACGAAAACTCCCGGTTTCTACGTATACCCGGTTTAGGCTTGATAGGTGCTTGCAGTGATGTTGCCGCCGCTGCCTGTCCAGTTGGTGTGATAGAACTGGCCGCGCGGGCGGTCGATGCGCTCGTAGGTATGGGCGCCAAAGTAGTCGCGCTGGGCCTGCAAGAGGTTAGCAGGCAGCCAGTCGCGCCGGTAGCCATCAAAAAAGGCCAGCGCGCTGCTCATGGCCGGCGTGGGGATGCCTAATTGCACGGCCGTCGCTGCCACCCGCCGCCAGCCGGCCTGGGCCGCATCCATCGCCTGGGCGAAATACGGCGCCACCAGCAGGTTATCGAGGTTGGGATCGGCGTCGAAGGCTTCCTTGATCTTGCCCAGGAAGGCCGAACGAATGATGCAGCCGCCGCGCCACATCAGAGCGATGCCGCCGTAGTTGAGGTTCCAGCCATACTCAACTGCGGCCGCACGCATCAGCATGTAGCCCTGGGCGTAGGAGACGATCTTACTGGCGTAGACGGCCTGCTCCAGGTCGGCCAGGAAGCTGTCCGCTGCCAGCGTCGCGCCGCCAGCCCGGCCCGCCAGCGCGGCTGAGGCTGCCACCCGTTCCTCCTTCAACGACGACAGGGCTCGGGCGAAGACCGCCTCACCGATCAGCGTCAACGGAATGCCCATCTCCAACGCAGCGATGCCGGTCCACTTGCCGGTGCCCTTTTGGCCGGCCGCATCCAGGATCAGGTCTACCACAGCGTGGCCCGCCTCATCGCGGTAAGCCAGGATGTCACGGGTGATCTCAATCAGGTAGGAGTCGAGCACGCCCTGGTTCCACTGGCTGAAGACCGCGCTCATGGCGTCGTTGTCCAGCCCCAGCCCTTCTTTCATCAAGTGATAGGCCTCGGCAATGATCTGCATGTCGCCGTACTCGATGCCGTTATGCACCATCTTGACGAAGTGGCCGGCGCCATTCTCGCCCACCCAGTCACAGCAGGGCGCGCCGCCAGGGTCGCCCTCGGGCACCTTAGCCGCGATGCTCTGGAAGATCTCCTTGACGTGCGGCCAGGCCGCCGGCGAGCCGCCTGGCATGATGGACGGCCCGAAGCGCGCGCCCTCCTCACCACCGGAGACGCCCGTGCCGATGAAGAGCAGCCCCTTGCCCTCCAAATAGGTGGTACGGCGCATGGAGTCCTGGTAGTTGGAGTTGCCGCCGTCGATGATGATATCGCCTGGCTCCAGATAGGGCAGCAATTGTTCAATGAACTGATCCACCGGTGGGCCGGCCTTGACCATCAGCATCACCCGCCGCGGCCGCTTCAGCAGGCCCGCCAGTTCCTCGATGGAACGAGCGCCGACGACATTAGCGCCGCTGGCCTCGTTAGCCAGGAATTCGTCCACCTTGGACACGGTGCGGTTGTAGACGGCCACGACAAAGCCATGGTCGTTCATGTTCAAAACCAGGTTCTGGCCCATGACGGCCAGCCCGATCAGGCCGATGTCGGCGACGGGAGGGGCAGGAAGAAAAGATTGAGTATCTGCTGTCACTTGGTTGCTCCTGACGAAAAAGAACTGACGGTGCTGCGGGCGAAGCGGCGTGGCTTCCCGGCTGGATCAACGACTCGCTGGCGGGTCAGGGCCGTTAATCCGGGCCGACCAGCGTCGCATACAATTCTCGCTGACGTTCGATGGCGATGCAGTAACGCTGGTGCCAGTCGGGCCGCGGTTCTACGACGGCGCCCACGAAATCGGGCGCTTCTTCGACGCTATACACATCCAGCGCCTCCAATGCCAACAACGCCGCGCCGCGGGCCGAGGCTTCCGGCGCTTCGGACACGCTCACAGGCCGGCCCATGGCGTCGGCAACAACTTGCAGCCAGGCAGGTGAGCCCAGCAGAGCGCCGCCGCTGGCCACGATCTGCGGCTCGGCCGGCAGCACAGCCCGCAGCCGCTGATAGACCAGAGCGATGCGGTAGGCCACGGCCTCCAGTCCGGCCTGAAGAATATCCAGCGGCGTGGTGGCCAGGCTCAGGCCGTGGAGCGTGGCGCGGGCGTGGCCAGCCCAGCCCGGCGCGCGCTCGCCGGCAAAAAAGGGCAACACAGTAAGCCCATGGCCGTCGGCCTGCCGCTGCGCCAACGCGATCTCTACTTCCTCGGGCGCGGCCAGACGCAACGCATCGCGCAGCCAACCATAGATACTGCCACCCTCGCTGAGCGCGCCGCCGGGCAGCGAGCGCTGGCTATCTACCCGATAACACCACAGCCCGGCCGGCACGACAAAGTCCGCGTCGTCTGTCACGGCCCGCAGCGCTGTTGTGGTACCCATGCTAAGGGCGACGCGCTGGGGGGTGACGCAGCCGCTGCCCACATTGGCAGCCGCGCCATCGCCCACCAGAGGAAACCAGGGAACCTGGGCCAGGACTGGCCAGCGAACTGCGAACTCCGTCCGCAGACCACGGCGCGCCGCGCTCACGTCCACCAACGGGGAAAGCTGCTCGACGACAATTGGCAGCCCGGCCAGCAGTGGCTGGTCCCAGCACAGCCGGCTGCGGTCCAACAGGCCTGTCCACGCGGCCGCCGAGTAGCTAACCGCGGCCTGGCCGAACAGTCTCAATTCCAGATACTCGCCCAGCGAAACCCAACGCGCTGAGTTGCCCAGCCATTCGGAGCGGGCCTGGGCCATCCAACGCAGCCGGGCGGGCAGGTAGCTGGGGTGGAAGAGGCAGCCGGTGCGCTGATGAGTCTGAGCCTCGTCGAAGTCAGCGCGCAGACCAGGTACCATGGCGGCCGAACGGGTGTCAGCGTAGGTGGTGATGGGCGTTGCCGGCCGGCCGGCCGCATCCAGACCGAGGATGTTGTTGACGAAACTGCAGCCGGCCACGCCGGCGATCCCAGCCGCCAACGGTCCTGCCTGGACCAGCGCGGCGTCGATGCACTGGAAGAGCAGCGACAGCAGCGCGTCGGCATCCACCTCCGCTCCGCCGTCGGTCGTGTAGTTGACCTGGTACAACTGCCGTGCATCGATCCCCTGCACGGTCCGCCCCAGCCGGTCGAACAACGCGGCGCGCAGCGATGAGGACCCGATGTCCAGGGCCAGGATCAACGGCGGCTCAGCGTGCGTGGGGGGAATGGTGGCATGCATGGCAGAACAGAAGGAAAGCAAGGAAAAGAAGGGAAAAGCTGGGCGCTGATAACCGATTACCGTTTACCGGTCACGGTCCTTGAGCCGATAGAGCATTTCGCCTGCGTGGGGCACCAGCAGAACGCCCTCGGTCTCGCGGCCGGCAAAAGTGGCCGGGTCGATGCTGGCCGGGTCACGGTAGCCCAGGTTGACCTGGCGGCAGCGCGCCTCGGGGATGCCGGTGGCCAATGTCACCTGAATACGCGGCCGCTCAACAGCAGCCGGGGCGTCGTATTCGCCGGCGCCGCGCAGATGGGTGGAATGAGCCAGCACGCCCCACGGCTCATGCTCAAAGCGCTGCCACTGTTTGACGAAGTAATCGCGCACATGGTAGCCGATGCGGTCGATGATCGCGCCGTGGGTGTAGCTGATCTCGTCGATGTTCGGCGCGTAAATGATCACCTCGCCGCCGTCGGCGATCACCGGCTCCAGCTTGTACATCCCCTTGGCCGCGGTCCAGATGTCATCGTAAAGGTGGGGCATAACCGACAGCACGGTCTGGTAAGGCTGTTCGACATAGACCACGTGGACCTGGGCCGACAGATCGGCGGCGGCGGCCCAGGCCGCCTGCGGTTCGCCCACATACAAACCGGCCAGATCATGACCGTTGACCACCATACAGACACACAGCCTGGGTAGGTCGATCATGGCCGCGGCCCGGTCGATGACCGCACGCACGGGCGTGTGCTTGGCGCCGATGATGGTGTAGCTGGTGATCAGCGCGCCCAGCCAGTGGGTGAAGTTGATCACCTCCGGTCCGCTGATGCCGGGGAAGAAATACTTGTTGCCGCCGGAGAAGCCCACCACCTCGTGGGGAAAGACCGGCCCACAGACGATAAGCTGGTCATACTCGAAGATCAGCTTGTTGACCGTCACCGGCACGTCCATCCTGAGCAGGCCGTTGCTGAGCTGCTCGATCTCGGCCGCAGGGATGACGCCGAGCGTGCGGAAAGTGTCGGCCCGTTCCCAGTGGTGGTTGAATATCTGAACATGGGCGTAGCGCGTAGCCAGCTCCTCAGCCGTCACCCCCAGCCGCCGCTGGATGGCCTCGTCCGACATGGGCTGGTGCGTGCCCAGAGCCAGCAAGTAGTCCAGCGCAGCCACGCGCGGGCTGAGCAGTTCGTGGAAGAGGCGAAAGAACAGATCGATGGGGCCGCTGCGCGTGCCATCGGGGATGATGACCAGCACGCGCCGGCCGTCCAGCGGCTGCGCGTCCAACGCCTCAGCCAGCAGTGCGCGGGCTTCGGTCTCTTGCATGGTGCGATCGGTAAATCCTTGGCCTATGATCATAGGGGTTCTCCAGCCTGCTGCGATTGACAGGTCCGGCGGTGGCCGGACCAGGCGCATTGTAAACCTAACGGATGAGCTGAAAGCTGAAACTCGCGACGATTCCAGGTTACCACACTTGCACTTGCGTTTACTGTCACTTACACCCCACTGAACGCGGAGAACCCGCCATCGATGGGCAGCATCACCCCGGTGATGAAGGCCGCGGCGTCAGAGAGCAGGAAGAGCAAGGCGCCCAGCAGGTCGATGGGATCGCCGAAGCGGCCCATGGGCGTATGGCTCAGGATCGTATGGCCGCGCGGGGTCAGCTCGCCGGTCTCGCGATCGGTGAGCAGGAAGCGATTCTGCTGGGTCATGAAAAAGCCGGGCGCAATGGCATTGACGCGGATGTAGGGCGAATACTCCTGAGCCATGTGGACGGCCAGCCATTGGGTGAAGTTGCTGACGCCGGCCTTAGCGGCCGAGTAGGCAGGGATACGGGTCAGCGGCCGAAAGGCGTTCATGGAGGAGATGTTGAGGATCACACCCTCCTTCTGCGCGGCCATCGTTTGGCCGAAGACCTGGCTGGGCAGGATCGTGCCCAGGATGTTCAGGTCGAAGACGAAGCGCAACGCCTCCTCCGGCAAGTCGAAAAAGCTGAGATCGGCGCTGGTGGTGGCCTGCGGCTTGTTGCCGCCGGCCGCGTTGATCAGCGCGTAGACGCCGCCGAACTCGGAGCGAATCGCCTGCTCGGCCTGCACCAATGTGTCGCGCTGCAGCACGTCGCCATAGACGATGGCCGCCCTGCCGCCGACGCCTTCCATCATTTCGATGCGATGCAGCAGCTTCTCGGCCAGGGCCATGTCGCGATCCAGGATGGCGACGTTGGCGTTGCAGCCCACCAGCGCGCAAGCCATCTCGCCACCCAGCACGCCTGCGCCGCCTGTCAGCACGATGGTCTTGCCGGTAAAGTCGTAGAGTTTGGTTAGTTCTTGTAGATCCATAGGATTGCTCCGGGAGCTCAGGGGAAGCTGGAGGAACTTGGGGAACTGGAGGATCTGCGAAAACTGAGAGGCATCGTCGAACGGATTTCAATCGCTCTCATTAGCTTCTACAAGTGCCGCTCAGTCCCTCTGAATTCCTCTCAGTTCCTTTCCGCAAATGCCGCCAGATGCCGGTCGAAGTGCGCTTCGATGGCGGCGTAGTGGGCGTCTTCGTAGGCGCGCAGGGTAGCCTTGATAACGTCGCCATAGCGCTGCAGGGCCGAGCCGAAGGTGACGTGCAGCATCTCGCGTGCGTCGAACTGGTCCAATACGGCCGGCAGCGCATCGTCAGTCAAGTCTTCCAGGCGCGGCGCGCGGCGCGCCTCGGCTGAGACATGGTAGGTTTTGCGGTCCTCGTCGTAACGCTCGAAGGCCAGCGCGTAGATCGGACGAAAGAGAGCGGGCTGCACCTGGGCGATAGCCCGCAAGGCTTCCAGGTAGCTGGTGCCGGCCGTCTTCAGATGCACGAGGCCGCCGGTGGCCTCGACGATCAACGGGTAAACGCTGAACTTGTCAGAGCCGCTGTGCAGACTGAGCTTGTAAGGACCGAGGGCGCGGGCGATGGCGGCATGGCCGGCCAGATCAACCCGCAGAGCGTCCAGATCGCCGATGTAGTCCACACCCTTTTCGAAACTACCCACGTAGCGTGGAGCCAGGCTGACCCAGCGCACACCCAGGCGCTTCAGTTCCAGGGCAATGTACAGATGCTCCAGGTGCGAGGTGGGCGTAGCCGTCTCGTCCACTGAGACCTCCAGCTCCCAGGGCCGGCCAGGAAGGATGGCCTCCAGATGGCGGTACATGCGGGCCACGTGAGCCACAGCCCGACCATATTTCGCAGCCGCTCGCAGCAGACTCTCCTCGTCAAAGATCAGCCGGCCGCGCTCCAACTCGAACGCCTGACCCAGATAGCGCCGGTAAAGATCGTCAGGTTGCATCTCCAGCGCTGCCCAGGGCAGCGCAGCAACCTTGCCGGTCAAATCAGCCGGCGAGGCGCTGTGGGCCGAGTCGTCCACGTGCTCGCCGGGGTCGATGGTGAAGAAGGTATAGCCCGCGGCTGCGGTGATATCGGCATCGGCAGGGGTCTTCAGGTGGTCGGCGTCGGCGCCGTAGCCATCCTGCCAGCCCTCCTGGAATACACCCCAGGCGGCGTCATCCAGCACCTCCTGCGGTGTGCGACCGGTGCGGGCATTCTCACGGATCGACTGTTGGGCCAGGATCGGCGCCACGCCGGCCGCCTTGCGCACAGACCGCACGTGGCCCGGCGTGGCCAGGCCCAGCCGGTCGCCGCACCCG